>JBKJYH010000104.1:0-30239 GCA_046715765.1 Candidatus Limnocylindria bacterium
TCGGGCTGGAGCACCGTCGGAGCAATTGCCGCGAGGCGCAGGTCCGGCAGCCGGGGCAGGATCTGCTCGACCCAGGCCCGGGGGCCAAAATCGGTTCCGCCCACCAGCAGCACCAGGTCGAACGCGGCCAGGCCGCTGCCCCTGACCCGGATCGCACTGGCCAGTGGACCGCGCTCGACGTCGGGAACCACCCGTTCGACGCTCTCGACCAGGCCGGCCTCCGCCCCGCCGTGGAAGCCCAGGTCGACCAGCTCGTCGTCCGCGAATCCGGCTCGTCGCAGCCGGTCGAGCTCGGCGCTCGCCAGGGCGCGGCCCTCCGGCGAGAAGCTCACCAGGGCGACGCGAGCCTCGTGGGCGAAGAGGTCATCCAGCAACGCGCGGACTGCCGGTCGGATCTCGGCGTAGGTACCCAGGTCGGGGTCGAACCCGACCAACACCAATGCATGGACCGGGAGGGATCGAACCAGGGCGCGCAGCTCCCCCGCCGCCGGTCCCCCGGAGTCGGCGACTCGGACCAACCAGCGCAGCGGTTGATCCGGCACCAGCAGCGCCGCACTGACCAACAGGAGGATGACGAGGGGCAGGAGGGGGCGCCGCGCGCGGGACGCGGGCTGGCGATCAGTCATCGGCATCGGCTCCGAGCAGCACGCGCAGAGCACTCACCGCGCCGACCACGGCCACGCCGATCAGGAGGCCCCGGAATACCGCGCCGATGGGAACAGCGAGGGCCCAGCCGGCCGCGTCGGCCAGCACATCGCCCGGCCGGCCGCCGATCGGCAGCAGCAGGATCACGACCGCCGCAGCGCCCAGCAGCATGACCACCGTCTCACGGTTGCCGACTCGGGCCGCGCGCCGGATGCCGGCCAGCAGGAAGACGAAGACCAGCGCCACGAGCGACGCGGCCAGCGGGACGAGCAGGGCCGCGGTGAGCCAGCGCACGGCGGGATCGGTGGTTCCTTCGCCGCCCGGGCGCAGGCCGGCGAGTAGCATCGCACCCATCCCCGCCAGGAGCACGATCGACCCGATCCGGTCTCCGCGGCCCCCCCGCAGATCCGCGAGGTGGCGCCCGCCCAGCGCCATCACCCCGGCGACCGCCGCGGCTGCGGCCAGGAGCACGATCCACTCGCGGATCAGCCCGGCGATCGCCCCGATCCAGGTGTTGACCAGCAGCAGGTCGAGGAGCAGCAGGGCGCCGACGCCCAGCAGCAGGTTGAGTGCCCACGGTCGTCGCATGCCGGGCTCGTGGTCAGCCGCCGACCAGGAATGGCTTCAGGTCGCCCGCTCCGCTGACCGCCAGCACGGTGCCCGCGATCAGCACCAGGACCACCACCCCAAGAAGCCGATTGGCTGCGTGAACGGCGATCCGTTGCGGGTTCCCCGGGCGCAGGTCGCTGGTGGCACCGAACAGCTCCGCACCAAGCAGGCTGCCGCCGCTGGTCATCAGCAGCCCGGCGAGTTGGGACGGGCTGGCGCTGCCGAGGCTGCTCCAGGCGGCCTCGTTCCCGGGCGCCTGCAGCAGGAGTGCCTCCTCGCCGAGGGAGCCGGCCACGATCACCACTCCGGGGCGCATCGCCTGCGCCATCGCAGTGCCGCCTGCGGCGGGCCGCCCTTCTCCATCGAACGAGGCGACCGATTGCTGCCGCTGGTGCTGCGTATCGGCCTCGCGGTGGGCCTGGTCGAGGGCATCGTCCGCCAGCAGTCCGGCGACCGGATCATTGGTCGAAATCCGCAGCGGTACGCCCGCGCGTGCCGCGAGGCGAGCCGCGTGCCCGAGCACCGCCAGGCCCGCCAGCGTCTGCAGTCGTTCCGCGGCACCCGTGGCGCGTGACACGCCAGCGCTGCCGAGCGAGACCCAGATGCCGTCACCGGATTCGGCGGCCAGCGCGACCGCGTGGCGCAGCGATGCAAGGCGACCGAGATCGCGGGCGGCCCACCGGGACGAGGGACGGGCGATCAGCGATAGGAAGACTAGGGCGATGAGGCCCAGCGCCAGGGCCGGCCCGGGCGCCAGGCGCAGTTGGGTGGTGCTGATCGCGGTACCGATGCTGCCGATCAGCTCGACGATCAGCTCTCCCAGGTTGGGCATCAGCCGGTCACCGGCGGCCGGTCGCCGTCCAGTTCGGCCAGCAGACGGTCGAGCGCGGTGGGATCGTCGAGCAGCGACGCGGTCATGCCAGGCTCGCCCGCGAGCGGATCGAGGATCGGCGAGATGGCGATCCCCGCCTGGCGGAGCAGGGGCAGCAGCGGCCGGTGTGCCTCGAGCAGGAATGCGGCGGGGGCCGCCAACCCGAGCCGTCGAAGGTGACGTGCCAGCTGTTCAACCCGTACCGTCATGGATGCACCTCGCCCAGGTGGACCCGCGGCAGGCGCCCCCGCAGGGCCGTGGTGACTTCGTAGTTGATCGTGCGTCGCGCGGTGGCGACCTCATCGGCGGTGATCACGGCTCCCTGCTGCTCGCCGATCAGGGTGAACTCGTCGGCGTAGGTTAGCGCACCAACCTCGCCCACATCGACGGTGAGGCCGTCCATGCTGATGGCGCCCACGATTGGGGCCCGCTGGCCGCGAACCAGGACCCATCCGTTGTTGGTATGGGAACGCGACCAGCCGTCGCCGTACCCGATCCCCAGGGTGGCAATCCGGGTCGCTCGCGCTGCCCGAAAGCGAAGGCCGTACCCAATCGCCTCCCCGGCCGCCAGATCGAAGATGCGGAGCGGCAGTGCACGGACGCTCAGGATCGGACGGAGGCCATGATCGGTCTGCGCCGCCCAGTCGGGCGCCAGCCCGTACAGGCCAAGGCCGGGCCGGACCGCATCCGCGAAGCGACCCACTCCAGCCAGGATGCCGCCGGTGGCGCTCACGTGAACCAGCCCAGGATCGATCCCGCCCGACCGCATCGTGTCGAGAGCGCGGGCGAGGCGCAGAAGCTGGGTCTCGGTGACCGCCTCGTCCTCGCCGGGCACCGCGAGGTGACTGAAGGTGCCTGCGAGGCGCAGGTGGCGACTCCCGACGACGCGGGCGGCCAGGGTGGCCGCTGCGGCAGGGTCGATCCCCAGCCGGCCCAGCCCGGTGTCGATTTTGAGGTGGACCGTCGCGCGGTGCCCGTGGCCGTCGGCAGCGGCTTCGACCCTGGATACGCCTGCCTCGTCGTAGACGGTGAGTTCAAGGTCGTCGGTGAGGGCAGACTGAACCTCCTCCGGGCCGGGACCCCACAGCACCAGGATCGGGCAGGTCAGGCCCCCCTGTCGCAGGCGCTGGCCTTCGTCGACGGTGGCGACCGCCAGCCGCTCGACTCCGCTCGCGACCAGGCTGGTCGCGACCTCGACCGCACCGTGGCCATAGGCGTTCGCCTTCACCACGCCGATCACCGCGGTCCTCTCGCCGGCCAACCCCCGGAGCACCGCCAGGTTGTGCCGCAGCGCGTCGTGGTCGACCTCGATCCAGGCGCGGTGCGGGCTGCGCGCTGGCTGCCCGATCACGAGCGACGGCCGCCGCGGAGCTGTTCGATGGCCTCGGGCAGCAGGTTGGCGATATCGCGCGCCACTACGCCCGCGCGCCCGATCCGGTCCTCCGCCAGCAGCCCCGCCGCGCCGTGCACCGCCACGCCGCAGCCCGCCGCGTCGAGCGGATCCAGGCCGGCGGCGAGGAAGGCACCAATCGCGCCCGCCAGGACATCACCGCTGCCTGCGGTGGCAAGTGCGGGCGTGGCAATCGAGGAGCGCAGCAGGGTCCCTTCAGGCCCGGCGATCACGGTATGCGCGCCCTTGAGCACCACCACCTTGCCCCAGCGCAGCGCCGCTTCCCTCGCCGCCCGCTCGCGCAGGGCATCATCGTCGGGCAGGACCTCGCCCGGGGCCAGCTTGACCAGCCGGGCGAATTCGCCGGGGTGCGGAGTGAGCACCACCGGCGCGCGGACCGTGGCCCACCATCGGTCGCTCTCGGCCAGCGCGGTCAATCCGTCCGCGTCAACCACCGCAGGGCGGCGGATCTCGCCGATGAAGCTGCGCGTCCGTCGCAGGGTGGACGGCTGGCGGCCAAGGCCCGGCCCGATTACCAATGCGTCAAAGCCGGCCGCCTCGGACGCCAGCCTGCGCCAGCCGACCGGGGCGATCAGGCCTGGCGCCTCCTCGGCCAGCAGCATGGCGGTCAGCTCGGGGACCAGGCCGAGCAGCCGCGTGCCGACCGACTCGGGGGTGGCGAGGCAGGCCAGCCCGACGCCGGCACGAATCGCACCCGTGCCGGTGAGCAGCGCCGCCCCCGCGTACTCGAGCGAGCCGGCGACAATCAGCAACCGACCGAATGACCCCTTGTGGGCCCTGGCCGGACGCTCTGGCAGTCGCTGGGCAACCCAGCGCTGGGTGAGCGACGTTGCGGACATGGGGCCGCCCTCAGTCGCGGCGGTGGGCGACGGCCACCGCCACCGCCATCCGTCGCTCGTGCGAGATGGTGACGGTGATGTCCTCAAGGTCGAGCTGGGCCGCACGGCGAGCGGCGCGGTCGTGGAGCTGGACCTGCGGCGCCCCGGCATAGTTGGGGAGTACCTCGATCTCGCGCCAGCCGACCCCTCGGACGCCCAGGCCGAGCACCTTGCTGATCGCCTCTTTCGCGGCCCACCGTCCGGCGATGCGCTCCACCTTCCGGCCACAGTAGCGCGCCTCTCGCTCGGTCAGGACCCGCTCGCGGAAGCGGTCCGGAAAGCGGGCCAGGACTGCCACGATCCGGTCGATGTCGACCAGGTCAACCCCGATCTCGTGGCGGCTCATCCGGTGGGCGCCGCGCGTCTATTCGACGGTGACGGACTTGGCCAGGTTGCGCGGCTGGTCAACGTCCGTGCCACGCTCCACCGCGACCTCGTAGGCGAGCAACTGGAGCGGCAGGATCGCGATCATGGGTGTCAGTTCCTCGAGTGTTTCCGGGACGTACACCACGTCGTGCGCAACATGGGCAACTTCCTCGTCCCCCTCGCTGGCGATGGCCAGCACCGGGGCTTCGCGGGCCCGCACCTCGGCCATGTTGCTGATCACCTTGTCGTAGACCGTCGAACGGGTGGCGATCGCAACCAGCGGGGTGTCGGCGTCGAGCAGGGCAATCGGGCCGTGCTTAAGTTCACCGGCGGGGTAGCCCTCCGCGTGGATGTACGACAGCTCCTTCAGCTTCAGGGCGCCTTCCATCGCGATTGGGTGCCCGAGGCCGCGTCCGATGAACATCACGTCGCGCACCCGCGACCATGAGCGCGCCAATTTCTTGATCTGGGGCGCGCATTCAAGCGTGCGGGCGGCCAACGCCGGCAGTTCGCGGAGGGCGGCTCCATAGGTCCGGATCCGATGTGGTGAGAGGCTGCCGCGCAGGCCGGCCAGGTGCAGCGCGATCAGGGCCAGCACCGCAACCTGGGTGACGAACGCCTTGGTGCTCGCCACCGCGACCTCCGGCCCCGCCTGGAGGTAGCAGACCGCGTCGGCATCGCGGGTCAGGGCGCTGCCGACCACGTTGGTGACCACCACCACACTGGCCCCCATCTCCTCGGCCAGGCGGGTCGGCGCCAATGTATCGGCGGTCTCGCCCGACTGGCTGACCGCGATCACCAGGGTCCGCGCGTCGATTGGCGGAGGGGAGTAGCGCATCTCCGACCCGACCTGGCTGAAGGCGGGCAGCCCGGTCCAGCGCCGGATCAGCTGCGCGCCGACCTCGGCCGCGTAGTTGGCCGTCCCACAACCCACCACGTATACCATCTGGACGTCGCGGAGCCGGGCTTCGATGGCGGCCAGTTCGGTCAGGGTGATGCTGCCACTGGTGGCGACCCGGCCGCGGAGTGCCTCCTGGATGGCATGCGGTTGCTCGTAGATCTCCTTGAGGGTGAAGTGTGCAAAGCCGCCCTTCTCGGCGGCATCGATCGTCCAGTTGATGTGGGTCACTTCGCGCTCGACCGGCGTCCCGTCGAGCTTCCGGATGCGGGTCCCGCTGGCGGAGATGTCGGCGATGTCGCCCTCCTGGAGGATCACCACGTCCTTGGTGTGTTCGAGGATCGCCGGCACGTCGCTGGCCAGGAAGCCCTCCCCCTTGCCCAGGCCCACGATGAGGGGAACGTTCATCCGCGCGCCGACGATCTGCTCGGGGTGGTCGGTGTGCAATACCCCGATCGCGTACGCGCCGCGCACCTCGTTGAGGGCGAGACGGACTGCCTCGACCAGGTCACCGCTATAGCGCTCCTCCACGAGGTGCGCGAGCACCTCGGTATCGGTTTCGGAGACGAACCGATGCCCGCTCGCTGCCAGCCGATCCTTGATCTCGCGGTAGTTCTCGATGATCCCGTTGTGGATCAGGGCCAGGCGGCCGCTGCAGTCAGTGTGAGGGTGAGCGTTGGTGTCGGTAGGGCGCCCATGGGTGGCCCAGCGGGTGTGGGCGATGCCGGGGTGCCCGGCCGGGGCGCCGCCATTCAGGTGGTCGGTCAGGTTGGAGAGCTTCCCGGCGCGCTTCTCGATGAAGACGTCCCCCGCCTCGGTCAGGATCGCGATCCCGGCAGAGTCGTAGCCGCGGTACTCCAGGCGGCGAAGCCCCTCGAGCAGGATGGGGGCCGCGTCACGGGGCCCCACGTAGCCGACGATCCCGCACATCCGAACCCGGCTTCCTCCGCTCCTAGTTGAGCTGCGTCTCCGCGATGCGCTGCAGGTGACGGGCGATCTCGCTGATCTCGTCCACGTCGTCACCCTCGACCATGATCCGGATCTTGGCCTCGGTCCCCGACGGTCGGACCAGGACCCTGCCGTGCCCTCGAAGCCGCACCTCGGCCGCGGCGACCGCGGCACTCAGCACCGGATCGTCCGCCCAAGCGCCCCCGCGACGGACGGCTGAGTTTAGCATCACCTGCGGGAGCCTCGGAATCCGGTCTGCCAGGTCGGCGAGCGTCGCTCCGCCGGCGTCACGCACGGTTCGCGCCAATTGGATGGCGGTCAGCAGCCCGTCCCCGGTGGTCGCCAAGTCGCGGAAGATGACGTGTCCGGATTGCTCGCCGCCGAGCTCGGCATCCTCGCGCAGCATCGCGGCCATCACCTGTCGATCACCGACCGGGGTGCGGACAACCCTTCCGCCGGCCCCGGTTACGGCCTGCTCCAGCCCGCCGTTGGAGAGCACGGTGCAGACCAGCACGCCGTGCCGCAGCCGGCCGGCTGCCAGCCGAGCGGTAGCGCAGATCCCGAGCAGGCTGTCACCGTCGAGCACCCGTCCCAGGCCATCGACCGCGATGAGCCGGTCGGCGTCCCCGTCGAAGGCGAATCCGAACTCGAGGTGTTCGGCCCGTACGACCTCGGCCAGCCGATCCGGGTGGGTGGCGCCGCAATTGCGGTTGATGTTGGAGCCGTCGGGATCGACCCCGATCGCGACAACCTCGGCGCCGAGCTCAGCGAAGAGCGACGGAGCGAGAAAACTCGCCGAGCCATTGGCACAGTCAAGTCCGATCCGCAGGCCGGCGAATGTCGATCCAGCAGCCGTGCGCAGGTGGTCGCGATAGACCGCCGCAGCCGCCTCGTCGCGACGCTCCCGACCCAAGCCGGAGTTGCGCGGCAATCCCGGGGAGGGGTCGTGCATGGCGACCTCGATAGCGTCTTCGTCGGCATCGTCCAGCTTGTAGCCGCGGACCAGGATCTTCAGCCCGTTGTCGTCTGCGGGGTTGTGGGAGGCGGACACCATCACCCCGGCCCCGATTCCCGGGTCGGTGGAGGCGAGCGCGAGGCACGCCGTGGTCACGACCCCCAAATGCACCGCGTCGGCTCCGGCCGACATGACGCCCGCGGCAACCGCTGCGCTCAGCGACTCGCCGGAGCGACGCGTGTCCTGGCCGATCAGCACCGGCTTGCCTGCGCCGGCCGGGCGCCGGCCGACAGCGCGCCCCAGCGCCATCGCCAGTTCAGTCGTCAGGTCCCGGTTGGCGACCCCGCGGATGCCATCGGTGCCGAACAGGCGTCCCACCCGGCTCAGGGCGCCGGCCCGCTGACGACCACGCTGACCGAGTCGGGCGAGATCGATATCAGGCTGATGCCGTCCGGCAGCGTCACGCTGGGCGCAAGCTGGTAGGTGCCGGGCACCAGGCCCGTGACGTCAATTGTGGGCGTCACGTCAACGACGTCCAGCGCCTCCAGTTCGCGCAGGTTCCCCCCCACGGTCACGGCTACCTGGGTGACCCCCGGCAGGCACCCCCCACCGGCGAGGGTGCCGACGCAGGTGATCCCGGTCACAAAGGTCCGAGTCGCGGCGATGGCGCGGATCGTCACCTCGACGCTCACTGCGGGCTGCCCGCCCGGGCTGATGACGGTCCCCGGCGGAAGGATGATCTCCAGCACCTGCACAAGGTCAGAGTCAGCGCCAGCGAGGCTGAGCGAGGCCGTCGTCACCTCGACCACCGAGACAAGGTCGGCGGGCGCCCCGGTCAGAGACACGACCGGCGGCTGGACCCGTACCGAGCCGACCTCGAATCCGCGGGCTGGGGCGCCAACCAGGAGTGGCCGCACCGGGACGGTCTTGCTGGTCAGCACCGTTCGTACATCGATCCGGACCGTGACGAAGGCTGGGGTGAGCTCCACCGACGCGATGGGTCGCCCATCGACATCTACCGGTACCAGCTCCACCTGCGCCGTGACGTCGATCCCCGATTCATCGATCCTGACCCGGGCCAGCGCCCGATCCACCAGCCCGAGCAGGCTTGCCGGCCCGGTGGCAGTCACGTGCCGCTGGGAAAGCTGAGGCTGGCCCGCCTCCAGCCCGTCGGGAACCGCGCCTCGGTCGACGCCCACCGCCACGCTGCGTTGATCGACCGCGTCCAGGCTCACCGAGAGGCTGGCCGGGGAATAGGTCAGCACCGTGATGCCTTCGCCTAGCGGTCGGACAACGACCGGCAACGACTGTTGGGTGGCGGCAGCGGACATGTCATATGCGGCCAGGTCGACCGTCACTGCAAACGATTCGGAGGTGACCCGCTGCGGTGCATCCGCAGCCAGCCGGTATCGCACGTCAACGGTGGTCAGTTGCTGGGTCAGCAGGTAGGTGCGGCTGGGCTGGTTGATCACGGCCACCGGCACGCCCGGAAGGGTCTCGTCAGAGAATGAGCCCGAGTAGACGAAGCCGGTGTACAGGATCACGGCAAGGGCCAGCGCTCCGAGCTTGAGGTGCCAGTTGCGGAAGATCCAGCGGATCAACTCGGGCGCTCCGCGGGTGCGCCCGGCGATGTCGTGCTCGGGGTGGACGGGGTGCTGGCTGGCCCATCCGAGACAACCCGCGCGTCGGGGTCGATCGGCTGCGTCGCCTCGGCCTCGCCAACTCCCCATCGACCTTCCAGGCTGCGGCGGAGCCTCGGCATGGCGGGCCGCTGCGCCTCGGGGTGGATGAGATAGAAGATACGCCGGCGGAGCTGATCCTCACCCAGGTTGCGCTCGATCCGGCCACGCATCACCAGGCTGATCGACCCGGTCTCCTCACTCACCACCAGGACGATGGCGTCCGATTGCTCGCTGATCCCGATGGCGGCGCGGTGCCGCGTGCCGTAGCGCTCCGAGTCGAGTACGTTCTGTGACAGGGGCAGCAGCACGCCGGCCGCCACGATCCGCTCCCCGGAAACGATGACTGCCCCGTCATGCAGGGCCGTGCCACGGTAGAAGATGGTGGCCAACAGTTCGGCCCGCAGGTCGGCGTCAATCGCGACCCCCGAATCGGCGATCAGGTCGTGGAGGCCCGTTTCGCGCTCGAGCACGATCAATGCCCCGTGGCGTGAGCCGGCGAGCAGGCGTGCCGCCCGACTCAGCTCCCGCGAGACCCGTTCCGCCTTCTGGGCGTCCGCGCTCACGAAGAACCGATCCAGCGAACCGACGCGCCCGATCTGCTCCAGCGCTCGGCGGAGTTCGGGCTGGAAGACGACCACGATCGCAAACAGGCCGACCACGGCGCCGGCCTGCAGCAAGGTTGAGAGCAGGCGCAGGTCAAGCGCGTCGGCGGCGAGGAAGACGGCGTACAGGATCGACAGGCCGATGACGATCCGGACTGCCCTCGTCCCCCGGATCAGGATGAAGATCCAGTAGATGACGACGCCAACCAGCGCGATGTCAACCAGCGACGTCCAGTTGCCGCGCAGGTACGTGTCGAGGAACTCCGCCATGGCGTCTGGCACGGGGCCGGATGATAGCACCGGCCCCCGACCCATCTCCTCAGACGGGTCGGGTCAACCAATCAGCGCTTGGTGAACTGGGGCGCCTTGCGAGCGCGCTTGAGGCCGTATTTCTTGCGCTCCTTGGCCCGCGGATCACGCGTGAGCAGGCCTGCCTCGCGCAGAACCGGGCGAGAGTCGGGCATGCCGGCCAGCAAGGCTCGCGCAATGCCGTGACGGATCGCCCCGGCCTGGCCGCTGAAGCCGCCTCCGGCGACGAGGACGCTGGCCGAATAGCGGCCTTCGGTCTCGGTCACCTTGAACGGCTGGGCGAGAGTCGCCAGCGCCGCGTGCCCGCCGAAGTAGACAGCCGCGTCCTTGCCGTTGATCACGATTGCCCCATCCCCTGGCACGAGCCGCACACGGGCGATCGCCTCCTTGCGCCGGCCCGTTCCGTAGAGGTAGTTGGTAGTCACGTTGTGTGCCATCCCTTACAGCTCCGCAGCCGCAGGCTGCTGCGCCTGGTGCGGATGGTCCGGTCCGCGATAGACACGCAGCTTGCCGAACATCGCCCGACCGAGGCGATTCTGGGGCAACATCCCCTTCACGGCACGCTCGATGACCAGTTCAGGGCGGCGGGCCAGCAGGGCGTCGAGGCCCTCCTCCTTCAATCCGCCCGGGTAGTTGGAGTGCCGGTAGTACCGCTTCTGGGTGAGCTTGTTACCGGTGACGCGGACCTTCTCGGCGTTGACCACGACCACGTGATCACCGGTATCGAGGTGCGGTGAATAGATCGGCTTGTGCTTGCCCTCGAGCAGCGTGGCGATGCGCGTGGCCAACCGACCGAGCGTCTGGTCGGCGGCGTCCACCACCCACCACTGCCGTTCGATCTCGCTTGCCTTGACTGCGTAGGTCTTCACGTTCCTGAATTCTCCCTGTCCGACCTGTCGGCCGTACCGTACACGACGCGCTCGAGAGTGAGCCCACGCGCCGGAGCCGCCCGCCCATCGAGGGCTCGCGACCGAAGGCGCAGCAACTCGTCGACAGCGGTGGCATCCAGCTTTCCACGGCCGACCTCCAGGAGGAGGGCGACCAGGCTGCGCACCATCCCGCGCAGGAAGGCGTCTCCCGTGACCCGCACCTCGATCGAGGTGCCTCGCACGATCAGCGCCACCTCGCGCAGGTGTCGCACGGTCCGGCCCTGCGGGTCGCTGCCGAGGGCCGCAAAATCGCGAATCCCGGGCAGCCCACCCGCCGCGCGACGCATTGCCGCCACGTCGGGCCGGTCGTTGATCTCGAACGCCCGATGCCGATCTGCCGGCCGCCGGTCCCCGGCCGTCCGGATCCGATAACGGTAGACGCGCCAGAGCGCGTCCCGCCGCGGGTCGAATCCGGGCTGGCAGGATTGAAGCGACCGCACCACCAGGTCGGGCGGGAGGATCGCGTTCAACCTTCTCCGCAGCTCCGGCCACCGCATTCCGTCGGGCGGAAGGCAGAAGGCCGCGACCTGGCCGGTGGCATGCACCCCGGCATCGGTGCGTCCGGCGAACCGGACTCGAGTCCGGACGCCGGTCAGTCTGTTAAGCGCCTCCTCCATCTCTCCCTGCACCGTCCGAACGTTCGGCTGGTACTGAGATCCGGCGAAGGCGGTCCCGTCGTACTCGATCACCGCCCGTGCGCAACGAAGCGCCGTGGAGGGCATCGGTCCGTGTTCGGTTGGTATGCGCTCGGATCCGCTCGCCGTCTCAGACGAGCTCGATCTGAACGATCTCGGCCGCATCCCCCAGACGCGGGCCGATCTTGACCATGCGAGTGAAGCCAGACGTGCGCTCGGCGTACTTTGCTGCCAGCTCGCCCATGAGCTTCTCGACCATCAGCGGCTCGTGCGGCATCTCCGCGATCAGGCGGCGACGCGCTGCGAGGTCGCCCCGCTTTGCTGTGCCGATCAGGCGATCCACCAGGCCGCGGACTTCCTTGGCCTTTGCCTCCGTGGTTCGGACCTTCTCGAAACGGAGCACGGCAACCGCAAGGTTGCGCAGCATGTGCGTCCGATGCGATCCCGAGCGACCCAGCTTGCGGCCGGCGATGCGATGCGGCACGAATCAGCCCTCGCGGTCCAACTCGGCGGCCGCGGCCTCGTCCAGCTCAGCGGCGGCCGGCAGGTCCGATTCGTCGGCGGATGGGGTGGCGCTCTCGGGGCTGCCGAAGCCTCGCAGCGCAAGCCGCTCCTTCATTTCGTCGAGGCTCTTCTTCCCGAAGTTGCGCATCCGCAGCAATTCGTCGTCGCCGAGTGCCAGCAACTGGCCGACCTTGGTGATGTTGTTGCGCTTGAGGCTGTTGTAGGCCCGCATCGGGAGGTCGAGCTCCTCGATCGGGGCGTCGAGCAAGTTGGCTCCTATCGGAATCGGCAGGTCGTTGCCCATCCCCATCGGCCGGCGACCAATCTCGGCGAAGCGACTGAACTCCCGGACGAGGATGTCGGCGGCCGAAGAGAGCGCCGCCTGGGGCGTCATCGTCCCGTCGGTCTGGATCTCGATCACCAGGCGGTCGAAGTTGGTCATCTGGCCAACGCGCGTGTCGCTCACGCTGAAGTTCACCCGACGTACCGGCGAGAAGATGGCGTCCACCGGGATGATCCCGATCGGCATCTCCTCGGTGTGCTCGGCGGCTCGATAGCCGACCCCCACCTCCTCGGTGAGGTCCATCTCGATCGAGCCTGCGTCGCTGTCGAGGGTGAGCAGGACCAGGTCGGGGTTGATGATCTCCACGTCCGCCGACTCGGTGATGTCCGCGGCGGTGACCGGGCCTGAGCCGCTCTTGACCAGGCGCAGGCTCACCGCGTGGCGCGCGAACGATCGGAGCCGGAGCTTCTTCATGTTCAGGACGATCTGGGTCACGTCTTCCTTGACCGAGGGCAGGGTGCTGAACTCGTGGAAGATCCCGGAGATCTGGATTCCGGTGACCGCCGCTCCCTCGAGCGAGTTCAACAACACCCGGCGCAGGGCGTTGCCGAGCGTCACACCGTAGCCATCGGCCAGTGGGTTGATCTCGAAGGTGGACTGATCTCCGCTGGCCTCGATCTCGTCGATGCGCGGGGACGGCGGGGTTTCAAGTTCGATCATGAACGGTCTTTGACTCCTGCTGCTATCGCGAGTAGTACTCGACGACCAGCTGCTCGTTGAACTCGGCGGGCATCTGCTCACGCGTGGGCTCGGCCAGGACCGAGCCGTGCAGGGCGCCGGCATCGGTGCTGACCCAGGAAGGGATTTGGGCGCCGCGGATCGTCTCGGATGCGACCTTGAAGATCTCGCGGCTGCGGCTGACCTGTCGGACTTCGATCCGGTCACCTACCTTGGTGCCGAAGCTCGAGATGTTGGTTGGCCGGCCGTTCACCGCGAAGTGGCCGTGGCCCACCAGCTGGCGGGCTTCCGCTCGCGAACGCGCGAAGCCCATTCGATACACGACGTTGTCGAGCCGCATCTCGAGCAGGCGCAGCAGATTCTCACCGGTCATCCCGGTCCGCTGTTCGGCCTGGGCGAAGTAGTTGCGGAACTGGCGCTCCATGATCGAGTAGCTCTTACGGACCTTCTGCTTCTCGCGCATCTGGATCCCGAACTCGCTCTGCTTGCGACGGCGCTGGGCGTACATCCCCGGCGGCGTGCTGCGCTTCTCGAAGGAACATTTCTTGCTGAAGCAGCGGCTGCCCTTCAGGAAGAGCTTCAGCCCTTCCCTGCGGCAGATGCGACAGACCGGATCGGTGTAGCGTGCCATGCGTTCCCCTACACCCTGCGCCGCTTGGGTGGGCGGCAGCCGTTGTGCGGGATGGGAGTGACGTCCGTGATGGCGGTGACCTCCAGGCCGGCTGATTGGAGCGATCGGATCGCCTGTTCGCGTCCGGCACCGGGACCCTTGACGAAGACCTCGACCTGGCGCATCCCGTGCTCCATCGCGCGACGGGCAGCCCCGTCCGCGGTCTGTGCGGCGGCGTACGGCGTGCTCTTGCGCGAACCCTTGAAGCCGACCAGCCCGGCGCTCCCCCAACTGATCACGTTTCCGCCCGTGTCCGTGATGGTCACGATCGTGTTGTTGAAGGTGGACTGGACATGGGCGTGCCCGGTCGGCACGTTCTTTCGTTCTCGCTTCTTGGTGCGCGCGGCGCGCTTGCGCTCTGCCATCGGTCTCCTGAGCTACTTCTTGCGGCGGATGCCGACTGTCTTGCGGGCACCCCGTCGCTGGCGTGCGTTGGTCTTCGTGCGCTGGCCGCGCACCGGCAGATTGCGGCGGTGCCGCAGTCCGCGGTACGAGCCGATCTCCATCAGTCGCTTGATGTTCATCGAGACTTCGCGGCGGAGGTCACCCTCCACCTTGAAGCGGCGATCGATCACCTCGCGCAGCCGGGTCACCTCGTCCTCGGTCAGGTCACGCGTCCGCGTCGCCTCGGCCACGTTGGCCGCGGCGAGGGTCTGGCGTGCGGAGGTTGGCCCGATGCCGTGGATATAGGTAAGGGCGATGACCACGCGCTTGTCGCGCGGGATATCAACGCCTGCGATGCGTGCCATCGGCGGCTACCCCTGCCTCTGCTTGTGCTTGGGGATGACGCAGATGACCATGACCACTCCCGAGCGCTTGATCACCTTGCAGCGCTCGCAGCGGGGCTTGATGGACGCGGCTACCTTCATCTCATCCTGTACGTGATGCGACCCCGGGTGAGGTCGTAGGGGCTGAGCTCGACGCGGACGGTATCGCCAGGCAGGATGCGGATGAAGTTCTGTCTGAGCTTGCCGGAGACGTGGGCCAAAACCTCGTGCCCGTTCTCCAGGCGCACCTTGAACATTGCGTTCGGCAGGGGCAGGACAACCTCGCCTTCTACCTCGATCGCATCCTTCTTCGCCAAGCGCTACGCACCCTCGATCCGCTGAATGAAAACATGGAATTGGACACACGGAAAGGCCGCCGCACCGGGCGGCCCACGGAACGCGGAGTATACACGAGCGCGCCGGACCGGCACAACAACTGGGTCAGGCACGGGTGAGCACCTCGGGCCCCGACTCTCGGATGGCCACGGTGTCCTCGAAGTGCGCGGACAGGCTGCCATCGCGAGTCGCGACCGTCCAGCCGTCGTCGAGCACCTCGACGTCGTCGCCTCCGAGGTTGAACATGGGCTCGATCGCGAAGCACATCCCCGGCTCGATCCGGAGCCCGGTCCCCGCGCGGCCGTAGTTGGGAACGTTTGGACTCTCGTGCATGGCGGTGCCGATGCCGTGACCCACGAACGGGCGAACCACCCCGTACCCGTGCCGTCGCGCCACCCCCTCGATCGCAGCACCGACGTCACCCAGCCTGTTCCCCGGCACCGCGGCCGCGATTCCTGCCTCCATCGCCCGTCGGGTGGCATCGACCAACTCCTGGACCCGGCGCGGCACCGGCGGAAGGACCCAGGTGCGGGCAACGTCCGCATGCCAACCCTCCCAGATGCAGCCGACGTCCAGGCTGATCACGTCGCCGGCGAAGAGCCGACGGGTGGGTGAGGGGATCCCATGCACGACCTCATCGTTGATCGACGCGCAGATCGAGGCGGGGAATGGCGTGGATCCGGGGTAGCCCGATCCGCCATAGCCAAGGAACGACGGGACGGCCCCGGCGCCTCGGATCATGCTCTCGGCCAATTCGTCCAGCGCGGCGGTGCTGATCCCCGGCCGTAACACGGCCTCCATCGCTTCCAACACCCCGGCCAGGATCCCGCCCGCTCGTCGCATCCGCGCGATCTCGTCGTCGCGCTTGATCGTGATCATGCAGTCGGGTCGACCAGCGTGCCGAGAATCTCCTCGGTGACGCGGGCGATAGAGTCTCGGCCGTCCACCGTTCGGGCAAGCCCGCGCTTCCCGTAGTAGGCCAGCACCTCGTGCATCGGTGGCCCCTGCCTCGCCAGGCGTGCGCGCACCACCTCCTCGCGGTCGTCATCCCGCTGCTGGAGGGGTGTCCCGTCGCGATCGCAGATGCCCGGTTGCGACGGAGGGTCGCTGTCGAGGTGGTAGGGGGTGCCGCAGGTCAGGCACACCCGACGGCCGGCCACGCGACGGACCAGCATCTCCTCGGGTACCGAGATCTCGATCACCCGCTCCACTGCCTCACCCCTGGCGGCCAGCATCTCGTCGAGCGCCTCGGCCTGCGCCACAGTGCGCGGAAAGCCATCCAGGATCACCCCGGGCGCAGCCTCACGTCCGGACAGCTGTTCCGCAATGAGTGCCACGCTGATCGCATCGGGGACGAGGTCGCCACGCTGCATGAATGCCTCTGCCTGCCGCCCGAGCTCGGTGCCCGCGCGGACGGCCCGCCGGAAGAGGTCGCCGGTTGCGAGGTGAGCCAGGCCCAACCGCTCCCCCAGCGCCAGGGCCTGTGTCCCCTTGCCCGCGCCGACCGGCGCCACCAGCAGCAGGATCCGCCGCGGGCGCGGGGCCATCCGGCCGCGGCCCGCGTCCGTCACCGGATGAAGCCTTCGTAGTGCCGCATCATCATCTGGGCCTCGAGTTGCTTCATGGTCTCTACCACCACGCTCACCACGATCAGGATACTGGTGCCACCCAGGCTCAGGCCCTCGGTGCCCGGAATGAGGGCCGATACCAGCAACGGCAGGACAGCGAGGGACGCCAGGAAGAGCGCCCCCCCGAGCGTGATCCGATTGGTGACCCGCGCCAGGAAGTCCTCGGTCGGCTTGCCGGGTCGAATGCCCGGAATGAAGCCACCGTTCTTGCGCAGGTAGTCCGCGGTCTGATCTGGCCGGAACTGGAACGCCGTGTAGAAGTAGGTAAAGAATACGACCAGCACGAAGTACAGCACGCCATACACGATCACGTTGTTCTGACTCAGGTTGTTGACCACGAAGGTGGCCACTCCGCGCACCCAATCGGTGTCGCTGGCGGTGAAGTACTGCGCGATCTGGGCGGGGAAGAGCAGGATGCTGACTGCGAAGATGATCGGGATGACGCCGGCCATGGTGACCTTGAGGGGCAGGTACTGGGTCTGGCCCTGGTACATCCGGCGGCCCCGGACGCGACTGGCATACTGCACCGGCAGGCGGCGCTGACCCTCGTTGATGAAGATCACCCCGGCAATCACGATGATCGCCAGCACGATGAACGGGATGATTCGAACCAGTCCGTCGGGCCCGGTGGCGATGGGTCCGGCCTGGTCTGGGATCCGACCCACAATGCCGGCGAAGATGATGAAGCTGATGCCGTTGCCCAGGCCGCGCTCGCTGATCAGCTCGCCGAGCCACATCAGCAGCACGGTGCCGGCCGTGAAGCTCAACAGCAGCGAGATCGTCTCGACACTGAAGAGCGGCGATGGCGCAATCACCCCGTTGGACGAGAGCAGGACCGAGAACCCATAGCCCTGCGCGAAGGCCATCGGCACCGTCAGCAGGCGGGTGTACTGGTTGAGCCGGTTGCGGCCGTACTCGCCCTCGCGAGCGAGCTCGCCGAGGCTGGGAATCACGCCCTGCATCAGCTGCATGATGATGCTGGCGTTGATATAGGGGTTCACCCCCATCCCGATGATCGAGGCCGTGGCCAGACCTCCGCCCGAGAACAGGTCGAGCAGGCCGAGCAACTGGTTCGAATTGAACAGGTTGGCCAGTTGCGCCTGGTCAACGCCGGGAACCGGGACGCTGGTCAGCACCCGGAAGATGAGCAGGATCCCCAGCGTGAAGAGGATCTTCTTCCGGATGTCGGGCGCTCGGAAGGCGGTGACCAGCGACTCAATCATGCTAGGCCTCAGGCTCGGTCGCCACGTCGGCGGCGGCTTCGGCAGGCGTCTCCAGGCTCGCTGCCGACTCGCTCGGGGCGAAGTCGATCGGGGCGCCGTCCGGCCAGCTGATCAACTGCACGGTGCTACCCGCGGCCTGCAGCTTGCTGATCGCCTGGCGGGTGAAGGCGTGCGCGTGAATCGTGACGCCGCGCGGGGCGTCACCGCCAGCCAGGATCTTGATCGGGAGCGGGCGTGTCTTCTGGTTGCGCACCAGCTTGTCATGGCGCAGCACGTCCGGCGTGATGAGGGTGCCCGGCGCAGCCTCCGCCAGACGGCCCAGGTTCACGCCGGCGTACTCCACCCGGAAACGGTTCTTGAATCCGTGCAACTTGGGAGTCCGAATGTGGAGCGGCGTCTGGCCGCCTTCGAACCAGGCCGGAATCCCGCCTCCGGATCGGGCCTTCTGGCCCTTCGTCCCGCGTCCGGCGGTCTTGCCACGGCCCGAGCCGTGGCCCCGCCCCAAGCGACGCGATGGTTGATGCGACCCCTCATCGGGGCGCAGGTCGTGCAGCTTCACTCAGGACTCCTCGCCGGTTGACGGCTGCGCGATCAGCGGCTCGACGTGCAGCAGAAACGCCACTCGCCGGATCATGCCCCGCGTTACCGGAGTATCGGCAATCTCCACGGACTGGTGCAGGCGATGGAGTCCGAGCGCGCGGATCGTGCCGTGCGCGGCGGCCTTGTGCCCGATCGTGGAATGCACCCATGTCACCCGCAGACTGGCGGCGGGCTGCGCGGCCCTGCCCTCAGCGGCCACGGCCATCCCCTGAACCGCCATACGAGGGTGCGCTGCGCTCGACTGCCTGGTGCGGACGGCGCGCAGCCGCGGCGGCCCGCTTGCCGATCAACTGCTCGGCGGTCTTGCCCCGCGCGGCAGCAATCGTGTCAGCCGATCGCAATGCGGTCAGGCTGGCGATGGTGGCGCTGACCACGTTCACTGGGTTGGTGCTGCCCATCGTCTTGCTCAGGATGTCGCGGATTCCGGCCGCCTCTACCACCGAGCGGACCGAGCCGCCGGCGATCACGCCGGTGCCCGCTGCGGCGGGCATCAGCAGGACGCGGCTGGCCCCGAAGTCGACCTGCGAACGGTGCGGAATGGTCGTGCCGACCAGGGGAATTCGGACCAGGTGCTTCTTGGCGTCCTCGACCCCTTTGCGAATCGCCTCGGGGACCTCTCCCGCCTTGCCGAGCCCCGCTCCGACCGTGCCGTTGCCGTCGCCGACCACCACCACCGCACTGAAGCTGAACCGGCGGCCACCCTTGACCACCTTTGCGACCCGGTTGATCTGGACGACCTTCTCTTCGAGATTCAGCTTGGATGCATCGATCCTCGCCATGTTTCCTACCTCCGCTCTACAGGTCGAGGCCGCCCTCGCGGGCGCCCTCGGCGAGCGAGCGAACCCGCCCGTGGTATCGGTACCCGCCGCGGTCCAGGACCACGGCGCTGATGCCGGCGGAACGTGCCCGCTCGGCGATGGCCAGACCGACCGCATGTGCCGCATCGGTCCGACCCGAGGCAGCCAGGCCGGCCTCGCGGCTGGATGCGGCGGCGAGGGTCCGCCCGGTGCTGTCGTCGATGACCTGCGCGTAGATGAAGCGCGTGCTACGGAACACGGACAATCGCGGCCGCAGGCTGCTGCCCGATACGCGCAGCCGCAGCCTGGCATGCCGCTTGCGCCGGAGCGCGTCGCGAGATTTCTGGTTGATCATCGGTTACTTGCCCCCCACCTTTCCGGTCTTGCCGGCCTTGCGCAGGACCTGTTCGCCGGCATATCGGATCCCCTTGCCCTTGTACGGCTCGGGCTTGCGCCGGGATCGGATGAAGGCGGCAACCTGGCCGACCAGCTCCTTGTCGGCTCCGACAACGGCCAGCCGGGTGGGAGTCTCCAGTTCGAAGGCGATCCCCGCCGGAGCCGGCACCTCCACCGGATGGGAGTAGCCGAGCGCGAGCACCAGCTTCTCGCCCTGGAGTTGGGCGCGGTAGCCCACCCCGCTGATCTCCAGGCCCTTGCGGAAGCCGGTCGTCACCCCAGTCACCATGTTGGCGACCAGGGTCCGGGTCAGCCCGTGAAGGGCACGGTGCCTGGGCTGGTCAGTGGGTCGCACGATGCGCAGTTCCGCGTCGCTCCGCTCGATCTGCATCTCGGGATGCACGTCGCGCTGCAAGGTACCCCGGGGGCCGGTCACCCGTAGGGTCTGGCCTTCCTGGATCACCTCGACCCCGCTGGGAAGCGGGATCGGCATGCGTCCGATTCGTGACATGGCCTTCCCCTACCAGACGTAGCACAGCACCTCGCCACCGAGATTCAACTTCCGGGCCTGCTGCCCAGTCATGATCCCGTGGGAGGTGGATAGGATGGCCAGGCCGAGGCCGCCGAGGACGCGCGGGATCTCCGTCTTGCGCGCATAGACCCGCAGGCCGGGCTTGCTGATGCGCTTGATCCCGCTCATCACCGGCGTTCGTCCATCGACGTAGCGCAGGGTCAGTTGGATCTGCTCGTGAGGTCCGTCCTGTCCGATGCTGAACCCATCGATGAAGCCCTCTTCGGCCAGGATGCGCGCGATCTCGCGCTTCATGCGCGACGACGGCAGCGATACCAGCTCATGCTTTGCCATGCTCGCATTCCGGATCCGGGTCAGCATGTCGGCGATCGGGTCGGTTACGTTCATACCTTTGGTTTCTCTCCTCGGCGGTGGTTCGCCCCGGGCCTGGCCGGGCGCCTGCCGCTGATCGACCGCACTGCGGCCGCGTGGGTTGGTTGGCGGTGATCTACCAGCTGGACTTGGTCACGCCCGGCAGCTGGCCCTCGAGGGCGCGCTCCCGGAAGCAGATGCGGCACATCGCAAAGCGACGCATGTAGCCGCGCGGGCGACCACATACCGCACATCGGTTGTGCTGCTGCACCGGAAACCGCGGCTTGCGCAGCGACTTCGCGATCATGGACTTCTTGGCCACTCGGCACTCCTCGCTAGTTGGCCTGGAACGGCATGCCCAGCAGTTCGAGGAGCTTGCGCCCCTCCTCGTCACTGCGGGCGGTGGTCACGATGCTGATCTCCAGCCCTCGCAGGCGATCGATCTTGTCGTATTCAATCTCGGGATAGACGAGCTGCTCGCGGAGGCCGAGCGTGAAGTTGCCACGGCCATCGAACGAGCGTGTCGCCACCCCGCGGAAGTCGCGGATGCGCGGCAGAGCCAGGCGCATGGTGCGCTCCAGGAAGTCCCACATCCGCTGGCCTCGGAGGGTCACCTTGGCACCGATCGGCATCCCGGCGCGGAGGCGGAACTGGGCGATGGAGCGGGTGGCCTTGGTCACGATCGGCTTCTGGCCGGTGATCCCGGCCAGGTCCTTGACCGCCGCGTCGAGCGCCTTGGCATTCTGGATCGCCTCGCCCAGGCCGATGTTGACCACGACCTTGTGCAGGCGCGGGACCTGCATCGGGTTGGTGTAGTCGAACTCGCGCAGCAGGCCGGGTACCGCCTCGTCGCGGTAGCGGCGGCGCAGTCCGGCCGCCTCGGCAACGGGGTTGGCCGGCTCGGCGGCGATCGGCTGGGCCACGGATGCGACCTTGGCGGCGCGGGTCCGGGCCGGCGCCGCAGCCGTGGCCTTCGCCACCTTCGGCTCCCTCGGAGCCTTGGTGGTCTTTGGAGTCTTGGGCTCAGGGCTCACTTCGACACCTCGAGCTGCTCGCCACAGTGCTTGCACACCCGGACGCGGCGCGGTCGATCGCCGCCGATCAGTTGCTGACCCACGCGGGTGGGCTTGCCGCACTGCGGGCAGACAACCTGCACGTTACTGATGTCGAGTGGCACCGGCACGTCGATGATCCCGGCGGCCTGCGTGCGAGAGCGGGCGCGCTGGTGGCGCTTGGCCATATTGATCCCCTGGACCACCACCCCGAGTCCGCGCTTGGTCGCCTCGACCCGATCGACGGTGCCGCGCTTGCCGCGGTCCTTGCCGGTCAGCACCACCACGGTGTCGCCCTTGCGAACGTTCACGGCTACAGCACCTCCGGGGCGAGCGACACGATCTTCATGTAGTTGCGCTCGCGCAGTTCGCGCGCCACCGGGCCGAAGATCCGGGTCCCGCGCGGGTTGCCCTGGGGTGTGATCAACACCGCGGCGTTCTCGTCGAAGCGAATCTGTGAACCATCGGGACGGCCGTACTCCTTCGCAGTCCGAACTACGACTGCGCGCACGACATCGCCCTTCTTTACCCCCGAGTTGGGCAGCGCCTGCTTGACGCTGGCCACGATCACGTCACCCACCTCGGCGGTTGCGCTGTTGGAGCGCCCGATGACCGTGATGCACATCAGCTCGCGGGCGCCCGAGTTGTCGGCGACGCGCAGTCGCGTGTACTGGCGGATCATGTGTCCTCCGCCAGTTCGTCGCCGGGAGCGATGCCGCCACCGTGCGAGAGCACCTCGACCAGGGTCCAGCGCTTCTCGCGCGACAGGGGTCGGCTCTCGGTGATGCGCACGGTGTCGCCGACGCGTGCAGCGTTCATCTCATCGTGGGCCTTGAACTTGCTCGAGAGGCGCACCACGCGCTTGTAGATCGGGTGTCGGCGGAGTCGCTCCACGCTGACAACCACGGTCTTGTCCATCTTGTCGGATACCACTCGCCCGACCTTGGTTCGTCGCTGGCCGGGCATCAGCTCGCCTCCTCGATGATGGTCGATGCCGCCCGCTGTCGTTCGGTCATGACAGTCAGGATCCGGGCGATGCGGCGTCGCGTCGCCGGCAGCCGGCTGTAGTTCTTCTCCTGGCGGGTGGCAAGGTCAAATCGGACCTTCCAGAGCTCCTGCTTGGCCTCGAGCAGCGCGGCCTGCAGATCGAGATCGGAGAGTCGCCGAATCTCACTGATGTCCATGTTCGACGCCCTCCTTGATCACGAACTTGGTCTGGATCGGGAGCTTGTGGCTGGCTAGGCGCATCGCCTCTCGTGCGGTGTCCTCTGGCACACCGGCCATCTCGAACATGACCCGTCCGGGCTTCACGACCGCGACCCAGTGGTCCGGGGCGCCCTTGCCCGAACCCATCCGCACTTCGGCGGGCTTCTTAGTGACCGGCTTGTCGGGGAAGACGCGGATCCAGATCCGGCCACCGCGCTTGATGTGATGGGTCATGGTGCGGCGCGCCGCCTCGATCTGGCGGCTGGTTAGCCAGCACACCTCTTCGGCCATCAGCCCGTAGTCGCCGAAGCTGACGGTGGTCCCGCCCTTGCTCAGCCCAGCGCGACGGCCACGCTGGACCTTGCGATGCTTGGTTCGCTTTGGCAGCAGCATGGCTACGCCTCCCCACCCTCAGCCGGCGCTTCATCAACCGCAGGGGCCGATGGGCTGGCCGCAGCAGGGGTACCGGCCGCCACGGCGGTCCGCGTGCGTCCGCGTGTCGGCCGCTGGCGAGGCTCGGTTCGCGCCGCACCCGGCTTCTCACCGAGCTGGTCGCCACGGTAGATCCAGACCTTGACTCCGATCCGCCCGTAGGTGGTCCGAGCGTGGACCACGCCGTATCCGATGTCCGCGCGCAACGTGCCCAACGGGATGCGACCCTCGCGATCCCATTCGCGACGGCTCATCTCTGCCCCGCCCAGACGCCCCGAGACCTGGATCTTCACGCCCTTGGCACCGGCCTTCACGGTGCGCTGCACGGTCTGCTTGACCGCCTTGCGGAATGCGATCCGGCGCTCCAGCTGGCTGGCCACGTTCTGGGCCACCAGCACCGCGTCGAGTTCCGGCTGGAGGACCTCCTTGATCTCGAGCTTGACCTTCTTGTCGGTCAGCTTGCCCACGGAGTTGCGCAGCAACTCCACGTTCTGCCCCCCCTTGCCGATGACGATCCCCGGCTTCGCCGAGTGCACGGTCACGGTCACGTGGTTGATGCCGCGCTCGATCTCGACCTGGCTGACGCTGGCGTTGGCCAGCTGGCGTCCGACCAGGCGTCGGATGCGCATGTCCTCCTGGAGCAGGGTGGCGTAGTCCCGGTCCGCGTACCACTTCGCCAACCATGGCTTGTTGATCCCGATCCGGAAGCCATAGGGATGTACCTTGTGACCCATCAGGCCTCCTCTCGGTCCGCGACCGCGACGGTGATGTGACTGGTTCGCTTCAGGATGCTGAAGGTGCGGCCCTGCGCGCGAGGGCGGAACCGCTTCAGGGTGGGGCCCTCATTCGCAACGGCGCTGACCACCGTCAGGCGGTCCGCGGCCAGGTTGAAGTTGTTCTCGGCATTAGCGGTGGCGCTCTTCAGCACCTTGGCCACGTCGCGCGCGGCGGCGTTGGGCAGAAAGCGCAGGATGGCCGCCGCCTCCTCGACCGGCTTGCCGGTGATCAGGGCGGTGACCAGCCGCACCTTGCGCGGACTGATCCGGATGAACTTGGCGGTAGCGGTGACGCGCATCAGATCCCCTACTTCAGCGCCGAGGAACGCTCGGTGCGCTTGCCGTGACCGCGGAAGGAGCGCGTCGGGGCGAACTCGCCAAGCCGATGGCCGACCATGTTCTCGGTCATGAAGACCGGGACGTGGCGACGGCCGTCATGCACGGCGATGGTGTGCCCGATCATCTGCGGGAAGATCACGCTCGCGCGCGACCAGGTCTTGAGGACCTTGCGCTCGTTGCGCTTGTTCATATCGTCGATGCGGCCGAGCAGGCGCGCTTCGACGAAGGGTCCCTTCTTGACGGAACGACTCATCGAGGTCTCCTAGCCCCGTCCGTACCGACGGCGGACGATCATCTTGCCGGTCAACTTGTTCCTGCGGGTGCGATACCCCATGGCGGGCTTGCCCCACGGCGTCTTGGGCGGCATTCCAGCCGAGGCCTTGCCTTCGCCGCCGCCGTGCGGATGGTCGGAGGGGTTCATGACCGCGCCTCTCACCGAGGGCCGCCGACCCATATGACGACTGCGCCCGGCCTTGCCGATCTTCTGGTTCTCGTGGTCGAGGTTGCTCACCTGCCCGACGGTGGCCATGCACTCAGCCCGCACACGACGGACCTCGCCCGAGGGGAGGCGCAGCGTGGCGTGGTGGCCTTCCTTGGCGAGCAGCTGTGCGCTGCTCCCCGCGCTGCGCACGATCTGTCCGCCACGACCGGCGGTCATCTCGATGTTATGGATCTGGGTGCCCAGCGGAATCCGCGACAGGGGGATGGCGTTTCCCACCCGGGCTTCCGCGTCAGGACCGCTGACAACACTGTCGCCTACTCCCAGGCCGTGGGGCAAGAGCATGTAGCGCTTTTCGCCGTCCGCGTAGTGGAGCAGGGCGATCCGGGCAGAGCGGTTGGGGTCGTACTCGACCGTGGCGATGGTGGCCGGCACGCCGACCTTGTCGCGCTTCCAGTCGATGACCCGGTACAGTCGTTTGTGCCCGCCTCCCTGGTGCCGAACGCTCAACTTGCCCTGGGCGTTGCGCCCGGCCTTCGAGATCAGCCGCTCGGTCAGCGGCTTGTGCGGCACATCCGAGGTGACCTCCTCAAAGGTCGACCGCGTCATCTGCCGAAGGCTCGGGCTGGTTGGTCGGTAGCCGCGAAGTGGCATCTCTACACCGCCTCGAAGAGTTCGATCTTCTGTCCGGCGGCGATGGTGACGATCGCCTTTCGCCACCCCGGCACCATGCCCGGGGTGCGTCGTCCGCGCCGCTTCTCCTTGGGCTTGACGGTCATCACCCGGACGCCCAGCACCGAGACCTTGAACTGGGCCTCGACCGCCGCCCTGATCTGGAGCTTGTTGGCGTCGCGGCGTACGGCGAAGGTATAGGTCTGGTGTTCGGTCTCGGCGACACTCTTCTCGCTGATCACCGGGCGGATCAGGATGTCGTGAATCGTGGTCGTCACGCGTATACCTCCGTGGCGCGAGTCAGCGCGTCGCGGGTGAAGACCACCGTGTCGGCCTCCAGCAGGTCGATCACATTCAGGCTGTTGGCGAGAATCACGCGGGCCTCCTGCAGGTTGCGAAGCGAGCGTTCGACCACGTGGTCGCGCGCGGCCAGGACCACCAGCACCTTGCCCTCGGCCTTCCAGGCCGCGAGGCGCGCCTGGGCGGCGCGAGTCCCGATCTCGTCGAGGCCGAAGCCCTCCACCACGCGCAGCGCGCCCTCACTGGCCTTTGCGGTCAGCGCGCCGCGGAGGGCCGAGCGGCGCATCTTGTTGTTCAACTTGCGGTCGTAGCCGCGCGGATGTGGTCCGAAGACCACGCCGCCGCCGACCCACTGTGGCGCACGCCGGCTCCCCTGGCGGGCCCGGCCGGTGCCCTTCTGGCGCCATGGCTTGCGCCCGCCGCCCGCCACTTCACCGCGCGTCTGGGTATCCGAGGTCCCAATCCGTCGCCCGGCGCGCTGCGTCTCGACCGCCTGGTGGAGCAGCCCAACTCGCGCCGGTGCTTCGAACAGGACAGGAGTCAAGTCGATGCTGCCGGCCTTGCTGCCATCGGGATTGAGGACCGTCGTCTTCGCCATGCTCAGGTCGCCTTCTGGATCAGGAGCAGGCCGTTGCGAGCGCCGGGGACGGCACCTTTCACCAGGAGCAGGTTGCGTTCTGGGTCGACTCGCACGACCAGCAGCTTCATGACGGTCACGCGCTCGTCGCCCATGTGACCGCTCATCCGGGTGTTCAGCCAGACGCGTCCCGGGGTCGTGCCGGCGCCGATCGAGCCCGGCTGCCGGGTATTGGTCGAGCCGTGCGTCGTCGGACCACGCTTGAAGTGGTGGCGCTTGATCGTTCCGGCAAATCCCTTGCCGCGGCTGACCCCGGTCACGTTCACCAGGTCACCCGGCGAGAACAGGCTCACGTCGAGCGTCTGGCCCACCTCGAAACCATCGAGTGAGTCGACGCGGAATTCGCGCACGACCTTGGGGCGGCGCTGGTCGGCCTCGAGCGCGGCGAATTGGCCCGCGACCGGCTTGGTCTGGTGCCTTGCCGTCCCGGCACCCACCTGCAGGGCGGCGTACCCGTCCTGCTCTGGGGTGCGCAGCCGCGTGACGCTATTGGGCGTGGCCTGGATGACGCTCACGGGCAGGACGGAACCGTCCGCCGCGAAGACCCGCGTCATGCCGACCTTGCGCCCGATCAGCCCAGCTGGCACCTGAACTCCTTCGAATCCCTCATCACATCTTGATCTCGATGTCGACACCAGCCGCCAGGCTGAGTCGCATCAGCGCATCCACCGTCTTGGTCGACGGATCGATGATGTCGATCAGTCGCTTGTGCGTCCGGATCTCGAACTGCTCCCGTCCGTCCTTGTGCACGAACGGCCCGCGGATGACGGTGTACTTCTCGATCCGGGTCGGCAGCGGCACAGGCCCCGCAATGGCGGCACCGGTCCGCTGCGCCGTCTCCACGATCTGCTCGGCCGATTGGTCGAGCAGCTTGTGGTCGTACGCCTTGAGCCGGATGCGGATGCGCTGCTTGGCCATCGAGTTAGCCGACGAGCTCGGTGATCACGCCCGCGCCGACGGTGTGACCGCCTTCGCGGATGGCGAAGCGCTGACCCTGCTCGATCGCAATCGGCGTGATCAGCTCCACGTTGATGTTGACGTTGTCGCCGGGCATGATCATCTCCACGCCGGCGGGCAACTCGATCGCGCCGGTCACGTCGGTCGTGCGCAGGTAGAACTGCGGTCGGTACCCGGCGTAGAACGGCGTGTGGCGGCCGCCCTCTTCCTTGGTGAGGACCAGCACTTCGGCCTTGAACTTGGTGCCCGGCTTGACGCTGCCAGGCTTGGCCAGCACCTGGCCGCGCTCAATCTCCTCGCGCTCGATGCCCCTCAGCAGCAGCCCCACGTTGTCGCCGGCCTGGCCTTCGTCGAGGGTCTTCTTGAACATCTCGACGCCGGTCACCACCAGCGAGCGTGACTTGGCGTGGACCCCGACCTGCTCGACCGAGTCGCCGGTATGAACCATCCCGCGCTCGATGCGTCCGGTTGCCACGGTACCGCGGCCCTTGATCCCAAAGACGTCCTCGATCGGCATCAGGAACGGCTTGTCGACCTCGCGAACCGGGGTCGGGATGTAGTTGTCAACCGCGTCCATCAACTCCTTGATCGAGCCGTACTCGCCCGCATCCGGATCGGTGGAGGTCGACTCCAGCGCCTTGAGCGCCGACCCACGGATGACCGGGATGTCGTCGCCGGGGAAGTTGTACTTGCTGAGGAGCTCGCGGACCTCCATCTCGACCAGGTCGATGAGCATCTCGTCGTCGACCATGTCCACCTTGTTCAGGTACACAACCAGCGATGGAACCTCCACCTGGCGCGCCAGCAGGATGTGCTCGCGGGTCTGAGGCATCGGACCGTCCGCGGCTGAGACCACCAGGATTGCGCCGTCCATCTGGGCCGCGCCGGTGATCATGTTCTTGATGTAGTCGGCGTGACCAGGGCAGTCCACGTGCGCGTAGTGGCGCGCCTTGGTCTGGTACTCGACATGGGCAATCGCGATCGTGATGCCGCGGGCTCGCTCCTCCGGCGCGTTGTCGATCGTGTCGAACGCGCGGAAATCTGCCCCGCCCTGCAGGGCGAGGTACTTGGTGATGGCCGCGGTCAGCGTCGTCTTGCCGTGGTCGACGTGGCCGATAGTGCCGACGTTGACGTGCGGCTTGCTGCGGTCGAACTTCTGCTTGGCCATAGTTGGTCCTTCGTCGCTCCTGTTAGCTCTTGGACTTGGCGATCAGCTCGTTGGCGATGCTGGTTGGGACTTCCGCGTAGCGGGAGAATTCCATTGAGTAGGTGGCGCGCCCCTGGGTCATGCTCCGCAACTCGGTCGCGTAGCCAAACATCTCGGCCAGCGGGACGTGGGCGTGGATCACCCGCGAGGTGCCGTGCTCCTCGATCCCCTCGATGTGGCCGCGCTTGCTGTTGAGGTTACCGATGACGTCGCCCATGAAGTCCTCGGGTGCGGTCACGTCGACCTTCATCACCGGCTCCAGGATCGCTGGATCGGCCCGGTGCACGCCTTCCTTGCCGGCCATCGAACCGGCGATCTTGAAGGCCATCTCAGATGAGTCCACCTCGTGGAATGAGCCGTCGATCAGGGTGGCCTTGAGGTCGATCACCGGGTATCCGGCGATCACGCCCGACGCGAACGCGTCGCGGATCCCCTCTTCCACCGGCTTCCAGAACTCGCGCGGCACCGAGCCGCCCACCACCTTGGACTCGTACACCAGGCCTGCCCCGCGGTCGAGCGGTTCGAGCGTGATCACGGCGTGGCCGTACTGGCCCTTGCCCCCGGTCTGGCGCACGAATCGGCCCTCGGCCTTGACCGCCTTGCGGATCGTCTCGCGGTAGCTGACCTGCGGGCGACCGACGTTGGCCTGCACCTTGAATTCGCGCAGCATGCGGTCGACGATCACTTCGAGATGGAGTTCGCCCATGCCGGCGATCCGGGTCTGCCCCGATTCCTGGTCGGTGCTGACCCGGAAGGTGGGGTCCTCTTCTGCCAGCCGCTGCAGGGCGATGGCCATCTTGTCCTGGTCCGCCTTGGTCTTGGGCTCAACCGCCAGCTCGATCACCGGCTCGGGGAAGATGATCGCCTCGAGCACGATCGGCCGATCCTCGTCACACAGGGTGTCCCCGGTGAATGTCCCCTTCAGGCCAACCGCTGCCGCAATGTCACCGGCACTGACCGATTCGATCTCCTCACGGTGATTGGCGTGCATCTGCAACAGCCGACCGATTCGCTCCCTGGTGCCCTTGCTCGAGTTGTAGACATACGAGCCGCTCTTGAGCGTTCCGGAATAGACCCGGAAGAAGGCCAACTTGCCCACGTACGGGTCGGCTGCGATCTTGAACGCGAGAGCGGCGAATGGCTGATCAGGATCGGTCCCGCGCGTGGCCGAGGCGTGCAGGCGCGGGTCGGTGCCGACCACTGCCGCGACCTCCAACGGCGAGGGCAGGTAGTCGAAGACCGCGTCCAACATCGGCTGGACGCCCATGTTCATGAGTGCCGACCCGCACAGGACCGGCACGATCTGGTAGGCCAGAGTGCCGGCTCGCAGGCCCTTGCGCAGGCTTGCCGCATCGATCTGCTGGCCTTCCAGGTAGCGGTGCGCGATGTCGTCGTCGATATCGGCCACCGCCTCGACCACGCGCTCGCGGGCTCTGGCGGCATCGTCGGCCAACTCGGCTGGGATTGGACCGGTCTCGACCGCGTCACCGATGTCGTTCCCGTAGGTGATCGCCTGCATCTCGAGCAGGTCAATCACGCCGCGGAACCCGCCCTCCGAACCGATCGGCAGCTGGACCGGGACCGCGTTGGCACCGAGTCGATCGTGGATCATCCCGACCACGCGCCAGAAATCGGCGCCGGTACGGTCGAGCTTGTTCA
>JBKJYH010000105.1:0-4054 GCA_046715765.1 Candidatus Limnocylindria bacterium
CCTCAGCGGCCAGGGCCGCCTCCGGGCTGGCGCCGCCGACCACCCGGGTCGCGCCCAGCCGCGTGGCCAGCGCGACCTGCGCCGGGTGCCGGGCAAGGACCGTGACATCCGCCTCCGGCGCGACCAGGTGCAGCGCGGCGACCGCGCACAAGCCGACCGTCCCGCCGCCGACCACCAGCACCCGTTCCCCCGCCGCGGGCGTACAGGTCAACACCGCGTGGAGGGCCACCGCGAACGGCTCGACCAGGACCGCAGTCTCGTCGCTGACGCTGACTGGAATCGGATAGACCCGCGCCCGATGCGCCTGCAACTCGTCCGACCACGCGCCCGGCAGGTCTCGACAGAACCCGATCAGCATCCCCGGCGCGAGTTCGCCATCAGCGGCTCGCAGGCAAAGGCTCGGCCACCCGTTCTCGCACCACCGGCACGCCGGTAGACCACGCAACTCGCAGCCGATGATCGGGTCCAAAACGACGCGGTCCCCGACCGCGACGCTGCTCACCGCCGACCCGATCTCCGTGACCCGGGCCACGGCTTCGTGGCCCATCACCGCGGGGAACGAGTTGAACGGCGAGAGCATGGCGCTCGCCTCGCCGGTCAGGACCGCCATGTCGCTGCCGCACACCCCCGACAGGATCGGCTCCAGGCGTACCCAGTCCGGTCCCCGCAGCGCGCCGGCTGCCCGGCGTTGCAGCCCGAGCCATGGCATCCGCCCACCCAGCAACCCCGGCAGCCAGCCGCCGGTCAACTGCAGCGCACGGTGGTTCAACGCGGAGGCTCCGACCCGCACGCCCAGCCCGCGCACCGTGCGAGCCTCGCGGGGAGCGCCACCTTCGGCGCCGGTCATGAGCGCCGGATCAGCTCATCGGGACGCGGCGCAGGATGCGGCCGCCGACCCGTTCCAGGATCTCGTCCAGGCTCGTCCCGGTGATGGTGATGCCGTGGTTCTTCATCCCGATCACCGCGTGCGCCGGGTCCGGCGAGCGGCGCACCAGTTCGGCCACCTCTTCGGCGAGTTCCGCGGTGCCGCACGGGTAGACCATCTCGGTGGTCGGCGCGCCGGCCACCCAGCCGTGGACGTGCAGGATGGCGCCCACGCTGGGGTGATCGCGGTAGATGGTCAGGTGCTCGATCGCATCCACCGAGACGCGGCGCGGCTTGACGTTGGGCGGGACGCTGAGCCGGATCGAGCCGCGCTCGGGGTCATAGCCGGTCACCAGCAGGATCTCGCGGCCGACGTCGCGCAGATGCGACTTGTCCACCCCGCTGGCGCTCATCCAGAAGTTGTCACCGGACTGCCGCGAACTGGCGTTTCCGTACGACAACCCGCCGATCCCGAACAGGCGCATGACGTGGCGCAGGTCCTCCTCGGAGAGCAGCTCGTCGATCGGCCACGGCGCGGGGAGCAGGTTCAGCTCGGCCAGTCGCAGCCCGGTGCGGTAGATCGCTTCGGTGTGCTCGTCGCCGCCCCACAACTCCTCGGGCAGGTCGGGCACGAACTCGTTCTCGATCACCAGCCGCGACTCGGCCATCGGGACCAGGCGGTCCACCACCTGCTCGAAGAAGGCCGCGTCATCGCCATCGGTCGCAATCCGGTGGAAGCCCTGCTCCATGGTGATGACGTATGCCTCGGCGTTCCCTTCGGTGCGGATGACCGGCACGAACACGTTGGACAGGGTGCGCACCAGGAGCGCGTAGCCGGCGGCCAGCATCTGGTCCGGCGTGGCATCCACCTCGGCCACCCCGACCACGAAGATGTCGCGGCTGCGCCGACGGAACGACTGCGGGGCATGAGCGTCGACCGCGTTGAGAATCACCCGCACCGTGTCGTGCATGTCCTGCGCGTCTCGCGGGCCCTGGCGCTGGACCGGGTAGCCGCGTCGCTGCAGGCCGGCGCTGACCCCCTCCAGGAACCAGCCGGTCAGCGCGGAGTCCGCGGTGCCGACGATGCTCACCCCACTGGGAGCGGCTCGTCCGCGACGCGGCGCGACCTCGAGCTGGGTCACGATTCCGCCTCGCCGCCTGGCGCAGTCGGCTGGTCCACGGGTTCCACGATCAACTCCAGGCCCTCCATCCCGACCACTCGCACCGCGGCCCCGGGGGCGATCTCGCCTCCCCGGCTGCGGGCGGACCACGATTCGCCACCAGCGTACGCGATCCCGACCGGCGCCAACAGGGTCTGGGCCGTCCCGACTGCACCCTGGAGCGCGGCGACCGGCAGCGCACTCACGCTCCGCCGGCGCATCTCGAGCAGGCCGCGGATCAGGACCCAGAAGTAGGCCAGCGAGACGGCCACCACCATTGCCACCAGCCACGGGCTGACCTCCACCCGGACGAAGGTGTTCTCGTCCACCCGGGTGTAGAGCGCGAACGCGCCCAGCGTGAAGCTCACGATCCCCCCGATCGTGAGCAGGCCATGGCTGGTGATGTTCAGCTCGAGCACGAACAGGCCGATCCCCAGCAGGATCAGCAGCAGCCCGCCGACGTTCAGGGGCAGGCTGTTGGAGCCGATGAAGGCCAGCACGATCGCGATCGCCCCCACCGGCCCGGAGAAGAAGTTGGGGTTGTAGAGCTCGGCCAGAATTCCGTAGAAGCCGATCGTGAACAGGATGAAGGCGACATTGGGGTCCGACAGGAGGCGCAGGAACTGCTGGCCGATGTTCATGGTCCCGTCGCTGATCGACAGGCCGGAGAGCTTCGGCAGCGGCTCGCCGTTGAATGTGTACGCGTACCCGTCGGCACGCGTCCCCTTGTCGATAGCCGCGAAGAGGGCATCGGTATCGGCTGCCTGGATGTCCACGACCGGTGGCTTCATGGCGATCGCCCCGCTGACCGAGACACTGGCTGCGTTCCGCACTGCGCGCTCTGCCCACGCTGCATTGCGTCCGTGGTCGCGCGCCAGCTCGGTGATGCGTGCCACGGCGTCGTTCGTGACCTTGCGGCCCAGGGTCTCCGGCAGGTCCTGGCCGTCGCCCCCGATCACGGATGCAGCACCGATGTTGGTGAGCGGCGCCATGGCGGCCACGTCGCCCGCCAGGGTGATGAAGGTGGCGGCGCTTCCGGCACGCGCCCCTTCCGGCGCCACCCAGGTGATGACCGGCACCTCGCTGGCCAGGATCGCCTTGAGGATGCGGTCCATGCTGGTCAGCTCGCCACCCGGCGAATCGATCTCGATCAGCACGGCAGCTGCGCCCGAGTCGGCGGCGGTCTGCAGCCCCTCCTCGATGTAGGCGGCGTTGACCTGGTCGATCACGCCGGTCAGCTGGAGCCTGAGCACGCCCACATCGGCTCCGGCAGCGCTTGCCGCCAACGAGACGAGACCTATGAGCATGGCGCCGACCGCGATGGCGCGCCGCAGCCGAGACATCCTTCCGAGTATACGCGCGGACCGCCGAGGAGCCGGTCCGGGAGCCTGACGGACGGGCCGCGGCTGTGATCAGCGAGACCCCAGCCAACTAGGCCGGCTATTTCTCACGGGCGGGGGCCTATGGCAGGTGCAGGCGCCAAGCCGGGGCGATGGGGAGCGTAGCCGTCACCGGGTGAGAAGTACCTCGCGAGCGGCCCGCTGGCTGGCGGATCTGCGGCAGTAAGCTCCGTGGGAGAGAGGTAGCTCCACGGCAGGGTCAGCCTCCGCACCCGCCGGGTAGATGCCGGACGCTCGAACCTCTCCGTCGTCAAGCACCCAATCTGGGAAACACAGCTACAGCAGGTGGTCAGCGACGAGGCGCGACCACGTCTCCATCCGATCCCACGCCGCGCGAACCTCGGTCGCGGTAGCAAAGCGGCCGGTCAGCTTGTCGCGCTCGCGCACCTCGAGCGGACGGCCATCGGCCCAGACCTCGAAGACAACTCCCAGGTGGACCGATCCGACGACGTTCGAATCGTCGTTGAGGAGTCCAACCAGGCGAAACTCCGGCTCCCAATCGGCGATCAGCTCCTCGGACCACTCCCGGCGAAGCCCATCGGCCAGGGGATCTTCACCCTCGTCAACTGGGTTCAGATGACCTCCCACCCCGATGCTCGCCTTGCCGTGCAGCCGCGCGTCCCCGCCCGC
>JBKJYH010000106.1:0-41567 GCA_046715765.1 Candidatus Limnocylindria bacterium
GACGCTGACAGCCGGCGCGCGACGCATCGGCCAGCTGCAGCCGGCGTCGACGGTCTCCTCTGCCACCCCGGCGTGCAGCGCGGCCAGCTCCATCTCCCCATCGGTGCCGAAGCGGTAGACGCCGAGCTGGGTGACCACCGCGGTGGGTCCGGCACCGCCCCAGCCTGGACGTCCGCCGCCGCCACCGGGCCGCCGATGACCGGGCGAGGTGACAAAGTCGACGCGTTCGACGAACGAGCGCCGCGACTGGCTCATGACTACCACCACCCGTCTCGCGTTGAGGGCGATCTCGCACGCTCCGCCGGAGCCCGGCAGTCGCACCTCGGGGCGTTCGTACGAGCCGATGACGGTCGTGTTCAGGTTGCCCCAACGGTCGATCTGCGCCGCGCCCAGCATCCCGACCTCGATCCGGCCGCCCTGCAGGAAGGCACCGAACAGGTCGCGCATGCTCATCGTCGCGGCGGCACCGGAGACGAGCGCCGGGTCGCCGATGCTGTCGGGCAGGCGAACGGGCCGCGCCCCGATCACCCCCGCCTCGTAGATCAGCTCCAGGTCAGGCGCGACCGAGCGTCGGGCCAGGTTCGCCGCCGCATTGGGCAGGCCAATCCCCACGAATACGCTGCGCACGCCGGCCAGCTCGGCCGCGGCCGCCGCGATCATCCGCTCGTCGGGAGTGGCGCTCACCGGTACGACCCGTAATCCACGCTGCCTGACGGGCGAGGCTCAGGCCGCAGCGCGGCGACGCGCTCCGCGCCAAGTCGCTCCAGGTAGGCGGCGCGGTCCGAGGTGGCGTGGACCCACTCGTCGAGCCACGCGTCCAGCCTCGCCGGGTCGCGCGAGATGGCGTCCCAATCACGGTAGAAGCGGTTGTCCCGGTCGTAGAAGCCCTGGGCATAGGACGGGTGGGCGCCCCACGGCTCGACGCAGACCGCGTCCACCACGCTCCCCGGCAGCAGGGTCCGGTCCGGGTCGGCGCGCACGACCTCCGAGTCGACCAACTCCTCGACCACCACGATCACCCGCCGCGCGGCCAGCGCTGCGTCGCGCTGCACCCCGACGATCCCCCAGGCCTGCACGTTGCCGTCGGCATCGGCCCGCTGGGCGTGGATGATCGTCACGTCGGGGTTGAGCGGCGAGACCACGCTCACCTCCTCGCCGTCGTACGGCGACGCCACCCGCCGGATGGCCGGGTTGACCGCGGCGAGGTCGGAGCCGTCGTACGAGCGCAGCGGATAGAAGGGCAGCCGCGCGGCTCCGGCTGCGTAGCGCGCCACCATCCCGTGGTGGCTGTACTCCTCGATCTCCAGCGCTCCGGCCTCGATCGCACGCCTGATGGCATGCAGCGAGCCGACGCCGGGGTTGCCCAGCCAACTGAAGACCAGGCGCGTCGCGCAGCCGGCACCGACGAGCTGGTCGTACACCAGGTCCGGGGTGAGGCGGGCGAGGGTGAGGTTGCGCCTGCCCTGGCGGATCACCTCGTGGGCCGCTGCGTAGCTGATGAGGTGGGTGAAGCCCTCGATCGCCAGGGTGTCGCCGTCGCGCACGTGGGCGGCGACCGCCTCACGCAGGCTGGCGAGCTTCATCCCCCGGTCTCGTCCATCCCCGGAACTGCACCGTGAACGGCGCGCAGCGCGTCACCGAAGATTTCGACCGCGCGGTCCACAGCCGGCGCATCCACGATCAGCGGCGGGCAGAAGCGGATGGCCGCCTCGCCGCATTCCAGCACCAGCAGCCCCCGTTCGAAGCAGGCGGCCTGGATCGCGTTGGCCTGGTCGTGGTCGCCGAACTCGACCGCCTGCATCAGCCCGATGCCGCGGACGTCGCGAATCGCCGCGACAGGCCCGGAGGCGGCTTCCAGCCCCGCCCGCAGCCGATTGCCCATCGCCGTGGCATTGTCGAGCAGGCCCTCACCGATGATCTGCATCGTGGCGATGGCGGCCGCGGCGCAGATCGGGTTGCCGGCGAAGGTCGAGCCGTGTGCGCCGGCCGGCCAGGTCCAGAGCGACTCACGGGCCAGGAACGCGCCGAGCGGCATGCCCGAGGCGATCCCCTTTGCGACGGTCATGATGTCCGGCTCCACGCCGTAGTGCTCGGTCGCCCACCAGCGCCCGGTGCGCCCCATCCCCGACTGGATCTCGTCGGCGATCAGCAGGATCCCGTGCTCGTCGCAGATCTCGCGCAGCCCCTCCATGAAGGCGCGCGGCGCCGGGAAGTAGCCGCCCTCGCCCTGGACCGGCTCGACCACGATCGCCGCAACATCGCGCGGCGCCATCAATCGGCCCAGGATCGAGCGCCGCAGTACTTCCAATTCGGCCGTCCCGTCGCCGCCGGATGCCTCCCGCCAGGCGCGAACACGCGGGAAGGGGCTGTGTTCGACCATCGGCAGGAGCGGACCGAAGCCGGCGCGCTGCTTGATCTTGCTGTTGGTCAGCGACAGCGAACCCATGGTCCGTCCGTGGAAGGCGCCCTCAAACGAGATCAGACCCGCACGACCGGTGTGGTAACGGGCCAGCTTGATGGCGCCTTCGACCGCCTCTGTGCCGGAGTTGCACAGGAAGACGCGCGCCGGCTCGACGAAAGGACGCACGGCCGCGAGGCGCTCGCTCAGTTCGACGTAGTTGGGCTCGTAGAAATCGGTGGCGGCAATATGGATCAACTTGTCCGCCTGGGCCTTGATGGCGGCCACCACCCGGGGGTGGGCGTGGCCGGTGCTGCACACCGCGATCCCAGCTGCGAAATCCAGGAATCGGTTGCCGTCCACATCGGTCACGGAGTAGCCGGTCCCCGATTCGGCGACGAGCGGATAGGCGCGAGTCAGGGACGGGCTGGCCACCGCATCGTCGCGGGCGATCAGGGCACGGGCGCGCGGTCCCGGCAGTTCAGTGATGAGGTGCGGCACGTCCGGCATGCGGGCAGCCGGGGTGGAGGTGGACATCTCGACGGTCATGGCGTCGGTCACTCCGAAGCGGAATGGCGCGTCCTGCCCGCGCCCCTGGCTAATTGATCCGTATCGTATCAGCCCGATCCAGGGGCAAGCTGCTGCGCAGCGACGGCGCGCACCGCTTCGCCCAGCAGCCACGGCCCGGCGTACACCATCCCGGTCCACAATTGCACCAGGTCGGCACCCGCCGCCCGCAGCGCGAGGGCGTCGTCGGGCGAACCGATCCCGCCCGAGGCGATGATCGTCAGCCGATCTCCGACCTGTGCCCGGGCGGCGGCGACGATTGCCAGGCTGCCACCCAGCAGCGGCCGGCCGGAGAGGCCCCCGACCTGCCCGATCAGGTCCTGACTGGAGTGCAGCCCCGTGCGGCCGAGCGTCGAGTTCGAAAGGACCACCCCCGCGGCCGGCGCTTCGAGGAGCATGGCCAGCACGGCGCTGCGCTGCGCGGGTTCGAGGTCGGGCGCGAGCTTGACGAAGATCGGCCGCGAGCAGTTCAGTTCCTGCCCGGCCCGGGACAGCGCCTCCACCAGGCCGCGCAATGTCGCCGGATCCTGCAGGTCACGCAGCCGCGGCGTGTTCGGCGAGCTCACATTGATCACCAGGTAGTCGGCCACCGGCGCCAGCAGACGATGGGCAGCCAGGTAGTCATCCACCTCGCGCTCGGGTGGCGTATCCCGGTTGCGCCCGATGTTGACCCCCACCACGAAGCCCGGCGGCAGATGGCGCCGCACCAGCATCACCCGGCGCGCAACATCGAGTGCGCCGATCGAGTTGAAGCCGAGCCGGTTGATGAGGGCCTGGTCATCGGGAAGTCGGAAGATGCGGGGCATGGGATTGCCCGGTTGCGGCAACGGTGTCACGCTGCCGACCTCCACGAACCCGGCGCCGAGCGCCGCCCAGCCGCGCAGCGCCCGTCCGTCCTTGTCCCATCCTGCGCCGATCCCCACCCGACTGCGCAACCGCATCCCGGCGACTTCGACCCAGCGGTCCGGCGGCAGTTGCGGCGCACCACCGACGAAGGCGGCCAGCCACCGACCGATCGGCGTATCCCCCGCCACCTGCAGGGCGTCGATCGTGATCCGATGGATCCGCTCGGGATCGAACAGGAAGAGGAGCGGGCGGATGATCCGGTAGAGGATGACCCGCCAGCTCATGACCGTGCGCTTGGCCGCCGGGTCAGGCGGGGGTGGGCCCCTCGCCCATCACGGTCTGGCTCTGCTCGCGCAGGAACTGCTGGACGTAGTACGGACCGAGCCCACTCTTGCCCGATGATCCCGATCCCTTCCAGCCGCCAAACGACTGGATCCCAGGCCAGGCCCCGGTGGTCGCGCCCGATCGTCGGTTGACGTACACGACACCGGCCTGGATCGTGTCCAGGAATCGGCGAATCTCCGCCTGGTCGTGGCTGAAGATGCCGGCGGTGAGCCCGTACTGGGTCGAGTTGGCGAGCTGCAACGCCTCGTCCAGCGAGTCCACCTCGCCGACGACGATGAGCGGCACGAACAGCTCGTCGCGGAAGAGGCGGTGACTGGTCGGCAGCCCGGTCACCACGGTCGGGGTGGGGTAGAAGCCGCGCTCCGTGTCAGCTCCGGAAAGGACCTCGCCTCCTGCGGCGATCGTGCCACCGTCTCGGCGTGCCTCGGCCACGGCATCGGTGAAGCGAGTCAGCGCCCTCGCGTTGATCAGCGGACCCATCCAATTCTCGCGTCGGGTCGGATCGCCGACCACGATTGCCCTTGCCCGCGCCGCAAGTTTCTCGGCGAACGCGGCGGCCACCGAGCGCTCGACATAGACCCGGCTGTTGGCACTGCACTTCTGCCCGTCGAACCCGAAGGCCGAGCGCGCGACGCCCTCGGCCGCCTCGTCGAGGTCCGCAGAGGCGGTCACGATCGAGGGGTTCTTGCCGCCCATCTCGGTGATGATCGGGCGGGGGTAGGCCTGCGAGAACCCGCGCTGCAGGCGCATCCCGACCTCGTAGCTGCCGGTGAAGACCATCCCGTCGAGGTCGGGGTTCTCCTCCAACTCGGCGCCGACCTCCTCTCCGGGCCCGGTCACCAGGTTGAAGACCCCGGCCGGCACCCCGACCTCGCGCAGGACGCGGCCGAACTCATACGCCAGCAGTGGCGCGTCGGACGAAGGCTTGAGCACGACCGTGTTGCCCGCGATCATTGCACCGCCGGCCGGGCCGCCGGCGAGCGCCATCGGGAAGTTGAACGGGCTGATGACGGCCCACACCCCGTGCGGCTTCAGGACGCTGTAGGTGTGTTCGGCCTCCGAGAGCGAGCCCATCGGCCGCACGAAGCCGCTGTTGCGCTCCATCTCATCGGAGTAGTAGCGCAGCAGGTCAGCAGTCTCCTCGACGTCACCGAGCGCCTCGAGCTGGGTCTTGCCGACCTCGAAACTCATCAGCGCCGCGTACTCGAACTGGCGCTCGCTGATCAGGTCGCCGGCTCGACGCATCAGTTCCACGCGCCGCTGCCAGCCGAGGTCGCGCCATGCGGGGAAGGCGGCCCGCGCCGCGCTGATCGCGTCGCGGGCGTCCTGCCGGCTCCCGAGCGGGAAACGCGCGACCACCAGCGAGGCGTCGATCGGCGAGCGGTCCTCGAATTCCGACGCGGAGAGGCGCTCCTCGGCGCCGATCAGCATCGGGTAGGAGCGTCCCAGGCGTCCCCGGACGATCTCGACCGCCGCGTCAAATGCAGTCTGCAGTTCAGCGTTGTCCGCCGACAGGGTGGCGTAGGTGATCTTCATCCGCGGGGCGGCGGCGGTCATCGCAGGATCGGCTCCGGGTGCGGGTCGGAGGCCAAGTATCTCACCCGAACCGGGCAGCAACGGAGGCCAGGCTCCGGGGGGAGAAGAGCCTGGCCTCCAAGTCGAAGATCATAGTCAAGATGTGCGCGGCGCGCCAGCCTCGCGTGCAATGAGACCCGGCGCGGCCAGGTGGTACAGGCCCAATCGAATCCGCAGGCTGGTGGTGGGGGCGCCCATCAGGCGAGCCAGGCCGCGGTCCCCGTACAGCCGCGGCAGCATCCGCTGCGCGGTCTCGAGGTCACCCAGCTCCAGTCGAGCGTGGACCACCTTGATCTTGAATCCGTTGCGCAGCCACCAGCCCGCGCCCCGCTGGGTCGCATCCAGCGCCGCGCTCACCCGCTCCGGCTCGAGCAAGCCAGAAAGGTCGTCCCGCCCGTAGTAGCCGATCACCACCAAACGCCCGCCGGGGCGTAGCACCCGCAGCGCCTCGGCGATCAACGGCCGGGAGGAATCACTCGGCTCGATGGAGCCGTGGAGAACAAGGTCAACCGCCGCGTCGCGCAACGGCAGGCGGTCGGGTGTGCCCTCCACGATCCGCAGGTTGGGCTGGTGCGCGGCGTCGGCGCGGCGTCGCGCGACCGCCAGGAGTTCGGGTTCAGACTCGATCCCGTAGGTCCGCCCGGTGTGCTTGGCCAGGAGCATCGGGTAGTGGCCGATGCCGGTCCCGACGTCGGCGATCCGCTTTCCGGCCAGCGGCATGATCCGCTCCAACGCCGCCAGAACGCGGCGCTCGGGGTCCAGCGCTTCGCCGAGCCAGGCGTGCAGGTCGACATCGGGATTGAGCCCGATCGGGAGGATGGAGCGCATCTCGGTTGGCTAGGGGAGCGCCACGCGAAGTTCGGCGACGCCGCCGGCTTCGAGGGTCAGGATCGCTTCGCCGGCCAGGAACTGCAGGTCGAACTCGACCGGCCCTGCGCCGCGACGCTCGGCCAGGAGCGGGATGGTGAGGGTGGCCCCGGCCAGGAGTGGCCCCCAGCCGAGCGACGTCGTCCCGGCTGGTTCGCCACTCTCGCCCGGCCCGACGACCCACTTCGTCCAATCCTGGTTCAGGACCGGGCCCCCCTCGCGGATGCGCTGCTGCGATGGTTCGAAGGGAGCCAGCAAGATGACCTCCCCCAGGTCGGTCGACCAGCGCAATACGAGTTCGTTGACCATCGAGTCGGACAGGTTGGTCACGATCAGGACGAGCTCGCCGGACCCGTCAGCGGGAAGCCGCGGCTCGACCTGCACCTGGATCCGTCGGGAGTCGAACGTGGCCGGCAGCGCGAGCGAGAGGGGCAGATTGGTGGTCGGAATCGGCGTGGGGTCGGAGTCCGAACCCCCCGGCTGGGTGGCCTGCGGGGTCGGCGTTGCGCCGCCTGACGCCAGCGGCGTCGGGGTGGGGGAGAAGAATCCGCAGCCGGCGAGCGCCAGGCCGAGGGTCAGCGCCAACGCGGGGATGGCACCTCCAGGGCGCGTCGGCAAGGCGGTCATGTGTCGGCGCATGGTAGCCGCCGCTCCGCGAAAGCGGGCGGAAGGCGGCGTCACACGGCCCGCAGCAGCACACCAGCACGCGGCGGAAGGTCGATCACGGCTCCCCCGTCTCGCACGGGCGCCACGGGGGAGAGCGCCGCGTCTCCCGTCGCGATCAGCGGGTCCAGGCGCGTCGCGCGCGGGTCGTCGACATCGACCGACAGGCTCACCCGCGCCTGGCCAGCGTTGAGGGCCACCACCAGCGTCTCGCCGTTGTCCCTGCGTCGATACGCCACCACCGCCTCGCCCCCGGCAAGGGGCAGCCAGTCGTCGGAGCGCAGGGCGGGGTGCGCCGCGCGCACCCCGATCAGCCGCTGCACGAACTGGCGCAGCGGCGTGTCGCGGGCCTCCGCATCGGCCGGGTAGGCGGCCCGGCAGGCAGGATCCACCCCTCCCTGCATCCCCAGTTCGTCGCCGTAGTAAATCGAGGGCGCGCCCGGCAGGGTGAAGAGGGCCAGGTAGGCCAGGCGCACTGCGGCCTCGTCGCCGCCGCAGATGCTGCGCAGGCGTGGTGTGTCGTGGCTGCCGAGCAGGTTGAGCTGGGCGCGCCGGACCTCGGGGCGGTATGCCGTCAGCAGTTCCCCAAGGCGCGCGACGAATTCGTCGCCACGCAGCGGGCGCAGCTGCTCGGCGAATTCTCCGTGGGGACCGATCACCTCGCGGTCAAGCTGGTCGCCGGCCGCAAACCCGATGATCGCCTCGGCCAGCGGGTAATTGGTCGCGGCGTCGAAGCGATCTCCGGCCAGCCACGCTGGGCGGACCCGCCAGATCTCGCCGACCAGGTAGGCCTCCGGGTTGATGGCCTTCACCCGGTCCCGGAACTCGGACCAGAAGCCTGGATCGTCGATCTCCTCGGCCACGTCCAGGCGCCAGCCATCGGTCCCGAAGCGGATCCAATGTTCGGCCACGCCCATCAGGTACTCGCGCACCTGCGGATTGGAGGTGTTGAGCTTGGGCAGGGCCGGCAAGTCCCACCAGGCCCGATAGCCGAGCACCCGCTGTGAGGCGGCGCCCAGCGGCTCCCCGGGCACGCCGTGCGCAAGCCGGTCGAGCGTTCCGGGGTCCGGGTAGGCGATCACCTGCTGCTCGCCTCGGCGGACCGCGTCGGAGAGGTGGTACCAATCACGGTAGGGGGAATCGGCCCCGGCCTCGAGCAGGTGCACGAACGGCCAGAATCCCCGCCCGGTGTGGTTGAAGACCGCGTCGAGGACGACTCGCATCCCCCGCTGGTGCGCAGCGTCGAGCAGTTCGCGCAGGGCAGCGTCGCCGCCGAGGAGCGGGTCGACGGTCAGGTAGTCCACGGTGTGGTACCGATGGTTCGCGGCCGACGCGAAGATGGGCGTGAGCAGGATCGCATTGATCCCCAGCTCGGCCAATTGGTCGAGCTGTCCGACGATGCCAAGCAGATCCCCACCCTTGAACCCGTGCGGCGTTGGCGCGGCGTCCCACGCCTCGAGAGAGCCCGGCTTGGGCACGCGAGGGCTTATCGCGAAGCGGTCGGGGAAGACCTGGTAGAAGACGGCGTCGGCGACCCAGTCGGGCGCCCTGCTGATCATCGGCGGACTCTAGCACCGCCCCCCGCGGTGCCCGACCCGGCCCGCTGCTAGCATCGGTCAGGCGATGCGCGGTATGCCCTGGGGAGTCCTGCTCTGGTTCGGCTGGGCCATCTTCCTGCTGGGCGGCAACGGCATCTTCCTGGATCGGATCATCAACTTCGTGGACTTCTCCGAGCGCGCACCGTTCTCGCTGCTGGGCATCTTCATGATGGCCGAGATCGCCTTCCTGCTCTTCACCATCACTACCGCCTACCAGCGCAAGCGGGTGGCGCACCGCGGCGCACTGGTCGTGGCCGCCCTCCCCGCGCCGATCATGGGCGGCTTGCCGCCGGTCTTGCTCGGCATGCCGCTCGAGGCCGCCGCGGGCTGGACGATCCTCTTCGTCCCGATCGGGCTGGTGCTCTCGGTGGTCCTCATCGTCGGCCTGCTACGACCGGCTTCGCGGGCCTGGTTCACCGAGGACTGACACCTATACTGGCCGCCATGACGCAGACGGCCACGCGCACCATGCGCGCACTGGCCAAGACCCGTCCCGAACCCGGCGCGGAGCTGATCGAGCGACCGATCCCGACCCCCGGCCCCGGCGAGGTGCTGCTTCACCTCGAGGCCGCCAGCATCTGCGGTACCGATTACCACCTCTACCGCTGGGACCACTGGGCCGCGGACCTGCTCACGCCCCCGATCGTGCTGGGGCACGAGCTCGCCGGGCGAGTGGTGGCCATGGGAGCCGGGGTGACCCGGGTCCACGAGGGCGACCTGGTGGGCGTGGAGAGCCACATCGTGGATTGGACCTGCGCCCAGTGTCGAGCCGGCAACGCGCACCTGTGCCGGAATCTGAAGGTGATCGGCGCGCACGTGGACGGCGGCTTCGCCGAGTACGTGGTCATCCCGCAGGAGAACGCGATCGAGAGCAACGGGCTTGACCCGGCGGTCGTCGCCCTCCAGGAACCGATGGGCAACGCGGTGCACGCGGCGTTCGTGGAGCCGATCCAGGGCAAGAGCGTGCTGGTCACCGGCTGCGGTCCGATAGGCCTGTGCGCGGTCGGGATCGCGCGCGCGGGCGGCGCTGCACTGGTGATCGCCACCGACACCGAGGCGTATCGGCTCGACCTCGCCCGCCAGATGGGCGCCCACCTGGCGCTGGACGCCGCAGACCCCGCCACTGAGGAGGCCATCGCGACCGCCACCGGCGGCGATGGCGTCGAGGTGGTCCTGGAGATGAGCGGTGCGCAGGCCGCCCTCGACCAGGCGCTGCGCGTCGTGACCCGCGGGGGTCGGATCAGTTTGCTGGGAATCTTCGGCGAGCCGGTCCGGATCGACCTGTCCGAGCAGGTCATCCAGAAGGGACTGCGTTGGCACGGGATCTTCGGCCGGCGTCTATACGACACATGGGAGCGCACCCAGGCCCTGCTCCGCTCCGGCGCGCTCGACGTGTCACCCATCCTCACCCACCGGTTCGACCTGGCCGACTGGGAGCGCGGGTTCGACCTGATCGCGTCACGCCACGCCGGCAAGGTGGTGCTCATCCCGTGACCAGCACTGCTCGGTCGCGCAACCCGCTCGCCTTCCTGGAGGCGGAGATCGAGGACCTGCGGGCCAAGGGCCTCTTCCGGCGGCTGCGGGTGGTGCAGAGCGAGCAGCGCAGCCGATGCACGATCGACGGTCGGGATGTGATCACCCTGTCCAGCAACAACTACCTGGGGCTGGCCACCCACCCCAAGCTGCGCGCCGCAGCCATAGCGGCGGTGGAGCAGTTCGGGGCGGGGAGCGGGGCGGTGCGCACCATTGCGGGCACGATGTCGCTCCACGAGCAGCTCGAGGCGCGGCTGGCGACCTTCAAGCAGGTCGAGGCCACGCTCACCTTCCAGTCGGGGTTCACCGCCAACACCGGCGTCATCCCGATCCTGGCCCCCGAGGGCGCGGTGATCGTGTCCGACGCTCTGAACCATGCCAGCATCATCGACGGCATCCGCCTGACCAAGGCCGAGCGCCGCATCTTCCCGCATGCCGACACCGATGCCCTGCGGGCCGCCCTGCGCGAGGTCCGAGCTGCGCCCGGCGGAGCGGATCGGGTGGTGCTGGTGATCACCGATGGCGTGTTCAGCATGGACGGCGACATCGCCCGGCTGCCGGAGATCGTGGAAGCGGCCGAAGAGGCCGAGGCGATCGTCCTCGTTGACGATGCACACGCCTCTGGGGTCCTGGGCCGGAATGGTCGCGGCAGCGTCGATCACTTCGGCCTGCACGGACGAGTGCACGTCCAGGTGGGGACGCTCTCCAAGGCGCTCGGGGTGCTGGGCGGCTACGTGGCCGGCTCGCAAGCCTTGCGCCAGGTGCTGGAGCATCGGGCCCGACCGTTCCTGTTCTCGACCTCGCACCCTCCGGCCGTGGCGGCGGCATGCCTTGCCGCGATCGAGGTGCTCGAGACTGAACCGGAACTGATCGAGCGGCTATGGCAGAACGCCGGCTTCTTCAAGGAGGGCTTGCACCGCCTGGGATTCAACACCGGGGCGTCCGAAACCCCCATCACCCCGGTCATCGCCGGCGGCGGAGCGCTGGCCATGAGGCTCTCGGACCGCCTCTTCGAGGAGGGTGTCTTCGCCCAGGGGATCGGATTCCCCACGGTCCCGGACGAGAAGAGCCGGGTGCGGACCATCGTGACTGCGGAGCACACCCGCGCCGAGCTCGAGTTCTGCCTGGATGCCTTCGAGCGTGTCGGGCGCGAGCTGGCCCTGATCTAGGGGCGCATCGGTCCGCTATGCGGCAGTCGGGACAACAAGAAACGGGATAGAGGCGAACCCCTACCCCGTTCCTGCCAGGGGGGCTGGATCAATCGGCGCGAAGCGGACCCCCGGTTGCCCGGGGGTCCGCTCACGCTTACCGGATCGTGTGGCTGGCCGGTGTCAGCTGCGGCTGCGGGCGCTGCGGACGTTCGCGTAGGCGAGCGATCCGAGGGACGCCAGCAGGATCAGGCTGAAGAGCACGGTCGAGACCGGGTTGGTCCCGCCGAAGCCGAAGGCGCCGTCACCGACGGACTCTTCGGGCGTGGCGGTCGTGCCGCCCTGCGAGCCCTCACCAGAGGCGCTCTCGCTCTCGCTCTCGCTCTCGCTCTGGCTCTCGCTCTCGCTCTCGCTCGGCGTCGGCGACGGAGACTCCTGCTCCTCGCCGCGGCAGATGTGGCTCAAGTTGAAGTTGTTGTACGCCGACGACCCGATATCGGCGGTTGCGCCGAGAAGGGTGTCATCACCGGAGGTGTAGACATAGAAGTGGTGAGTGGTGCCGTCGTTGTTCCACTTCGAACTGTCGACATCCTGCGGGCCGTCTTCCTGGAACTCGAAGTGGCCCGGGATTGCGGCGTCGATGCCAGGCTCGAGGCCGTTCAGGATGAAGTGCCAGAGCACCTGACCCGCGGGAACCTCGTCGCCTTCGCACTGGAAGTCGCCAGCGTCGGTGGCGCTGTTGGTACCGACGTGCGCTTCCTTCAGGTCGGCGGTTCCACCGGCATACGCCGGGCGGACCGCGAAGGCCAGCGCCAGCGCCAGCCCGGCGAGGGCCGCCACCAGGATCATTGGCCGCGCCATGCGGCCGGAGAGAGTTGCTGTGTTCACGAACCGGTCTCCTTTGCGTTCTCCCCTGGTCCCTGACGTGGACGCCACGTCAGGCCCCCCTGGGGGGACTAGGGAGACGCAGGATACATAACAAGTACCAGTCTGCCTAGTACCCAAGTACTACGGTCTTGAGGGGTACGGATGGGTGGGGTGCAGCCATCGCAGCGGGAAGCGGTGCTTGTACGCACCGACTTGACCACCAATCGACCGTGTCGAGCACTACTTGACTCGTTCGCGGGCGCTCAGGTGGTGCGGCCGCGAGCCTCCAGGATGACGACCTGCGTCTCATCGGGCAGTGACGAGGCATGAACGACCGCCTTCGGTTGACGCACCGGCTCGCTGACGGCCAACTCATGCAGGAAGCGCTCAGGCCCGGCGAGATCGGTGGACGCGCCGTCCACGGCGAAGTGCATCGGGATCACGATCTTGGGACTGACCTGGGCCACCACCTCGGCCGCCTCGGCCGCGGAGATCGTAAAGGTCCCACCCGCCGGTACCAGCAACACGTCAATCGGCCCCAGCTCGGCGAGATCCTCCTCGCTGAGGAGGTGCCCCAGGTCGCCGAGGTGGCATACGTGCACGCCGTCGATCTGGATCGCGAAGACGAGGTTCTCGCCCCGTTGTGCGCCACGCTGACCGTCGTGGAAGGTGCGCACCCCGGTCACCAGCAGGTCGCGATACTCGTACTCCCCCGGACGGGTGAGTGTCAGGCCGGCGCTGATCGAGCGCGTGTAGGCATGGTCGAAGTGGTCGTGCGAGAGGGTCAGCAGGTCCACCTCGTGCTTGCCGGCAACGAAGCCGACCGACGGGGGGCACGGGTCGCACAGCACGCTCGCATCGCGTCCCTTGAGCCGGAAGCAGGAGCGTCCGTACCAGGTGATCTCCATCGCACCGATGCTAGCCGATGGAAAGCACGAGCGCCGGTGCCCGCCCAATGACACCGGCGCTCGAAGGAGGGAGGGTGGAGGCAGAAACCCGGCTGGATCTCCAACTCGCAACGGGGAAGGTACCGCGCCGATGTTGCGGTCACAGACCCCCTTCCCTTAAGAAACCTGAACCTTCGCGAATTCGTGCGGGTGCGAGAATGCGGCCACATGACCTCCCTTCCGCGCCGCGCCGGCGCGCTCGCGCTACTGCTGCTGGTTGGGGGAGTGGTCGCGCTGCTGGCCCTGCGCAGCTTCGGCGTGCCCCCTCGGCTCGCGCCATGGACACCGCCTTCACCGATCCTGGCCGGATCAGCGACGCCTGAACCCAGCGGAATCTTGCCCGATCCAGACGCTGCCATGTCCGTGCTGGCGGCCGAGGTGGCAATGCTGCGCCAGTTGGCTCCCGTCGCGCTGGGCGCAGCGCAGCGGCTGGCACGGACCACCCTGGTCGAGGCGGTCGCCGCTGCGGTGGCACGCGACTGGCCGCCAGCCGGGCTGCCAGCCAGCGAAGCGGTGCTGCTGGCACTCGGCCTGCGCGGCGCAGCTGACTCTTGGGTTTCGCTCGCCGGCGAGGTGTTGTCCGGCGGCATGCTGGCTTGGTACGACGGTCATGGCGGCCGAATGCTGCTGGCTGACGATGCCACGTCCGGGGCGGCGCTGCAGGTTGCCTACGCCCATGAGTTGACGCACGCCCTGGGCATGGCCGCCTTTCCGGACGCCATCTCCGAGCCGCCACCCACCGAGCTCGATGCGCGCCTCGCCTGGCTCGCCCTGCGCGAGGGCGACGCGCGATCCACCATGCTGCTGTGGGGGCTCGATCACCTGGGACCCGAGCAATTGCTGGGAGCCACTTCGGCGCAGGTGCCCGAGGGATTCGGTGCGCCGGGTTGGCTGGTGGAGATCCTGGCGGTGCCGCACCTGGCAGGCGCAACGTTTGTCAGCCAGCTCTTCGCCGCGGGAGGGTGGGATGCCGTGAATGCGGCATACGCTGATCCGCCGACCTCCACCGAGCAGGTGCTCCACTACGCCAAGTACCTGGCCAACGAGGTGCCGCTGACGGTCGAGGCGCCCCTCTCGCACCGGGCGTTGTGGCGCAGTGGTTGGCAGGAGACGCAGGTTGCCACGATGGGGGAGGCCTGGCTGGCCGCCTGGCTCGGGGAATTCGGCACAGACGACCAGACGGCAGCCATCGCCGCGGCAGGCTGGGGCGGGGATCGGCTCCAGCTGCTCACCGGACGGGACGGCGCGTGGGGGCTCGGCTGGCGCATCGCCTGGGACGCGCCGCTGGACGCGATCGAATTCGCCCACGCCTATTCCGGCCTCCGCGATCAGCTCGGGGTCGCCACCGAATTGATCACTCTCAACGAGCGTGAGTCGCTCCTCCTGAATGCCTCGTCAGACGCCGTGCTGCAGTCGATGGTGCTGCTCGCTACATCGACGCTGGCGCGCTGATCCCCAGCAGGTCGAGGCCGGTGGCGAGCACCAGCCGAGCGGCATCGGTCAGGGCCAATCGGGCCCGGGTGAGATCCACCTCGGTGGGTTCGTCGCTCAGGACCCGGCAGTCGCGGTAGAAGGCGCTGAACAGCTGCGCCACTTCCAGGCAGAAGTGGGTCAGCTCGTGGGTCTCCCGCCGCTCGGCGGCATCGGTCACGACCTCGGGGAGGGCAAGCATCCGCTTGATCAACGCCTGTTCCGCGGGGTGGTGGAGTTGGGTCGCTGCCAGCCCGGGCTCGGGATGGATCCCGGCCTCGGCTGCCCTGCGCAGGATGGAGGCGCACCGGGCGTGGGCGTACTGCACGTAGTAGACCGGGTTCTCCGCACTCTGGCGGGTAGCCAGCTCGATGTCGAAGTCGATTCCCGAAGTGGTGGCCCGCGACCCGAAGAACCAGCGCGCGGCATCGGCCCCGATCTCGGCCAGCAGTTCGTCGAGGCTCACGAACTCGCCTGAGCGCTTGCTCATGGAATCCACCACCCCGGCCCGCACGAAACGCACCCAGGCGATCAGGATCACCTGCGCCGCATCCCGGTCAAACCCCATCGCCTGGGCCGCGTTGCGGAGGCGGGCGACCGTGCCGTGGTGATCGGCGCCCCACAGGTAGATCAGCTCGTCGAACCCGCGGCTGAACTTCTCGACCAGGTATCCGATGTCCGATGCGAAATAGGTCGGCTGGCCGTTGGAGCGGAAGATGACCCGATCCTTATCGTCGCCGAAAGTCGTGGAGCGGAACCAGGTCGCGTCATCGGACTCGTAGACCGCGTCTGCCGCGCGGAGTCGATCAAGCGCGCCGCTGACCCAGCCGTCGGCGTGGAGCGACCCCTCGCCCTTCCACACGTCGAAGGGAACTCCCAGGCGGTGGAGCGAGCCCTCGATCCCCGCCCGCACCTCTTCGGAAGCCCAGCGGCCCAGCACCCAGCCGGCGTCTGCCTCCGCAGCGCCGGCCGCATTCCACACCTCGTCGGGGATCCGGGCAGCCAGCTCGGTCACGTACTCGCCGCGGTATCCATCCTCGGGGATATCGGTCCTGTTGCGCCGGGCCAGCACCGACAGCCCCAGGTTGTGGACCTGGGTTCCGAAGTCGTTGAAGTAGTACTCGCGGGTGACCTGGTGCCCGACCCCTTCCAGCACCCGGCACAGCAGGTCGCCCACGAACGCACCGCGGGCATTGCCGACGGTCAGTGGCCCGGTTGGGTTGGCGGATACGAACTCCACGTTGATGCGGCGAGGAGAGGCAATCCGCGGGCGTCCGAACTCCGGCCCCGCCGCGAGGATGGCGGCAGCCTGGCCGGCGACCCAGGCAGGATCGAGGCGCAGGTTCAGGAAGCCCGGCGCCGCGATCGAGGCCTCGGCCACGCCCTCTGGCAGGGTCAGATGGCTGCGGAGCGCCTCGGCGATCACCATCGGGGAGCGCCTGGCCAACGGGGCGAGCTGCATCGCGGCGTTGCTGGCGTAGTCGCCGTGCTCGGGGCGGGCCGGCCGCTCGATGCTGAGCGGGGGCAGCGCCGCGCCCTCCGGAACTGGCAGGTCCCCGACTGCGATGGCCCGGTCGCGCGCTTCGCCAATGGCCGCTCGCAGGCGATCGCGGATCATCGGCCGCGCGCCAGCCGCAGTTCGAGGGCCTGGTCGGCGCTGAAGTCGCGGATTGCCAGTGCATCGGCCGCAACTTCGAGCATGGCACCCGTCGGCGCCAGCCCGATCAGTTCGCAGTGATCGATATCGGTGCCACCTTCGCGTGCGAGGCGGCGGACCTCGCGCACGACGGCCAGGATGCCAGTGGTCTGCCAATCCAGCAGGTTCATGCTGACCTGGGCGTGGCGCGGCTGGCCGGGGTTCTCCAACAGCAGGCCAATCGCCTGGACTCCGGGCATCCCCCCGGACGACTCGCGAATGCTGGTGGCGATCCGGCGGGCGAGGTCCACGTCCTGGCCGGCCAGGTTGACGTTGAACGCGATCAGCGGGCGGCGGGCACCAACGGCGACGGCGCCAGCGCGGGGGTGCATCCGTCGCGGCCCGTAGTCGGGATCGCGGTCCGGGTTGGCCCCCAGCTCCGCCTTCAGCCCCTCGTACTGTCCCTTGCGCACCTCGCTCAGCAGGCGACGCTCAGGCCGCAGGGCGGCCTCGGCGTAGAGGTACACCGGCAGGCCGTGACGCTCCGCGATTCCGCGTCCGAAGGCGCGTGCCAGCTCCACGGCTTCGGTCATGCTGGTATCGGCCAGCGGCACGAACGGGATGACATCCACCGCCCCGATCCGCGGATGGGCCCCGGCCTGCTGCTCCATGTCGATCAGTTCAAGTGCGCGGGCCACGACCGAAGCGGCCGCGCCCAGGACTGCATCGGCCGGGCCGGCAAAGGTCAGCACGCTGCGGTTGTGGGTCGGGTCGCTGGTCCGGTCGAGCAGCATGGCGCCCGGCACCGCCTCCACCGCGGCCGCGAGAGCGTCGATCACCTCGGGGCGTCGCCCCTCGGAGAAGTTCGGGATGCATTCGAGCAGGCTGGCCACAGGCCCGATGATACGGGCGACGGAGCGTGGGCGGTCGCGGTCAGGCGTCCGCGGCGGCAACCTGGCGCGAGTCGCTGCGCCCGATGCTGTCCGGCTCCACGCCGCGGACCCGGGCCAGCCGTTCGGCGAGCAGTTGGATCGGGATGGCGCTGGCGAGGACCGCAGCCGTGGCGCGTGGAAGCGACGCGGCGAGGGGCAGGGTCTGCCGTCCGGCCGGGGTCAGGTCGCCCGGCACAGCCTCGGCAAGGTCCGCCGCGATGATGGCGGCAGCCGGCATCCCGAGCGCCCTGGCAGACCGCAGCACGCCAAGCGCTCGGGTGTGAACCGGGGCGCCCCAGGCTTCGGCATCGGTGAGGAGCAGGACCAGTCCGGTCCGATGCGTGGCTGCCGCGAGGTGGCCGTGGCGAATCGTTTCGAGCTGCAGGGCGCTCGCCGGCAGGCGAGCACCCTCCTCGACTTTGAGCGCGAGTTCGGAGGCGGCCCAGCGGTCGAGGCCCGATCCAACCACCAGCAACCGATCACACGCCGTCAGGCCGCGAGCGATCTCGGTGGGTGCGGCCTGGTCGGCAGCGCCCTCGAGGGCTTCTCGAGCCAGGTGCGGGGCGAGCGGCGAGCCGGTCACCTCACCGGCGATGGCCGCGGCCGCCAGCAGGGGGGAGAGGTAGCCAACCGTGTGGCACCAGCTCTGATCCTGCTCGACCGTGAGCAGCAGGTGATCGGCGAGCTCTGCTCCGGGTGAGCGACCGCTGACCGTGATCAGGACCGTGACGAGGCCGGCCGTCCGCGCCGCCTCGAGCGCGAGGTTGGTCGCCCAGGTGCCGCCTTCGTGAGATACGGCGAGCAGCATGCCCGCCGAGGCGGGCCACTGCTCCAGTTCCCGAGCAAGCTCCAACGCCTGGACATGGCGCACTGCATGGCGGCCGAGCGCGAGATTCAGGATCGCGGCCATTCCGGCCGCGGCGTGCAGGCTCGTGCCGCAGCCGGTGGCCAGGACCGGCGCACGGTCAACCCCGGTGCGCAGCAACTGGCCGGCAATCGCGTGCAGCGACGGGTCAGCCCGCAGCCGTTCGACGATGCGGGCGGCCAGCGCCGGTTCTGCGGCAATCATCTCGGTCATCGCGAATGGCGGGCCGGCTCGCGGCGCGGGCATCGACGAAGGCTGCCACGGGTCGGGCGCGCCGGGGAGCGGGGCCTCCGGATCGAAAGCGGGCATCTGCGGCTTGATGCTACGCGGCCACGCCGGCGCAGCGTTGGGCTACCCTCGCGCTAACCGTCACAGGGTCAGCCAGCATGAGCCAACCGCCCCGCGCCCCATTGCCGGGATTCGCGCCCGCGCCGCGCGCCGGGTTCGAGGCGCCCGCGGTGGCGGACCCGTCCCTGGTCAATGTCTTCGACTACGAACGCGCCGCGGCCGAACGGCTGTCCGACGGCCCACTGGCCTATTACTCCGGTGGCGCGATGGACGAGCGGACGCTCGACGACAACCAGGCGGCGTTCGGGCGACGCTGGATCGTGCCCCGGGTCCTCACCGACGTGGCGCGGGTCGACACCTCGGTCACCCTCCTTGGCCGACGCTGGGAAACGCCGATCTGGATCTGTCCCACGGCCCTGCAGCGGATGGCCCATCCGGACGGCGAGCTGGCGACCGCCCGGGCTGCTGCCGCGCGCGGCATCACCTTTGCCCTCTCCACTTCCTCGTCCACCGACCTGGCCGATGTCGCCGCGGTCGGTGGCCCGCGCTGGTTCCAGGTCTATCTCCTGGCCGACCTGGGGGCGCGGCGGGCGCTGATCGAGCGCGCGGTCGATCACGGATACGAGGCGCTCTTGCTGACCGTGGACCTCCAGCGGCTGGGGCGACGCGAGCGAGACATGCGGGTCGGGTTCACCCTGCCGCCGGGCGTGGCGGTGCCGAACATTGCGGCGGCGGCCGGGTTGCCGCTGGCCGAGGCGGCATCCGTCGCATTCGTGGAACGTTTGACCTGGGACGACCTGGAGTGGCTGGCCCGCTTCGGGTTGCCCGTGATCGTCAAGGGCGTGCTCCATCCCGATGACGCGCGCCTGGCCATCGAACACGGCGCGGCCGGGATCGGGGTATCCAATCACGGTGGGCGCCAGCTGGATGGAGCGATTGCCAGCCTGGACGCCCTGCCGGCCATCGTCGAGGCAGTGGCGGGCAAGGCCCCGATCCTGTTCGACGGGGGCGTCCGGCGCGGCACCGATGCGCTGATTGCGCTGGCCCTGGGCGCGACTGCGGTCGGGATCGGGCGCCCGGTACTGTGGGGATTGGCGGTCGACGGCGAGGCGGGCGTGGGTCGGATCCTGGACCTGGTCGTCGGGGAGCTGTCTGACGCGATGGCGCTCTCGGGCATCCCGTCCGTGGCGGCGCTCACCCCCGACCTGCTGGCCTGATCTGAGCCTCGCCTTGCGCGGAGGCACGATCCGAGGCCGTTTCGGGCCCGATTCTCGTCCTAGCGTTCCCGGGGCAACCGTATGGCCAACCACTGGGCCGACGGCCCTCTCAGCGGTTGGAACCCTCCATCGAGCCGGTGAGCTCCGCATCGGGCAGATACAGGCTGCACAGGATCTCGCGGTCGCCGTCGGTCCAGGTCGCCTCGCCCGGGGTGAGCAGGAAGATGTACAGCTCTGAGTCTTCGTAGGCCTTACCCACGAAGGTCTCGAACCGCGTGTCGCAGCCCTGCCGCGCATCCGACGAGATCTCGTCGTCGCCCGGGTAGGGCTCGCTGGCGCCTGCAGAGTGGTCGTAGATCCCGAAGAGCTCGTATTGGTGACCCTGTGAACAGGCAACCACCTCGACCTCGTCGACCACTTCGGTGTCCACCGCGTTGAAGCACTGGCCCTCGCTCAGGAAGAAGACCGACGTGTTGGTCGTGCCCACCGAGCCGCCGGGTTCGGGGACGGTGCACCCGGCCAGCAGGGCCAGTCCGAGCATTGCGGCCGCGCCGCGTCGGATGGTGCGGAGAACGGGATGTGGGTGCATGGCCTCCCTCATTCGGCGAGCATCGGGATCCGGACCCCGCGCTCGCGTGCGACCTCGACCGCCCGATCATAGCCAGCATCGGCGTGCCGGATCACCCCCATTCCGGGATCGGCGGTCAGCACCCGCTCCAGGCGGGCGGCGGCGGCATCCGTCCCGTCGGCCACGATCACCATCCCCGCGTGCATCGAGTACCCGATCCCCACCCCCCCGCCGTGGTGGACGCTGACCCAGGTCGCGCCAGCCGCGGTGTTGAGCAGGGCGTTGAGCACCGGCCAGTCGGCGATCGCATCGGAGCCGTCGAGCATGCCTTCGGTCTCTCGGTACGGGCTGGCGACCGATCCCGCATCGAGGTGGTCGCGCCCGATGACGATCGGTGCTGCCAGCTCGCCGCTGCGCACCATCTCGTTGATCCGCAGCCCGGCCCTGGCCCGTTCGCCGTAGCCGAGCCAGCAGATCCGGGCCGGCAGGCCCTGGAATGGGACCTTCTCCTCGGCTAGGCGCAGCCATCGGTGCAGGCTGGCATCGGTCGGGAAGAGCTCGGCCAGGGCCGCATCGGTCTTGAGGATGTCATTTGGGTCGCCCGACAGGGCGGCCCAGCGGAATGGCCCCTTGCCCTCGCAGAAGAGCGGCCGGATGAAGGCCGGCACGAAGCCGGGGATCTCGAAGGCATCGGTCACCCCGGCATCCCGAGCGAAGTTGCGAATGTTGTTGCCGTAATCGAAGACGACCGATCCGGACCGATGGAAGGCCAGCATTGCCCGCAGGTGATCCGCCATCGAGGCGAGGGAGCGGCGGGTGTAGTCCGCGGGATCCCGTTCGCGCAGGGCCAGCGCATCTGCGAGGCTCATGCCGCCCGGCACATACCCGCCCAGCGGATCGTGGGCGCTGGTCTGGTCGGTCACGATATCGGGGTGCCAGCCGCGACGGACCAGCTCGGGCTCGACCTCCGCGGCGTTGGCGATCAGGGCCATGGAGCGTGCCTCGCCGGCGGAGCGCCAGGCATCCACCCGGGCCAGCGCAGTGTTCAGGTCATCTGAACACTCGTCGACGTAGCCGATGGCCCGCCGCCGCTCGGCCCGCGCGGGGTCGACCTCGATCGCCAGGCACGCTCCCTCGTTCATGGTCACCGCCAGCGGCTGCGCGCCGCCCATACCGCCCAGTCCTGCGGTGAGCGTCACCGTCCCCCGCAGCGATCCACCGAATTTCTGCCGCGCGGCCTCGGCGAAGGTTTCGTAGGTGCCCTGGATGATCCCCTGGGTGGCGATGTAGATCCATGACCCCGCGGTCATCTGGCCGTACATCGTCAGCCCGGCGCGCTCCAGCTCGCGGAACTGCTCCCAGGTGGCCCAGTGGGGGACCAGCAGCGCGTTGGCGATCAGGACCCGCGGCGCATCGGGGGTGGTGCGGAAGACGCCGACCGGCTTGCCGCTCTGGACGAGCAGCGTCTCGTCGTTCTCGAGCCGGCGCAGTTCGCGCACGATCGCGTCGAACGCCTCCCAGCTGCGCGCCGCCCGCCCGGTGCCGCCGTACACGATCAGGTGGTCGGGGTCCTCGGCCACGTCGGGGTCGAGGTTGTTCATCAGCATCCGCAGCGCGGCTTCCTGGCCCCAGCCCTTGCAGGAGAGCTGCGTGCCCCGTGGCGCCCGGACGGGGCGTGGGCCGGACTTCGGGACGGCCGCGGTCATGCGATCAGCGTCCCCCGGCGGATGGAGTACGCCAGCCAGGCGACGAGGAGCACCAGCTGGGCGCCGGAGACGATGCCGAAGACGAGGCCGGCGAACGAGATCATCCCGTCGCCGAGCCCACTCAGAAGGGCCTGGAACAGGAGCCAACCCAGGAGCGAGATCGGCAGGACCGCCATGGCCGATAGCCAGCGCCACCCCCGATCGGTGACCGCCCCGGCGCCGGCCAGCACCAGGATTGCCACCCATAGCGTCCCGGTCCAGACCGCGATGAACGGCTCGGCGTAGTCATAGCGGGGGGACGACGTGTCGATCCAGCCGGCGAGCGCAGCCCGCCAGACGAAAGTCGAGACGATCGCGATAAGCGCCATGACCCACGAGACGAGTGGGCTCATGCTGGTCGCAGTCATGGCACCGATGATACGCACCCTGCTCGCGTATCCTCGCCGGCATGCCCGCCAGGAAGCGCCGGACCCGCACGGTCGCGGCATTCGTCGTCGACGAGGAGTGGACCTCCGCCCTGCCGTTCGATCGGCTGCCGAAGGGGATCACCCATCTCCCGCTGGAGTGCGTGGTGTACGTGCCGTCCACGCAGGGTGATCGGGTGATCGAGGCATCGGAGTTCGCGCACCGCCGCGCTGAGACTGCTGCCCTGCTGGTGACGTTGTTCGGGGGCTGCCGCGAGACGATGGGCATCGGGCGCTACCGGAGCCTCGACGGCGAGATCGTGGCCGAAGAGGTGGCGGTCCTGACCGGGTTCGGCGACGCGGAAGACTTCGAGCGCAAGCGCAAGGAGTTCCTGGCCTGGCTGATCGACAAGCGCGACGAGTGGGGCCAGGAGGCACTCGGCTTCGAGTTCGAGGGCGACCTGTGGTACCTCTAGTTCGCTGCTGAGATCAGGAACGCGGCCGCGAAGCCGAGGACGGTGGCCAGGCCGGCCACGTCGCCGCCGTCGCCGTACGCCTCGGGGATCATGGTGTCGACCAGCATGGTCAGGATCGCCCCGGCGGCGAAGGCCTGGATGATCGGGATCGCGCCGGGGGTCATCCCCTCCAGCGCCCAGTAGCCGATGGCGGCGGCTGCCGCGGACACGAGCGCCACGCCGACCCACAGCCGCAGGATCCATGCCGGCCGATGCCCCTCGCGGCGCAGGTCCACCGCGGCGGTGAATGCCTCGGGCAGGTTGGAGATGAGCACAGCCGCGAAGAAGGCGAAGCCAAACGTGCCGCCGCCCAGCAGTGTGGACCCCAATACGACCGACTCGGGGATGCCGTCGAGGACCGCGCCGAGGACGATCGCCGGGCCGGTCTCCTCGCGGGCCTGGCGTACGCGGGGACCGCGCCGCCCGCCTCCCCGCCGATGGATCAGCTGGTTGCCCGCGAAGAAGGTGAGCGACCCTGCGGCCAGGCCGATGACCAGCGGGACGGCGCCGCCGGTCGCGAATGCCTCGGCGGTCAGATCGAAGGCCATGGCGCTGACCAGCGCTCCCGCCCCGAACCCGATTCCCAGCGCGACGTAGCGGCGTGGGAGGTGAAGTGCCAGCCCCGCCGCCGCGCCGATCACCAGCGACGAGGCGGCCGCGAGTCCCCAAAGCGCGGCTTCCAACATCGGTTCAGTCGTCGCCGAATGGGTTGGGGCGAGACGGTTTGGGTGGCAGCCGGAAGAGGTCGTTCTCGCTCGGTCCCTTGGGCAGGGGCAGCGGCCATTCGTCGCCCTCGTCGACGGGTCGCACACGGGCCAGCAGATCGCCGAAGCCGACCTCGCCGATTGCGTCGCCCAGCTCGCGGCGCCAGACCGGGAAGTGTTCGTCGCCCGCCGCCCGGGTGAAGCCTCCCGCTTCGTAAATGGCCGCCGGGCCGGCGGACGGCAGCCACTGATCGATGACGCCCTCCGGGTACGCCTCCACGGCAATGATCCCGCGCCGGTCCAACTCCTCGCACACCGCGTCGAGGAGTGCGCTGGCGACCTCGTTGCGGTCCGACACTTCGGCCGGGGCCTGAAGGCAGGTGATGACCCACGGGGCAGGGGAGCCGGGGAGGGCGGGGTATCGGTCGCGAATGGAGAGCGCCCGGGGATAGGCCGAGATCGGGCCGAACTGCGCCCAGCCGACCGCCATCCGCTCGCCGCCAGACGAGGTCCGCCAGGCCAGCATCCCGTACGCGCCGGCCAGCCGGGTGCCGGCCAACAGGCGAGAAAGCTTCAGGTCGTGCCGGGCGGGGTCATCCGCGTCGCGGGTGCCGTCGAGGCGCTCCCAGTAATCGCAGGTCTGGCAGCGCGAACCAGCGCGGGCCGGGGCTGGGATCGCGTCGAATGAGTCGGCGTCGACCAGGGTGAAGGTCAGCCCGAGATCGGGCACGGCTCATCCCCCGTCCGCGGCGGCCAGCAGCGCGCCGGAGTGGACCAGGTCAAGCGCGGCCGCGATATCGGGCGACGGCGCACGGTCTGCGCCGAGGTGCGCGACTCGCTCCCGGACCGCGGCGTGCGCCCGGGCCACGCCCGCACCAGCTTGCAGGGGCGCTCGGTAGTCCAGCCCCTGGGCCGCGCACAGCGCCTCGATCGCCAGCACCGTCTCAGCGTGCTCGACAGCCGTCCGCAGGTGGAGGCCGGTGGTAGCGCCCATGCTGACGTGATCCTCCTGGTTGGCGCTGGTCGGGATGGTGTCCACCGCCGCGGGATGGGCCAGGACCTGCAGCTCGTTCACCAGCGCGGCCGCGGTGTATTGGACCATCATCAGCCCCGAGCGCATGCCCGGCTCATCGGACAGGAAGGGCGGCAGGGCGGAGAGGTGCGCGTCGAGCAGGCGGGCGGTGCGCCGCTCGGAGATGGTCGCCAGCTCGATCACCGCGACCTTGGCCGCCTCCATCGCCAGGGCAAGCGGCTCGCCGTGGAAGTTCCCGCCGGAGACTACCCGGCCATCGGGGAAGACGAGCGGGTTGTCGGTCGCGGAGTTGAGCTCCACCGAGACCACCCGATCGAGGTGGTCGAGGGTGTCACGCACCGCGCCGTGAACCTGCGGCATGCAGCGCAGGCTGTACGGGTCCTGGACCTTGTGCGGGCTGTCGGCGTGGGACGCCCCGATGCCGCTGCCGGCCAGCAGGGCGCGCAGATGGGCCGCCACGGCAACCTGGCCGGGGTGCGGGCGCGCTCCGATCAACGCCTCGTCGAAGGCGGTTGCGGTGCCGAGCATCGCCTCCAGGCTCATTGCCCCGATGGCGTCGGCGCTGCCTGCCAGCTGTCGCGCGTCGGCCAGGGCAAGGCTGGCGAGAGCCGCCATCAGCTGAGTGCCATTAAGCAGGGCCAGGCCCTCCTTTGCCTCCAGCTCCAGCGGGGTCAGGCCGGCCTGGGCCAGCGCCTCGCCGCCCGCGAACGGGCCGGCGTCGGCGACGGTCGCCTCGCCCTCGCCGATGAGGACCGCGGCCAGGTGAGCCAACGGCGCGAGGTCGCCGCTGGCGCCCACGCTGCCCCGCGACGGAATGACCGGGTGGACCCCGGCGTTGAGCAAGTCGCAGAGCAGGATCGCCAGCTCGGGACGCACCCCTGACAGGCCGACGGCGAGGGCGTTGGCTCGCAGGACGAGCATGGCTCGCACCACCTCCCGAGGGAGTGGCGTCCCCACCCCGGCGGCGTGCGAGCGGACCAGGTTCCGCTGCAGTTCGGCGGTCTGTGAGGGCTCGATCCGCACGTCGGCCAGGTCGCCGAAGCCGGTGGTCACCCCGTACACGGTCCGCCCGGCGGCCACCAACCGCTCCACCACAGCACGGGTGGCGCGCATCCGCTCGGCAGCCGCCTGATCCAGGGTCACCGCGCGCCCGAGGCGCGCCACCTCGACCACCGCCGAAACGGTCAGGCCGCGGCCGTCGAGCACCAGCGGGTCAGCGTGGGCCGAGGGTGTCGTGGCGGACTCCTTTCGATCCGTGCCGGTCCGGTCCGGCGCAGGGGCGACCCTATACTACGGCCCGTGCGACGCCTGCCGGACCCGGCCCGTGGGTCATCATCCGGCCGCGGCCCGGTCCCCAGCCCCGCCGCCGCCTTCCTCCTGTCGCTGATCGCGCTGCCCAGCCTCTTCTGGCTGGTGACCTTCAAGCGGACCACCGACCACACCGATCCCGAGGAATGGCTGATGACCATCCTCGTCCCGGCGCTGAGCGACTGGATCCAGGGCGCACTGCCGTTGCTCCACTCGCTCCTGCTCGGCATCAGCGCCATGGGATCGGGCTGGTGGGTGGCGCTCGGATTCGCCGCCGTCGGCCTGTTCACGCTGTCGCGGGGCCGGCGCGACCTGTCGCTGGTGATGGCCTTCGGGGTGCTCTGCTTCCCGATCGAGTGGGCACTCAAGTTCTTCACCTCGATCGAGCCGATCAGCCTCGACACCCTGGTGCGGGCCATGTTCAACGTCAACGGCCTGGGCCTCGACGACATCGCCGACTTCCCGGCCGGCCACGCCTTGCGCGCCACCGCGCTCTACGGCCTGATCGCGTACTGCATCGCGCGCACTGCGGGCCCGCATCGCTGGGGCGTGCTGGCCTACCTGGGCGCGGTGGCCCTGATCGGGGCGATCAGCATGGTCCGCCTGTACCTGGGCGCCCACTACCCGATCGACGTGCTGGGCGGCTGGATGGCCGGCGCATCCCTGGTAGCGGTGATCGTCGCGGTTCACGTCCTCGCCGTGGACAGTCCACGGCCGGCCTGACCAATGCTGGAGTTCATCGACCGCACCCTGCTCCCCTTCTTCCTGTCGCTCTACGACGGGACTGGCTACCTGGGGGTCGGGATCGCGATGGCGCTCGAGACCGTCATCCCGATCATCCCCGCCGAACTGGTCGTGCCGATGGCGGGTTGGAAGGTGAGCCAATCGGCGGCCGATCCATCGGTCCTCGAGCCACTGACCGGGGCCGGCTGGAATGGGTTCGTCACGCTGTTGGTGGCCACCATCGGTGCCGTGGTGGGATCGCTCGTCGCCTACGTGATCGGGGCGTGGGGTGGGCGGCCGCTGCTGGAACGCTATGGGCGCCTGGTGCGTATCAACCCCGTGGACCTCGACCGCGCCGACGCGTGGTTCGCCCGCTACGGCGACCGGGCCATATTCTTCGGACGCCAGGTGCCCTTGGTGCGAGGGCTGATCAACTACCCAGCCGGAGTCGCCCGCATGCCGATCGGCCGCTTCGTGCTCTTCTCCGCGCTCGGTTCGCTGCCGTGGAACGCCGGACTGCTGCTGGGCGGCTACCTGCTCGGCGAAAATTACCGGGCCCTGTATGACGCGATCCAGCCCTTCGAGTACGTGATCTATGCGGCAGTCCTGCTCGGCGCGGGCTATGTCGTCTACCGGTGGCGGCGACGCTCGCCTCGACTCGCCCGAGACGATCGCTGAGCTGTCGGCCCGAGGCAGGCTGCCTGGCGTCTGACGCGTACCCCGCGGCGCTCGACGGAGCCGACCCGCGAGAGTTCGCCCAGAATCGGTGCGCCGATGGGCAGGGATTGGCCAGCGAGCCGTTGTGCCTGGAAGTAGGGCAGCCTGGTTCGCAGTACGGTGACTGACGGAGCCGGCGGGGGAGCCGCTGGCCCGCGGAATGATGGGCAGGTTGACCGGCCTCTCATTAACTGCCACGCTATGGGCTAACCAAACACTTCATCGTCTTCGGGGCGGGGTGAAAGTCCCCACCGGCGGTCGGCTCGCTGACACGAGCCAGCCCGCGAACCCCGTCGGGCCCGCTCGCCGCGGAGAGGCGGGCGGGGCGAACCGGCGAGGCTGACCTGACCCGGCGAGCGCAAAGCTCCCGGCAGACAGGGCCGACGGTCAGAGTCCGGATGGGAGAAGGCGACCGTGAGGCGTGCCTCCGCGCTCGACCGGTGATTGCCGCGTGCCTGCATGCACGCCGGGAGACACGGGTCGGTCGGCGCTGAGACGCCCCACGGCCACGCCCCGTGGACGGTGCGCGAACGCGCGGACCATGGGAGCGGGCATGAACAGCACGCCATCGAAGACGCCCGGGTCGCCGGTTTCGGCGATCGGCCTCGCCGTGCGAGTTGCCGGCGTGCGTGTTTCGTTCCCCGCCGCGGCCGGCCGGCTGATCGCGCTGGAGGAGATGGATCTCGAGGCGCCGGCCGGCAGCCTGACCGTGATCATCGGGCCCAACGGCTGCGGCAAGAGCACCCTGCTGCGGGTCGTTGCCGGTCTCATCCCCGTCGAAGCCGGCCGCGTGGCCGTCGGGGAGGGGACGGATATCGCTCCGCCCACGGCCGGGGATCGACGGATCGGCCTGGCATTCCAGCAACCCCGCCTGGTGCCGTGGCTATCAACCCTGGAGAACGTCGCGCTGCCGATGACCATGGCCGGGGTGCCGATTGTCGAACGCAGGCCGCGAGCCCTTGCCGCGCTCGAACGGGTGGGCCTGGCCGATGGCGCGGATCTCGGCCCGCATCAGCTCTCCGGGGGCATGGCCCAGCGGGTGGCGCTGGCCCGCGCCCTGGTCGGCGACCCGCCGGTCCTGCTCCTGGATGAGCCGTTCAGCGCGCTGGATGCGCTCACCCGCGAGCGGTTCAACGCCGAGCTGGAGCACCTGTGGCTCGAACGCCGGCGGACCGTGATCATGGTCACCCACTCGGTCAGCGAGGCGGTGGAACTGGCAGACCGGGTGGTGGTGATGTCTGCTCGCCCCGGTCATGCCGCCCATCTCGTGCCGCTGGATCTCCCCCGCCCCCGCCGAACGACGCACGGCAGTCTTCCGGCTGCCACCGCGGCCGAAGCCATGGTCCGGAAGGCCCTGGCCCAGGTCCATCCCCCCGAACTCGCACCCTGGGTCGACCGATGAGACGCGCGGTCACGGCCTTCGCCTCGCTGGCCGCCTTCCTGCTCGCCTGGAAGGTCCTCGTCGTGCTGACCACAGCGCCGGACTACATCCTGCCCGCGCCCGAAGTCGTCGCGGCACGGGCGATCCGGGCCATCGGTTCGGGCGTGCTCTTCGAACACACCGCGGTGACGGTCACCGAGATCGTGCTCGGCTTCAGCGCGGGCGGCATCGCCGCGCTCCTGGTCGGGACCGCGCTCGGCAAGAGCGTGGCGGTGGAGCGGATCCTGTCGCCGTACATCGTGGCCGCCCAGTCGGTGCCGATCCTGGCGCTGGCGCCCCTGCTCGACATCTGGTTCGGCGGTGGGCTGCTGGCCCGGGTGGTGGTCTGCGCGCTGATCGTCTTCTTCCCGATCGCGGTCGCCACCATGGTCGGAATCCGTTCCACCGACCCGCTCCTGGTCGAGCTCTTCCGTTCGCTGGGGGCGACCCGCGGCCAGCTCACCATCCGACTCGAGCTGCCCTCTGCCCTGCCGGTGATCTTCGGCGGCCTGCGGGTGGGGGTCACCCTGGCGGTGATCGGGGCGGTCGTGGCCGAGTGGGCCGGCGCCAGCAGCGGCCTGGGGATCCTGATCAACATCGCCAACCAGGGGCTCTTCGACACCCCGCTCATGTTCGTCGCCCTCGCCACCCTGGCGGTCATCGGCCTGTCCGGTCACGGCCTGGTGGTGATGGCCGAACGACGCCTGATCCCCCGCTCGTAGAAAGGAAACGCTCATGCCCCCCCCACGAATCGTCGTTCTGCCCGCGATGCTCGCACTGGCCCTTGCCGGGTGCCTGCCCGGCGGGTCACCGACCAGTTCCGCCTCCCCTTCGACAGTTCAACTGCGGCCGGTGACCGTGCTGCTCGGCTTCCGCCCCGACGTCCAGTTTGCCCCCCTGTACCTCGCACAGCAGGCTGGCTTCTATGCCGAGGTCGGGCTGGAGGTCACCATCGAGCACGTCACCGATGTGATCCGGCCAGTGGCCAACGGCCAGGCCGAGTTCGGCATCGCCGATGCCACCGACGTGATGATCAGTCGCAGCGCGGGCATCCCGGTGAAGTACATCTCGACGCTGTACGACCGTTTCCCGGTGGCCCTGATCGGTCCAACCGGGAGTGTCCCAACCGATCCTGCCGAACTGGCCGGCATGCGCATCGGGACCCCTGGGCAATTCGGCTCGTCCTGGCATGCGCTGTTGGCGCTCCTGGACGCGGGCGGCCTGACCCCCGATGACGTCATCATCCGGGAATATCCGCAGTTCAACCAGGTGGAGGGGCTGCTCAACGGGGACGTCGACCTGATCACCGGCTTCCGCAACAACGAGCCGCTGCGTCTCGAGGCGCAGGGGATGGCGGTCAGCCTGCTGACCGTGGACCAGATCGCGCCGATTCCGGGCCCGGGCCTGATCGCCGGGGATGAGCTGCTCGCTTCCGATCCCGCGCTGGCGAACGCGTTTGCCACTGCCACGCTGCGGGCGCAACAGGCCATCGCGGCTGATCCGCAGGTCGGGTTGGACGCGGCGGTGACCGCGGTGCCGGCCATCGGCGAGGACCTCGAGACCGCCCTCGCCGTGCTCGAGGCCACCGTCGAACTGTGGGGCGGGTCGGCGGGCATCCCGACCGGCTTCATCGACGTGGAGGTCTGGGCGCGCGGCTACGAGACCCTGCGGCGACTGGGATTCATCGACGGCTCCGTCCCGCTTACGGAGATGCTCGGCGAGGTGCTCGCTATGGACGCCTGACCGTCAGCGCCTGGTCCGGGAGGGCAAATCGGGCCCTCTCCGGCTCGATGATCGCCGCAGCGCGCTCGGCGGCGGAGACCACCTGGTCGAGTAGCATCATGATCGTGACCGGGCCGACGCCGCCGGGGACCGGGGTGATGGCGGACACCACCGGTCGCACGGCGCGGAAGTCGACGTCACCCACGATCCCCGCAGGCGTGGTGTTGATCCCACAGTCAATCACCACCGCGTCGCGGTTCACCATCTCGGCCCGCACCAACCCCGGGACGCCGGCGGCGGCGACCAGGATCTCCGCGCGTCGCGTCTCGCGGGCCAGGTTCCGAGTACGCCGATGGCAGACCACCACGGTCGCGTCGGCCGCCTCGAGGAGTGCCGCGGTAGGACGCCCGACCACCGCTGAGCGGCCGATCACTACCGCCCGCCGCCCGGCAACCGGGATCTCGTAACTGCGCAGGATGGCCATCACCGCGAGGGCAGTGGCCGGCACGAAGGTCGATGCGCCGCGTGCCACGAGGCCGGCGTTGAGCGGCGTCGCTCCGTCCACGTCCTTGGTTGGGTCGATCAGTGCGGTGATCGCCGCGGAGTCGAGATGGCCGGGGGTCGGCTGCGCCACCACGATCCCGGTCACCCCTGGGTCACGGTTCAGGGCGCCGATTCGGGCGGCGAGATCGGCGAGGCTCACGCCGTTGGCCGGTTCGATCAGGAGCGGGTCGACCCCGATGCTTGCCGCCGCTCGAACGATGCTCGCGGCGTACACGGCCGATGGACTGCCCGGATCGAAGCGGATCACGGCGAGCCGAGGCGGGGAATCGGTGCGTTCGAGCAGGTCGGCGACACGGTCCGACAGGTCGCGCCAGAGGCGCGAAGCGACCGCCCGCCCGTCGAGGATCCGCGCGCTCACGAAGGCCCGATCCTCCGTCCGACCTCGGCCAGCACCCCCGGTTCGGTTGCGTCCAGGGTGGCTGCGAGACGGTCGGCAACTGCGTCAATCGCCCCGCCCTCGGCGCTGAATCGGCCTCCGGGCGGGAGGCCGGGGAGGTTGATCCGGACATTCATCAGCGCGCCGCGGGCGCCCGCCGCGGCGAGGAGGGCAGCCACCCCGGCGTCGCTGACGGCATTCGGGTTGCTGACCGGGGCGATCTGGGCGGCGAGCTCCAGGACCCGGGCGGCCTGCTCGGCCACTTCCAGCGGGACCCGTGCCGCGCCGAGCGTCATTTGGCCGATGGCCTCCTCGCGCGCCGCGCGCTCCGGCTGGGTGGCGCGTGGCATCCGGCGCGCGCTCAGCACCGCGCTGAAGGCGGCGGCGTCCGCATCGGCGAGGGCGAGGAGGCTGGCACGCAGTTCCGCGGCCTCGTGCCGGACGCGTTCGAGCAACGGATCGAGGTCGGGAAGGGCGGCGCGCCCGATGGACAACTCGGCGACCATGCTGACCAGTCCGGCCGCCAGCGAGGCGACCAATGCCGACGCACTTCCGCCGCCCGGAACCGGGTCGCGGCTGGCAAGCCGCTCGGCGAACTCGTGGAGGGTCAGGTCAGCAAACGGAGTCTCGGTCGTCGGGTCCTCGTGCGGTGCGCCGGTGGGGCGGGAGCGGATTGTACGGGCTGAGGGAGGAGCGCGCCAGCGCGCCATCGGTCATGGGTCGCGGGTGGGACCCTCAGGCCGCCTGGTCGACCGCCTCCACGAACCAGCGTCGACGCCGGCCGTCGTACACCAGGGCTGCCTGCCCCGCGTCGGTATCGACCACGAAGGTGATGCGCGGGCCGCGGCCGATCGGATACGCCGACAGCTCGCTGCGGACGGCCTCCAGCCGCCGAACGACGAGTGAGCGATCTGCCCAGGCCACCTCGGTCGGACGTCCGGCGTGGCGGTCCCACCGGACGCGCGCCTCGATTGGGTTGATTGCGACGAGTGCCATGCCCACAGGATACGAACAGATGTTCTAGTCTGTCAAGGCCTGGTCGGGTGCCTCCGTCGGACGCTGACCGAAGTCGGGCCGGCGGCGATCGCGCCGGTCGAGCAGGCCGGCGCGGGTGACCGCATCTCCCCCGAACTTGCCGCGCAGCACGTCGATCGATTCGGTCAATCGGTCCTGGCGCCCTAGCTCGTCGAAGAGGGTCAACTGCTGTGCATCGGCCAGGTTGATGGCGGTCAGCCCGATCAATCTGACGCCGCGGCCGGGCTGGAGGTTCGATCGCAACAGGCGGAGACCGGTCCGGTAGAGAGGCGCGGACTCGCGCGTCGGCGAGGCCAGCGCCGCCTGGCGCGTGATCGTGTCGAATCCCTCGTAGCGGAGCTTGAGCTGCACCGACCCCGCGACTTGGCGGTGCCGCCGCAGGCGAGAGGCGACTGACTCGGCGAGGTCAAGCAGGGTGAGCTCCAGGCGCTTCGGATCCAGTACGTCGGTTTCGAAGGTCAATTCGTGCCCGATGCTCTTGGTCGGCCTGCTCGGCACAACCGGACTGGGGTCGATTCCCCGGGCCCGCAGCGAGAGTTCTGGGCCATGCCTGCCGAACCGTCGGGTCATGGTGCCTTGGCTCATCGCGGCCAGCTGCCCGATCCGTCCGACCCCGTAATCCGCGAGCGCCAGGCGAGCCTGAGGGCCGACCCCCCACAGCCGGCCGACCGGCAGCGGCGCCAGGAAGTCGGCCTCACCGCCGGGCGGGACCACCACCAGCCCATCGGGCTTGCGAAGGTCCGAGGCGACCTTGGCGCATAGCTTGTTGGTCGCCACCCCCACGCTGACCACCAGCCCGACCTCGTCGCGCACCCGCCGCTTGATGGCGGCGGCGATGGTCCTGCCGTCACCGAACGCCTCGGCACTGCCCGTGACGTCCAGGAAGGCCTCGTCCAGGCTGATCGGTTCGACGAGCGGCGTGTACGAACGGAAGATGCCCATCACCGCGCTCGACAGCTCGTTGTACCGATCAAAGCGGCCCGGCAGGAACACGCCGCTGGGGCACAGCCGGCGAGCCGTGCGGAGCGGCATGGCCGAGTGGACGCCGAAGCGTCGGGCCTCGTACGACGCGGCAGCCACCACGCCACGCGTGTCGGGGTCGCCACCGACGATCACCGGCTTCCCGCGCAGGCTCGGGTTGTCGAGCACCTCGACGCTGGCGTAAAAGGCGTCGAGGTCGGCGTGGAGGATGGTGCGCTGCACGGGACTAGCGGACCGCCCTTGCGGTTCGCGGCGAACGGCGCTCAGCCGAGCTTGCGAATGACACCCACCACCTTGCCCTGGACCTGGACATCGGTGGCGTAGATCGGCTCCATCTGGGCATTCGCCGGCTGCAGCCTGATCCGGCCCGGTTCGCGGAAGAATCGCTTGAGAGTCACGCCATTGTCCTCGAGCAGGGCGACCACGATGTCGCCGTCCTGCGCGACCGCCTGCGGATTGACGATCACGAAGTCGCCATCGTCGATGAGTGCGTCGATCATGCTCTTGCCGCGCACTCGGAGAACGTACGAGTCGTCGCGCACCGGGAGGGAACGGGGAACCTCGAGTGATTCGCTGCCGTCGGCGTAGGCCTCCATCGGCTGGCCGGCGGCAATCTCCCCGATCACCGGCAGGTGCAGCACGTCCCGCTCGACCGGCATCCGGAACGGGGTGACCCGGCCCTGCGTCGGGCGCGAGGTGGGCCGTCGCTCGATCAATGCAAGTTCCGCCTCGCCCCGATCGGTCAGCCGCAGCGCGCGCGACGAATGCGTGCCGCGCTCCAGGAAGCCAACCCGCTCCAGGATGAGGAGGTGATGGTGCACCGCGGAGGTCGAGGCCAGGCCGACCATGTCCGCGATCTCGCGCACGGATGGGGGGTAGCCGCGCTCCGCAACGGTGCGAGCGATGCAGGCAAGGATCCGCCCCCGGCGGTCGGCGTCGTGCTTCGTCATCCACCTCGCACGCTAGCAGAACAGGCGTTCTATTGTCAACCCGATGGAGCGTGGTCCTCTGCTATGATCGCCGCTCCATCCATCCCCCGGAGGCTCTCATGAACCTGCCCGGCCGCTGGCGCAGCGTGCGGCTCGCCAGACTCGTCTGGAAGCTGCCGACCTATGCCCGGATGGTATGGGGCATCGTTCGGGATCCCCGCACCCCACTGCCGCTCAAGGCCCTGCTCGGGGCGGCGCTGGCCTACCTGGTGCTGCCGATCGACCTGGTCCCGGATGCCATCCCGATCCTCGGCCAGGCCGATGACCTGACCGTCCTGCTGCTGGTGCTGGACCTGTTCATCGCCAACGCCCCGGCCGAGGTGCGCCGCGAGCACGCCGAGCGCGCCCGGAACGGCACTGCCGACCTGGATCGCGACCTGTCGCAGTTGCGGGCCTTGCTGGGCCACCGCTACGACGAGATCCGCGACCAACTGCCTGACCTCCTGGAACGCTATGGCCAGCTGCGCGGGCCGCACGCGGTCAAGGACGTGCTCGCCCGCTGGCGAGAGGCGCGGATCTGGAGGCAACCCACGCGATCCCAATCCGCGGTTGAGATCATCACCACCATCCACGCGTCGCCGCCCAGCCTGGCGAAGCTGAACTAGCCCACGAGGAGATGCACGAATGAAGGTGATCCTGAAGCGCGATGTCAAGGGCGTCGGCCACCTTGGCGAGGTCAGGGAAGTCAAGAGCGGTCACGCGCGCAACTTCCTGATCCCGACCGGCGCCGCGATCGTGGCCGATACGGCCGCTCTCAAGGAGTGGGAGCGTCACCGCCACGAGCGTGAGGAGCGCGAGCAGGCGGTCCACGCCGAGACCGAAGCCGTCGCGACTCGGATCCGGGAGCTGCGCCTGCAGATCGCGGTCAAGTCCGGCGAGAAGAGCCGGCTCTTCGGTTCGGTGACCAACCGCGAGATCGCCGACCATCTCGCGGTGCACGGGATCGAGGTCGACCGGCACCTGATCCACCTCCGGGAGCCGATCAAGACGCTCGGCGAATTCCGCGCCGAGGTCCGGCTGGCGACCGGCATCAACGCCCAACTCTCGATCAGCGTGGTGCCGGCCTAGACCTAATTCTCGCCCGCCCGACGATCGAGACGGCTCGACGCGACAGGCTAGCTGTCGAGGGCGGGGGCTGGAATCGGGTCATGCTCCCTTCAGGTCGTCGCGGCCCGACCGGCGTGGCACCAACTGTGCACAGGATCGAGGCACTTATCCCCGACGAAGTTGGGAACCTGTGGGTAACTGCCCCTCGAGATGGGGATAGCCGCGTCCGCTGCCGTCCCGCGGACCGTAGGCTGCCAGGGCAGTCATGAGCATCGACAAGCTCGCCCCCCAGGCGGTCGATGCCGAGCAGAGCGTGCTTGGCTCGATCCTGATCGACCCCGAGGCGGTCCTCAAGGTCGGCGACTTCCTGCGCCCGGCCGACTTCTATCGCCAGCAGCACGCCGACATCTACGAGGCGATGCTCAGTCTCCACGGTCAGCGCGAGCCGATCGACCTGGTGACCCTTGGTGACGAGCTCACCCGCCGCGACCGACTCGACGGGATCGGTGGCCCGGCCTACCTGGCCAGCCTGATGAACACGGTGCCAACCGCGGTCCACGTGGAGCACTACGGGCGGATCGTCGAGCGCAAGGCGGTCCTGCGCAACCTGATCGGTGCTGCCGGCAAGATCGCCGCCGTCGGTTACGAAGAGGCCAATGATGCGGCGGTGGCCATCGATCGGGCAGAGGGGATCCTGTTCGAGATCAGCCAGCGCCGGACCGTGGGTGGCTTCGAATCGCTGGCCACCCTGCTCGGCCAGGCCTATGACCGACTCGAATATCTCCACGAGCACCGCGGTCAGTTGTTGGGGATCCCCACCGGGCTGCCCGGGCTGGACATCCTGCTGGGCGGGTTGCAGCCCTCGGACCTGATCGTGCTGGCGGCACGTCCGAGCGTGGGCAAGACCAGCCTTGCGCTCAATATCGCCCAGCATGCCGCCATCCGGGGCGGGAAGAAGGTCGCCGTCTTCAGCCTGGAGATGAGCCGCGAGCAGCTCGCCCTGCGCCTGCTGTCGGCGGAGTCTGGGATCAACCCGCGCCCTTTGCAGTCCGGCTTCGTGAACGAGACCGACTGGAGCAAGATCGCCGAGGTCATGAACGCCATGCACAACGCACCGATGTGGATCGACGACACCCCGGTCCTGACCGTGCTCGACCTGCGGACCCGCGCCCGGCGCCTGGAGGCGGAGCAGCGCGGGATCGACCTCATCATCGTGGACTACCTGCAGTTGATGCAGGGGACCACCTCGAACAAGGACGCCAACCGGGTCCAGGAGGTCAGCGAGATCAGCCGTGGCCTCAAGCAACTGGCGCGCGAGCTGAAGGTGCCGGTACTGGCCCTCTCACAGCTCTCGCGTGGCGTGGAACAGCGCGGATCCCAGGAGCCTCGCCTGTCGGACCTGCGCGAATCAGGGTGCCTCACAGCCGACACTCGCATCCTGCGTGCCGACACGGGGGAGCTGGTAGCCCTCGCGGACCTTCTGGCTGCGGGTGCGCGGAACGTACCGGTCTGGTCGGTGGACGACCGACTGCACCTGGTCCCGCGCGTCATGACTCACGTCTTTCCTAGCGGCGTCAAGCCGACCTTCAGACTTCGCATGGCATCTGGCCGAGAGGTGAAAGCCAGCGCCAACCACCCATTCCTGACCGTCGATGGGTGGCGCCGACTCGACGAGCTGGTGCCCGGCAGCAGGCTGGCCGTCCCTCGCCGGGTGGCCCCTCCGCACCGCATCCAGCACTGGCCAGAAGCCGAGGTGGTGATGCTCGCCCACCTGCTCGGCGACGGCACCATCGCCTCGCGCCAGCCGATCCACTACACCAATGCCGACGACGCGAACCTGACCGCCGTCGAGGAGGCGGCCCGGCACTTCGGCATCACGCCGAGGCGCGTTCGGCAGGGCAACTGGGCGCATGTGTACCTGCCGGCACCATTCCAGCTGGCTCGCGGCCGGCGCAACCCGATCGCGGCCTGGCTCGGGCGCTACGGCCTGTACGGCGCTCGTGCCCACCAGAAGTTCCTCCCAGCGGCCCTCTTCTCGCTCGCCGATGACCAGCTTCGGCTCTTCCTGCGCCACCTGTGGGCCACGGATGGTTCGGTGACCGTCTCGCGAGCCGGTACGGTCCGGGTGTACTACGCGACCACCAGTCGACGGCTTGCCGAGGACCTGGTGTCGCTGTTGCTGAGGCTTGACATCCGCGGCCGGTTGCGATCGGTCAGACCTCGCCGTGGCCGGCTCGGCTACACCGTTGACGTCAGTGGTTCGGCGGATCAGTCGCGCTTCCTGCGCGGGGTCGGAGTACACGGGGCCCGCGCAGCGGCCGTCACGAAGGCGCTGGCGCGCGTGGAGCGTGTCGCGCCGAATCCCAACGTGGATACCGTACCGATTGAAGTCTGGCGGCGCGTTCGTCTGGCCATGAGCGGGCGCCATGTGAGCGAACGTGCGCTGCAGGCGGCCGTCGGCTCTGCGTACGCCGGATCATCGTTCTATCGCCATGCGCCGAGCCGCCCCCGCCTGGAGCTGCTCGCCGCTCGCTTGGACGATCCGGATCTGGGTGAGCTTTCGACGAGCGATCTTTTCTTCGATCGGGTGGTTGGGATCGATAGCCTCGGCGAGGAGATGGTGTACGACGCGACGGTACCGGGGACCCACAACTTCATCGCCGACGGAGTAGTCGTCCACAACAGCATCGAGCAAGATGCCGACGTGGTGATCTTCCTGTACCGCGCCGAGGATCACGCCACCGAGGGCGACGTCGAGATGGTCAAGGCCAAGGTGGCCAAGCATCGCAACGGGCCGATCGGCGAGGTCCCGCTCCAGTTCCGGAAGACGAACACCCGCTTCTACCCGGTTGCGCGCGAGGCCGAGGAGGCTCGTACCTAGTCCAGGATTAGGAGCGAGGCGCCCGTCGCGCCCGCGAGGAAGCCGAGCACCAGCCAGCCGCTTCCCTTGAGCAGGACTTGACTGATTGCGATCGAACCACGAGCGCTCAGGACGATGCCGAGAATGGCGGCCACGCCAGCCACGAGCGCGATGCCCACGCCCGTGAGGACGATCGGGAACCCCGGGTACCATCCCCCGCGGTCGGTCGCTGCCAGCAACCCAAGATACCCTCCGGCTACCAAGGGCACGGTGGTGGGAAGTAGCCGGACGAAGGCGTCCACCACCCCACGCACGGACTCGACCCTGGGTGCCTTGCTCATGTCGACGCAGTATCGCCGTCCAGAACTACGGTAGGACTGCGGTAGCAGGCATCGCTCCCTCGGCCGGCGCCGACCAGTCGGCGCAAACGAGGCTCATGCTGAGCGTAGCGATCACCACAGCGGGCGGAGCCGCATTGGGGTCCAGCCATGGCTCGCACGTCCAACTGAGCTCCCCCTCAAGGACCGTCGGCCAACCGCGCGGCGGCGTCCTCATCGTGCTCCGAGTGGCGCTGAATTGAAGGGAGCCTGACATTCCGTCTGCGGCCGAATCGAACTCGGAGCCCTCACCAGACCAGGACGCGAGTTCCGTGTTCGGCGGCGGGTCGCGCTCGAAAATCCAGAGTGCGACCTGAGGGGCTCCGTCTGGGGTCGCTGGCAGACGGATCTCGGCACGCAGCCGATCGCTGCCGACGTCTCCGAGGTCCAGAGCAACGACGCCCCCTACGGCGTTCCCGTTCGCGACCGACGAGCAGTCCGCCGGGCCACTCAGCCGCGATGAGAACCCACTGACATTTGAGAGCGACACCGCTGCCGTCCCGCGCGCGGAGCGCGGCTGCTGATAGCCGAGGTCGAGGGCTGAAACGGCTACCGTCCCGCTGATCCACCCCAGCAGCAGCAGGCCGGCGGCGCCGAACCCCAGCCTAGCGGCTCGGCGTCCGCTACCGCGTGGGCGGAGGAGGCTGCCGATCGCTACCAAAACGCAGACGAAGGCCAGCAAGCCGACCAAGGCCATGCCAGCGATGAGGTTCAGCCCCGCGAGCGATTGGCCCGTCGTACTCAGGTACGCGCCCTGGTACCCGACGAAGCCACCGACCGCCAAGGGAATGGCCGGCACCAAGACTCGGACCGAACTCTGGCCCGATCCGGACACTCGCACCTCTTCCGTCACGCTCGCTCCGTGGTGTCTGCCACTAGGATGCGACCAGAGTCAGATGATGTGGACGGCGCCGCCGGGCCAGTGAGTCCGTCGGCGATGGCGCCAGCATGGATCTGATCCCTGTGGCGAGACTGCGGTTCAACGGATTTCCCCACGCACGGACTCGACCCTGGGTGCCTTGCTCATGTCGACACAGCATCGCCGTCCAGAACTACGGTAGGACTGCGGTAGCAGGCATCGCGAGCGCGGCCTATTCAACGATTCAACTGCGTGGCATGATCGGCGCCGGAACGCCCAATCCGCCGCTCGACTCAGCCGGCGAGGGCATGCGACGGAGGAGGCGAGGGTGTACGGCGACAAGACCATCCATTGCCGCGACTGCGAGATGGACTTCGTGTGGACCGCGGGCGAGCAGCAGTTCTACGCGGAGAAGGGCCTGCTCAACCCCCCGCAGCGCTGCCCCACCTGCCGTGCGACGGCCAAGCAGAACCGCGCGATGGGGATCAGCAGCGGGGGAGGCGGTGGCGGCATGGGCGGCCAGCGCGAGATGCACGCCGCAGTGTGTGGCGAGTGCGGCGGCCAGGCACTCGTTCCGTTCCTGCCGCGCAACGATCGGCCGGTGTACTGCAGCAGTTGCTTCGACAAGGTGCGCTCGATTCACACCTGAGCCTCCTTTCGTCCGCGCCGCCGCCACCTATACTCGCGCTCCCCATGCTCGAGCCGCGCACCGCCCCTCGTGACCTCGCCGGGGAGCGCCTGCGCCGCGCCTACGGCTTCGACGAGATCGCGCTGGTTCCCGGGAGCCTCACCGTGGACCCGGTCGAGGTGGACCTCTCGGTCGAGATCGGCGGCAGGCGGCTCGAGATCCCGTTCGTGGCGGCCGCCATGGATGCGGTATCCGACGCCGCCTTCGCGGTGCGCATGCATCGGCACGGGGGGCTGGCCTTCGTGAACCTGGAAGGGCTCCACACCCGCTATCCCGACCCAGCCGAGATCATCGAGCAGGTCACCAACGCCGATACCCCGCAGCGGGCGGCGGCGATCCTGGCGGAGGCATACGCCGCCCCGATTCGCGACGACCTGATCACGGGCCTGATCACCCGGATCAAGGCTGAAGGCGGGATCGCGGCGGTGGCCACCACTCCGGCCAGCGCCTGGCAGCACGCCGAGGTGGCCGCCGCGGCCGGTGCCGACATGCTCCTGGTCCAATCGCAGGTCTCGAGCGCCCGCCACATCTCCACCAGTGGCAGGGTCCTCTCGCTGGCCGACCTGACTGGCGCCCTGCAGCTCCCGGTCCTGGTCGGCAACACGGTGAGCGGCGAGGCCACGTATCAGTTGATGCAGCAGGGTGCGGCTGCCGTCCTGATCGGCGTGGGGCCGGGCGCGGCCTGCACGACACGAGAGGTGCTGGGCATCGGCGTGCCGCAGGTCAGCGCCACGCTCGAGGTGGCGGCCGGGCGTGATCGGTTCCTGCGCGAGACCGGTCGCTACGTCCCGATCATCACCGACGGCGGGATGAAGACAGGCGGCGACATCGCCAAGGCGATCGCATCCGGCGCGGATGCGGTGATGCTCGGCTCACCGTTCGCAGCGGCGCTTGAGGCCCCGGGTCGCGGCTTCAACTGGGGGATGGCCGCACCGTCGCCGACGCTGCCGCGCGGGACCCGGATCCGGATCGGTGAACGGCTGCCGCTAGAGCAGATCCTGTTCGGGCCCGCCCAGACCAGCCACGGCACCCAGAACCTGGTCGGCGCGCTCCGCCAGTCGATGGCCGCGCTGGGCGCACGGACCATCCGCGAGATGCACCAGGTGGAGATGGTGATCGCGCCGTCGATCGCCACGGAGGGCAAGTCCTGGCAGCTCGCCGCGCGGGAGTAGATCCCCGACGCGGTTGACCCGCGCCTCGGGTCAACGG
>JBKJYH010000107.1:0-3122 GCA_046715765.1 Candidatus Limnocylindria bacterium
GCCCTGCACCCGCATATCGGCTGCGTGGGCGCCCGCCACGTCGGCGGCCTTGACGCCGGGGAGATCGTGCATGTCCATGTAGGTCGGCATTGTTCGGAGAACCTCCTTCTTGGGTGGGCGGGGCGACATGGTGGCCGATCCATCGTCCCCGTGCAGGCTCGGACGCCCTTATCCTACTCGGCACGAACCCGGCTTCGCATGCCCTGGCCAGTCTCTCCGACCGACCGGCGCGGGCCGCCGCCCCCCGGAGCGCCCCGTGCCGACCATCCGACGCTCGCAGGTCCTGTTGATCGCGGCTTTGACGCTCAGCCTGGCCGCCTTCCCGCTGGGCGTTCTGGCCAGCCACGACTTCCCCGATGTGCCCGATTCCAACATCTTCCACGCCGACATCAGCGCCCTGGCCGCCAGTGGCGTGACCACCGGCTGTGGAGGTGGCAACTTCTGCCCGAGCGCGTTCGTGACGAGGGAGCAGATGGCCGCCTTCATGAACCGGCTGGGTGCGCTCGGCGCGGGGAAGACCCCGGTGGTCAATGCGGCCAAGCTGGACGGCCTGGACTCCACGGCGTTTCTGCAGGCCGGCACCATCGTGACCCACCACCCCGGCCCGTGGCTCCCGTACGGCGCCGTGACGAGTGACCTCACCGCCGGACTCACGGTGGGTGGAACCTATGTCCATGCCGACACGGCCGGAGGCAAGGCGACGATCATGCCGATCCCCGGCATCGAAGCCATCGGCGCGGCATCGTACGGGCTCTCCCAACTGGAGCTGTGCATCAGCGAAGGCTCCGTGGGCGTGCATCTCGTTGCGGTCGAGATCTGGGGCATCCTTGGCAGTGGCGACGTGCTGCTCGAGCAGGACCTCACCGACACCACGATCTCCGGCCTCATCTGCAATACGTACACAGTTTCAATACCGGTTGTCGCTGCCCACGGAATAGCGCTTCACGTTGGACTCGACTTCCCGGGCGTCGATACCGATACGTTTATCCGCGACGTGACCGCCACCTGGGTTCCCATCCCGTAGGCGGGGGTAGAGTCGCAGCGCCATGCGCGTCTACATCGGGCTGGGAGCCAACATCGGGGATCCGGCGGCGACCTTCTCCCGCGCTGCGCGGGAGCTGGCGGCGGTGGGGCGGGTGATGCCCGCATCGGGCCTGTACGCCAGCGCGGCGCGCGACCGGCTCGACCAGCCCGACTTCACCAACGCGGTCATGGAGCTCGAGAGCCCGATGTCACCCGTCGAGCTGCTGCGTGCCTGCAAGCGGATCGAGCTGAGCCTGGGGCGCGACCCGCACGGGGTGCGCTTCGGCCCTCGGGTACTGGACCTCGACATCCTGGCCATCGCGGGGGAATGCGTGGACGACGCCGCGCACGACCTGGTCGTCCCGCACCCTCGCCTGGCGGAGCGGCGCTTCGCCCTGGAGCCCCTGGCCGAGCTCAACCCGATGCTTCGACCGTGGGCGGCGTGCCCGGACGATCCACGGCGTGACGTCTCCGTGGCGGAGCTACTGGGCGGGGTGGCTGACCAGGCCGTGGAGCGGATCTCCGGACCCGGGTGGGTGACCGAGGGCTAAGCGCCGCGGCATTCGGTACGGCCGGCGGACCCCTCTGTCGCTGATGCACCGCGTGGCGCACAATCGACGGACGATCCCGGTCTGGGCCGGCGCACAGCCGAGACCTCCCACCGGCGGCCCCTGGACCGGAGCCACGAGGTCGCCCGATGCGCACCAGACGCAGCCGATCCCTCCCCGTCCTGGCCCTCGTCTTTGCCCTGGCCGCCTTCCCGTTGGGAACGCTGGCCAGTCATGACTTCGCCGATGTCCCGAACTCCAATGTGTTCCACGCCGACATCAGCGCATTGGCGGCATCAGGGGTGACCACCGGCTGTGGGGGTGGCAACTACTGTCCATCCGCCTTCGTCACCAGAGAGCAGATGGCGGCCTTCATGAACCGGCTCGGCGCCCTGGCAGTGGGCAAGGTCCCGGTCGTCAACGCGGATCGGCTGGACGGGCTGGACAGCAGCGCCTTCCTGCAGGGCAGCATCGAGCGCTACAAGTTCAGCGAGGCGGCGGCCCGCACCGTTATCAGCGCCGCCGACGTCGGCCAGTTCACCGACGTCGCGATCGGGCTCGACGGCAACCCGGTAATCAGCTACGCCGACATCACCAATGACGAACTCAGGCTGTTCGCCTGCGGGGCACCCTCGTGCGCCTCGGGGACGGTGCGCATGCTCGACAGCAGCGGCTTCGTCGGCTCCCACACCTCGGTCGCGATCGGGGCCGATGGCAACCCGGTGATCAGCTACTTCGACGCCACCAATGGCGACCTGAAGCTGTATGCCTGCGGGGTACCCTCGTGCGCCTCGGGCACGCCCCGCACCCTGGACAGCACCGGTGACGTCGGCTCCTACACCTCGATCGCGATCGGGGCAGACGGCAACCCGGTGATCAGCTACCGCGACACCACGAATGGCGACCTGAAGGTGTATGGCTGCGCGAACCCGACCTGCAGCTCCGGCACGCCCCGCACCCTGGACAGCACCGGCAACGTCGGCTACGAAAGCTCGATCGCGATCGGAGACAACGGCAACCCGGTGATCGCCTACTTCGACGGGACCAATGGCGACCTGAAGGTGTATGCCTGCGCGAACCCGACCTGCAGTTCCGGCACGGTCCGGACCCTGGACAGCACCGGCAACGTCGGCGACTACACCTCGATCACGATCAGGGACGATGGCAACCCGGTGATCAGCTACTTCGACTTCACCAACATCGACCTGAAGGTGTATGCCTGCGCGAACCCGACCTGTGCCTCGGGCACGGCCCAGACCCTGGACACCACTGGTGCCGTCGGCTTCTACACATCGATCGCGATCGGGGACGATGGCAACCCGGTGATCAGCTACTACGACTTCCCCAACTTCGACCTGAAGGCATATGCCTGTGCGGATCCGACGTGTGCGTCCGGCACCGCCCGCACCCTGGACAGCACCGGCGACGTCGGCCAGTACACCTCGATCGCGATCGGGGCCGATGGCAACCCGGTGATCAGTTACTACGACGTCACCAATCTCGACCTGAAGGTCCTGATCCTGCCCTCGGACAGCGTCGGCGTGCCAGGCT
>JBKJYH010000108.1:0-3338 GCA_046715765.1 Candidatus Limnocylindria bacterium
GTCATAGAGTCTCCGGATCCGCACCGCTCGTGGGAGCGGATCGCAGACCGTCTCTCGCGCAACTCCGCCTACGAACGAGCCGCGTTCGCGCGGCTGACCTCGATTGCCGGGGACGGCGGAGAGCATCCGCTTGGGGCCGTCGACGAGGTGCCCGAGCTCGAGGTCGGTTCCCAGTACGTCATGAGGATCGCGCATCACGATCCACATCTGCCCTCGGATGTTCGGCGGGACATGCGGCTGCTGCTGATGTTCGACGAGCTCCTGACATCGGCCGTGCTGATCGATTCGCAGGGGATCGACGTAACGGAGACGGAGATCCTGGTCGAGCCGCTCACGGTCGGGCCCGCGACCATCGAGGTGCAGGTAAGCCGAGGCGCGGAGTTCCTGCCGATCGCCTGGCTCTCTTGGCAGGCGATCGAACCCCTCGTCAAGGTTGAGACCGCCGAGGACCCGGCCGAGCCTCCTCGGTCCGTTGATGCCCTGGCCGCGGCCGCGGCGGACCCCGTTGGGGCCACAGAGCGCGACCAGGTGGACGCCGTCACAGCCTCGAGGGCGCTCGGCGAAGCGCTCGTGCGCGGGTACAAGATGGTGGAGGGCCACCTGGCGACCGAGCCAGGCAAGAAGTTGGAGCTCCTTGCAACGCTTCGGACCGTTGCTCCCGATGACACACGCCTCCGTGAACTCGAGGGCATCGCGCTGTACGAGTCAGGACAGGACGACGCGGCTGCGCGCACGCTGATGGCGGTGCCGATGGAGGTGCTCGGAGGCGAGGGCAGGTCCGTCCTTATCGCGGCCACCATTCGTCGAGGGTTTCTGCCTGAGCCGATTGAACAGGTGCAGGTGGCCGACTGGTCAAGCGAGCAGACGTTTGCGCGCCTCGTGGACGCTTCCGCAGGCCTGCGCTCGCCTCACCTGCTGGCACTCACCTTGTTCCTGATCGAAAACGCGCTGGCGGAGGTCAGCGGAAACGCCTGGCTCAGCGCGGTAATCGCGAGGCCCAACGCGAAGCCGGTCACCTACGACCTGCTCGACCTGTGGCAGTACGTCAATCCGGCTGCTGCGGGAGAGGCCCTGGCCAACCTGTTGGCAACCGGGAGGCTCTCACTAACCGAGGCTCGTGTCGCGCGGCTGGCATATGAACTCGGCACGGGCGACCTCGGCGGCATGCGGATCGACGCGTGCCGCGCGCTCCTGGACGGGGCGGAGCGGAACAGCGATCTCCCGACACTGCACAAGCTCCTTGACGACATTCGCTTACCCGGGAGTGGCATCCAGCGCAGCGACATGCGCGAGTTGGGCGAGGAGATTGTCCATTTGATCGCCGACCTCACACCGGACAAGGATCCGATCGATGCCGCGCTGCTCGCCGCGGCCGAGTTCGTCGAGGACCACCGCCAGGCCGGCGAGCTGGATCACGCAAGCGCGATCGCGACCTTCGCTCGCTCGAACCTGTCAAGGGCCGGCAAAGAGACCCGGGACCGAGTCACGGCTGCCGCCTCCGAACTCGAGGTGGCCCTGGAGACTACCGAAACCTTCCGGAAGTTCGCACGGCTCAGGGAGCAGGAAGTTAACCTCGACGTCCGCAAGGCGGTGGCCGGGCTGCGATTCCTGTTGATCGGAGGAAAGCGAGCGGACTGGTTCGCGCCGCTGGTCCAAGAACTCGCGCTCCACCAGAAGTCGGAGTGGATGGAGTCCGAGAGGCAAAAGGCACCCGATAACGAGGCGATCAAGGCGAGGCTGGTGGGCGGTCAATGGGCCGCGATGATCCTTTTCACGACGCAGGTCGGCCACAAGACGTCCGAGCCGATCCAACGGCTGGCGAAGCAGCACGAGGTGTTGCTCGTGACACCGAAACAGCGGTCACGGGATTCGCTGCTGGCGAGCCTGCGCGAACATTTCGTGAAGGGCTAGGCCCCGTGGGCGTCGGACTCCCCTTCTTCGGCTAGCCCGCGGCCTCCACCCAGTCCTTGATCAGCCGCCGCATCGATTCGGGGACATCCTCGAGCTGACCGATCCGCTCCAGTAGGACGAGGCGCTCTACCAACCCGGCACGGAGGAGGGCACGGGCATATTCGCGATCCTTGGTCCGCCAGGCGGCGAGCTTGGAGGCGACCAGGTCGTGAGGCTCCAGGCAAAGGCCGCGTCCCGGCTTGGTGTTCGCGTTGTCCAGCACCACCAGCCGGTCCCGCCACCCGATCGGCAGCCGGGCGGTCGACAGCCCCACGCCGTGCGGGTAGTAGTGGAACTCCTGGTGGAACCGAGACAACTCGCCGATGGCGCCGTCAACCGCGTCGGCAAGCGACCCGTCCGGATCGATTGCAAACGCAAGGTCGACTTCGATTGAACGACTCGCCTCCAACGGCAGTTCGTCGTCAGCAACCGAGCCGAGGATTGCCTGGCTGCCCAGGACGATGATGTCGCGCGTGTCGGCGATCTGTGCCGCCGCTCGCAAGACATGTTCCAGCTGCTGGCGCTTCATGACTCGACACGCCCCGCCCAAAAGTGCCGAAACGCATCGAGCACGCGACGCCGCTCCGCCTCGTCCAGGACACCAGCAAACGGGGAGTTCTGACGGAGCTCAACCGCGGCTTCGGCGGAGGACGTCAGGACCTGGAGAACATCCTCCGGGCCGGCGTCCAGCGCACGACGCCAGGAATCCAGCCACCCGCCGGACGATGGATGCTCCCGTGACAACGCACGGAGGTTTGCTCGCGCGTGATCGAGCATGTTCACGGGATCCTGGACGACGCGCGCAGCCACCGCGCGGTGCAGCCAGAGTGACGCCAGCTGCTCACGTCGCAGTCCCGGCCGGAAGTCGGGTGCGCGGAGGAACGCATCGATGGTGTCGCGATCGATGCGCCGATGCTTCCCGACCCTCACGTACGCCAACTGTCCGCTATCGCACAGGTCCACGACATGTTGTCGCGAAGATCCCAAGAGGATTGCGGCCTTCCCGGTTGACAACAAGCGCGTCGATGCTGCCGTCGAATTCAAGGTTCCCATGCCCAGACAATAGTACATAAACACCAAAAACACCAGACCGGGCGCCTCGGGCGCTTGATGGCCGAGGTCGTGGGGTGACATCCGGCAGGGCTTCCGCCACCCGACGCAGCCCATGCATCAGGCGGGTCACCTGGCGAAACGGGTTCTTGATCTCGTGTGTGACGCCCCTACGGTCGACCGATTGCCAGCGGTCCGATGCACCGATGCGCCGCACGCCGCCACCCTTGACCTCCAGGACCATGATGCCGAACTCTGGATGACCGATCACGAGGTCCGCCTCGCCGTCGGCCGGCTCGTCACCCGGGCGCTTCTCGAGCCACGTCGCGTTGCGATAG
>JBKJYH010000109.1:0-10128 GCA_046715765.1 Candidatus Limnocylindria bacterium
GATGACCTCTTAGCCGCCCCCCGCCTAGCAAACGGGGGGCGGTCTGTGGACACCCGGCAAGACACCACACACCACGTGTGTGTGGACCCACCACCAACTGACAACACCACTCCCCTAGTGAGGACACCATGAACAAGATCTCAATCGTTTACCCCATGCTTAGCCTGCTGGCCGGCTTGTTCATCGGGATTATCTCCGGAGTGGGTGTCACAGTTGAGCCGCGCCCGGAATCCGTGGTGAGCGTCGACATGCCGCTGTGTGAGTCCGGGAGTATCCAGACGGTGATGCTCGGTGAGCCGGTCGGGTGTGACCTGGATGGGTCTCAGACGTTGGTCGTCATGTACATGCCTGAGGTGGAGTGCGACCGGGCGGGCGGGCAGTGGGTGAAGGTGCGCGGGACCGCCTTGTGCGCTGACGTCGACTACTAGGCCCCTTGACTGCCCCTGGTGAGCCTGAATCGCCCCGGCTCACCGGGGGGCACCCACTTCCCCCCTTCTCCCCCTCGGAAGGTTCCTAAGATGGATGCTGTTCACGTTCGTATCGCTGAGGTTCTGATGGCGACGTTGCTGGAAATGAACCGGGCGGATGACGAGTCCATGCCTGACTACCCGTATGCCGTGGATAACGGCTACTTGGTGAAGACCGGGCGGGCGGCTGAGTTGTCCCCTTACGCCCACGTTCAGGCGGCGCTACGGCAGGCCCTGTTGCCGTTGGCGGGTGGCGACCCGGATCGGGCCAGTGAGCTTGAAACCGCCGGGTACGACAACGGGGGTGAATTGCCCTACGTGCTCGGGCCGTTGCGTGAGGCGTGGGCAGCGGCGGACGCGGAAATGCGGGTCCAGTGGGTTGACCTGGACTGTGGCCACTTCTTCAGTAAGAAGATCAACGCGGGAACCCTGCGCACGAGCGACGCCTACCCGGTTGGCGGGAACGCGCACTGCGACGAATGTCCCGACCGGCCCACGCGGACCGTGACGTCTACCTGGAACACCACGGCCGACGACGACGAATGACGTACCGGTGACGTCCATGCGCCACACCCCCCGGGGTGTGGCGGGTGGTTGACACCCGTTCGCATCCCCTCACGAATGGAAGCACCAATGACCCACCACCGGCAGAGCTGGACGCCCGCTGAGATCGAAACGATGGTCGAGCACTACGTGACCGCCGCCCTGTGGTCGAGCACGGGCGACGACGGCCGCGACCTGGACGACGACTACAGCGGCGACGACATCGCGCCCGACACCATGGCCAAAATCCGGGAAGACGTGAGCGCGTTCTACCAGGGCAACCGCCCCCTGTTGACCGCGCACACCACACCCGAACAGGCCGGACACGACTTCTGGCTGACCCGCAACGGGCACGGCACCGGGTTCTGGGACCGGGGCTACAAGGGCACGGGTGGCAAGCGGGCGCGGGCGCGGTTCGACGCGGCCATGACCCGGCTGAGCGACGACGCGCGGGTGTGGGGGGAGTCGACGTTGGCCGTCGGCGACGACGGCAAGATCCACGGTGACGTGTGATGACACTCCCCCTGGCAGGGAACACCTTTCCGCCCGTGTTCACCAACGGCACGACCCCCACGCGCCGCGCCTTCACGATCTACGACCACCCGCGCGTGTCCGTGGTCGTCGAGATCGGGGACGTGGTGCGCAAGGAATGCCCTGGCGGGTGGTCGTACCGCCTGCACAGCTACCCCGAGTACCGCGTGATCGTGAACGGGATCGTGGTGATGCAGGGTGCGGACGTGGGTTTCCCGGTCGGCGCGTCGACGGACAGCCTTGACGCGGTCGTGACCCTGCTGGGATGGGCCTCTCAGGACTGGTCCGAGAGTGACAACTTCACTCCCCCGATCGCGGACGGGCGAGTGCGCGACGCGGTGGCTATCTGGGTGACCGACCGGACCGACGTCCGCGCCGCGCTCCGCGCTTCCCGCCGTGACAGCGACGCGCGGGCCGTGGTCCGCGCCGTGTACGACGGTGAACTGTGACGCCGGGCGGATCGTGTCCCACTGCACCGCGTGGGACCGGCGACGCGACCGTGTCCTAGAGCCCGTGAGTTAGACCCCCACCACACACGCAACCCTGACAACGGAAGGTGCCACCATGCCCCGCACCCCTTACCGCACGTTCACCGCAAGTAACGGGGTGACGTTCGCCGTGCGTTACCTGCCGGAAGGTGCGCGCTACGGGCTGAGTGGAACCCTGATCGCTGAGGCCCCGACGGCTGAGTTCTATGACACCCGCTGGGCCGACGACGTCCCCGCCCGCCGGGACGGTGGCGGGTTCGGGCCGATGGGGCAATTCGTGTCCCGGTACTACGCGGCGACCCTGCTCGGTACCGAGCTGTACGGCAACGGGACGGGCGCGCTGCGCCTGGACACGGGTAGCCCGCTGTGGGCCGTGGACGCGGCCACCATGGGTGAGATCCGGGCGTGGCTGGCAACGCTCTAGGGACCGGGGTGTGTTCGGTCGCGCGTTGACCCGCACGGGGTCGCGCGCGGCGGTGCCTTCCATCGTTCCCCCCTCAACCGAGAGGCAACTATGACGACGACCGTAGAGGTCCCCGCGCCCGTGGTGACCGGGCTGACACGTGATGACCTGTCCGCGTTGCGTGAGGCTGACAGCGTCACATTCCACACCCACGGCGGGCGTTCGTTCATCCGGGCGTACATGGGGCCACGTCACCGCAAGCCCCCCGTGGTGACGGTGCGTGAACAACGGGTGTTCAACCGGACCGATGTCCCACTCGCGTACGACCGGGGGCGAGATGTCGAGTGCGCCACGGTCGCGCGCAGCTACGCGGGCAGGCGCGACGGGCTGAGCGCGGAGTGTTTCCACAACGTGTACCGGGCTGATCAGGTGTGGCTGACCGTGGCCTCGTTGCTCAAAGTTGGGGACCGGGTGACGCTGCGCTGGACTGCGAGTAACAACAACCAGTATGCCGACGATGCCCGCCTGCACGTGGATGAGTTGCACCTGAGTGTCGACCGGGGCGGTAAGCGGTTGACGTTCGCGATCGGTCACAACGTGTGCGCGGACAACTCCGCGCGGATGGTGCAGTTCGTCTGACCCCGGACAGGTCACGGCCGGGTGCAACACAGGGTGTTGTGCCCCGGCCGTGGTTGCCCGGCAACCGTCCCCTCACGGAAGGATGATCATGAACGGTTACATCGCGCTGTACAAGGAAGAGCGCGTCGAGCTGGAAGCTAAGACGACCCTCGCGGCGCAGCAGGAGGCGACGCGGCGGTTTCAGGCGATGCCCAAGTTCAAGCGGCGCAAGGTCGCGGGCTCGGACGTGTCCGTGTATCTCGCGGAGAAGGACGGGGAGACCGTCACGCACGCGCCCGACTTCTGACCCCCACCACGTAACACGCACGACGTACCGAAAGGGGTAACCCATGCTGGTGAAAGAAACGCACCTGTCGACCGTGGCTGTTCACGCTGAGATGGCGCGCGCCGAACAGGCGAACGAGGTGATCAGCGACGCGGCGGCCGTGACCATCGCGTCATGGTTCCAGTCGCCCGCCGGCTGTGACCGTGAGATCACGGCACTGTCGCACGGTGTCGAGTTCGACCCGGATGAGCTGCACGTGGCCCTGTCTTTCGAGACGGACCGCGCGCCCGGATGGGAGCAGGTCGCGCGCGCTGAGCTTGCCGCCCTGCTGGACTGGGCTGAGTCGAAGACCCGGCACGTGGCCGTGACTGAGATCGAGCTGTCCGGGGACCAGTGGGCGGCATGGGTCGCTGGGTTGGACACGTCGAACGCTGAGACCCTGACCCCGCCGGCTGAGTGGTTCGTGGGGGCGACCATCCGCTACCGGGTCGCTGAGCATGTCGGGGACTGGGGTGAGTGGGTTTACCCGGGTGGTGAGCGGTACCCGGCTGACATCGCGGGGTATGAGGTCGAGTCGGATGGTTCGGTGTGGGTGACGGGGTTGCCCGTGCTGATCGCATCGGAGATGATCAAGGCGGGTTGGCGTACGGATTTCTACTCGCAGTCCGCCGGCGGTGACCCGTTCAACCCTGACCCGTTCTACTGGTGGCAGGCCGAACCGTGGCAGCCGGGGCAGCCGTTCGCGTCGCGGAGCATGGACCAGCGCAGCGGGGCGATGACGATCAAGATCGCTCGTTTGGGTGGGTTCACCCCGGACGAAGAGCGGGCCGTGTTCGCCACGGCGTGGCCGGAGAAGGTCGCGACATGACCCGGAAGTTCACGAACCTCTACTTGGTCCAGAGCTACTGGGACGGATGGGAGGACGTCACGGCGGCCGACGACCGGGACGAAGCACGCGGGTACCTCAACGACTACCGGGAGAACGAGCCCGACACGACGCATCGGTTGATCACGCGGCGGGTCAAGAGAGAGGGGGACAAGGCATGCCCGGGCGCACGATCAGGATTGATGGCGGTTTGGTCGCAGACCAACCGTTGCGGCTGACCCTGCCGGATGGGCGTGTGGTCACCGTGTCCCACGACGGCAGTGTTGAGGTACTCGAAAAGGAGGGCGGGTGGAACCGGTACCGCGTGGACCTGCCCACGTTCGAGTACATCGCGCGGCACTGTGACGAAGACGCGGGCTCGCACGGTGCCGTGCTCGTCACCGCGTGGCACCACCACTGACCCTCCCGGGGACGGTTTCGGCCCGGCACACCCCCTCTGGTGTGTGCCGTGGCCGTGCCCGCCAACGGGCTCAACCCCACTACGTGACTGCCCTACCCCTCTAGCAGTGAGGACACATGATGACCATGACCGGATTCGCCACGGATCACGACGCCATCGCCCGGCACGCGCTCAACACCCCGTTCGTGTACCTGACCTACGCGGAAGCTTCCGCGATGGCCTGCGAATGGGTGACGTCGGACGATCGTGAGCGCGGGCTGTTCCCCTGGCTGACCCTGCTGTGCGACGAAGAGGAGGTGCACCGGGGTGCGGTGCTGACCGACCTGGACACCCTCGCGGAGCAGGGTCACGGGAGTCCGCAACTGGAGGCGCTGCGCGCGTGGGCGCTGATGGACCCGGATGAGGTTCTGGAAGTGATGTTCAGCTACTCGCTGGACGGGAACATCTACACCGGCATGGACGAGGAGAGCGACGCGGACGAATGCACCGTGTTCTACGCGGATTCGACCCGGCTGGTGTCCGTGGTCCGCGCGGCGCGGGGTGGGTGGCGTCTCGCGTCGAGCCCGAGTGACTATCTGTCGTGGCCCGTGTCCGTGCAGGAGAGGCGTCGGTACGCCACTGTCAACGACGCTGTGGCGGACGCCTGCAAGCGCGGCGGTGCCCTGGTGCGGGTCGTGTCCGACTGGTCCGTGACGCTGTGACCGGGTTCATCCCGCCCCGCCCGTTCGTGGTGCGGTTGCGTCACGACAAGGGGCAACACACGATCACCGTGAACGGGCACAGCACGGCCCGGTCTGCGGTCGCGTCCCTGCTCAAGATCGAACGCGCGCCGGAAAGCGCGGTGGTGTGGGTGAAGGTCCGGCCCGTGTGCGACACGTGCGACCAGGCTGCCAAGTACTACGTGCGTGACAGCGGCGACGGCACCCCCATCTGTGGTGGGTGCGCTAAAGACCAGTACTCCCCGGATGTGCGGCGCGCGTCCGTGGGCAAGCTCGGCATCTCCCGGTTCTTGGTGATTGACCGTGCTGAGTGGTGCGCGGTCGCGGCTTGATCAATTCCCCTTCCCATGCATGACCCGAGTGTGAGGAAAGTTGCCATGCCATATGTCAACGTCGGTGTGACGATCAACGGTGAGCGGCCCGCGCGGAAGAAAGCGCTCCGCGACGCGATGGAGAGCGACCCCGACACGGTGCTGTTCGACAACACCGCTGTGGAACTGGGCGCGGACAAGCGCACCCACTTCCGGGGGGACGAGGTGCTGACCGACCTCAAGGACGGGACCACGCTCACGGTGACCGGGCCGGACCCGTACACCGATCGCAAGTGGTACGCCTCCGTCACGGTCAAGAACGGTCGGGTCGTCGTCTCCTGACCCGGATGGGACACGGCAGGGCACGCACGCATCGTGGGTGCCCTGGCCGTGGCTGTCCGAACAGGCAGGCAACGACGGCAACAGTCGCACCCAGTCGACCCCACCAGGACGAAAGAGACCCTGATGACCTTCACCCAGTACGTGATCAGCAAGGACGGCAAAGGCTCGGGCGGGTTCTTGTGCCCGCCGGGGCACTGGAACCACCGGTACACCCTCCACGGGTACGAGTTGACCCCCAAGGCGCGGCGGCGCAAGCGTGACCCGTTCTACATCGGGACGATCGACGCGGCCATCAGCGGTGAGGACGCCGACATCCCGGAGTCGGTGCGTGAGCGGGCGCGGAAGATCCGCGACGCGGCGACCCTGGTGTGTTCGGAACTGTGGCTGCGTCACACCTACGGGTACTTCCGGAATTCGTACTCCCCCGATGGGGTCACGGCCGACGTGTCCCGTTCGGTGCGCGGCACGACGGCCGGGGGCATGGACCCCGCGCACCACCTTGCCGTGATGTGCGTGCGGCGGTACTTCCCCGACCACGAGCCGCGCGTGGACCTGATCGACGCCGGCCCCGACGCCATGCTGTACGGGTCGTGGCCGTGTACCCGTTGCGGTGCCAGCGTGCAGTACGAGGCGCGCGTGGATGCCCTCGTCGTGTTCAACGTCGGCTCGCAGGTGTGCCCCAAGGGTGACGACGGCGCGCACGCCTGGGAGTGACCCCCATGAGCTGACCCGGATGGGTCACAGCGGGGCACGCGCCTACTGAGGGGTGCGCGCGTGCCCGCGCTGTGTCTTTCCGGCTTGACCCTCTTACCCTGAACACCTGACTACGGAGAGTGACGTTATGAGAAGAGTGCACACCATCCCCGGTGCGGTCGAGATCAACCCCGGTGACCTGGCCTACTACGTGCCGGGCGTGAACGACATCCAGCTACCGGTCAAGGTCATCGGCGCGGGTGTGCCCGCGTTCGGCAAGCCGACCGCCATCGTCAAGGTCACCGCGCGCGGGTACTCCGGTGACAAGGAACTGACCGTGCCCGTGGCGTCGGTGCTGCCCCGCAAGGGGTGGCAGCGCAAGGGCGGGCGACCCGTCTACTACGGCCACGTGTGCGTGTCGTGGGTGCCGTGCGCGTACACCGACCCGGACGCCATTCCGGCCGCCGCTGACTACGCCCGCGCCGCGTGATCGGGATGAACTACTCCGAGACTCCGTCCCCCTTGGACGCGGAGATAACGCCGGCTGACTCGATGTGGCACGACGTGTGCGGGCTCACCCACCCGGACGGCGAGTGCCCCGAGGACGACGACCCGGGCGACGACGACGACTGCTGCGACGACTGCTGCGGCCACGACGAGACCGACCAGGGACAGCCGTCCACTATGGGTGCGAACCCTGACCATTCCACGCACGAGGAGAAGGTCCGATGACGACCCACTGGCACGTGAAGACACACAGCGACGACGACGACGTGGCCGCGTTCGAGGCCGTGTTCACGGCTCTGGGTTACGTGGGGCAGGAGTTGACCCGAGCGACCGACAACGAATACGAAATGATCACCGCGTACGGGGGTGCCGGCGAGTTCGAGGACGCTTACAAGGCGTTCGTTCGGACGGAGAGGTTCGCCGGGATGGCCGCGAACGCGACCACGATCAGCGAGCAGCACTCGACCCCGAACCTACGTGCCCCGCTCTACGCCACCCCGGATGAGCCCGCGAACCTCGCCCGCCTGGACGTCGCCGCGCGGCACGCCGTGGAGCTGGTCAACGGCGAAGGCCCGGACGGTTTCGCGGTGTGGGAGTGCGCGGTGTGGGAGTGCGCACCCGACGACGAGAGCTGACAGGAGGACAACGCGATGGCTGACCCCATCACCGAAAGATCCCTCGCCCTGTTCCTGGCCTACGCCAAGGACGCCCCCAACTGGTCGGGTACGCCCCTGGTGGGCGGCAACGTGGGCGGCGGCTCGCTGGAGGAGCGCAGGCGGAACCGGGGCAACCTGACCCAGCTCAAACAGGCCGGTCTGATCGAGACCTGGACGGACAACGGCACGTGGATCGAGTTCACCGACGCCGGTCACGCCCTGGCCGCCGCACACGATGTGATCATCGACCCTGAGCGTCCCCGCAACTGGGCCGCTGAGTTCGTCGCCCGCGCCGCGATCGAACACCCACACGTGACCCTGTCGGTCGAGCTGTCCAGCGACGGCAAGCGGGCGACCCTGTCCCGGATCGCCGTGCCCGACCGGGAGTACACCGGTCGCGGTCTGGCCGACGCGGCGCTGACCGACCTGTGCAAGGCGGTCGACGCGGCGGGGATCACCCTGACCCTGACCCCTACCAACGATTGGGGTGCCTCCGTGGGCAGGCTGCGGACTTGGTACCGGCGCCACGGGTTCGTGAACAACAAAGGCAGCGCGCGGGACTTCGAGATCCGCGACGACATGTACCGGCTACCCAAGAGTGAGGGCTGAGCGATGGCGGTATGGAACGTGGGAACCCTGGTGGTGGCCCCGGTGGAAGCGGACACCGAAAAGGAAGCCCTCGCCAAGCACGCGGATGCCCTTCGGGCGAGCGGCCACGAACCCCACGAGGAAGGACACAGCGCGTTCGAGTCGGAACCCCTAGGAGAGGAAGGCGAATGAGACGAGAGCTGAGCGAGTTCAGGGTGCAGGTCAGCGGGTTGTGGATGCGGTTCCCCCTGGGCACCACGGCGGCACAAATTAGGTCCCTGGTGGCCACGCACCGGGCGGACAGGCGGACCGCGAACGCCTACGAGGGCAGGTGGGACGGCGACCGGGTGACCCTGCTCCCGGAAGAGGACGGGACACCGGGCACGGAGTACGAGACCGTGACCATCGAGTCTCGCGACGGGATCGTGCGCGCGTGGGACATGCGCGCCGAGGACTCCGAGCGGTTCGCAGAACAGCTCACGGCCGCTTACGGCGAGCCGCGCTGTACCGACCGGAAGAGCTGACCCCGGTGAAGCTCTTTCACCGGACCAGTGTGGAAGCCGCCCGGGAGATCCAGCGAACCGGGCGGATGGTCTCCCGTGAGAACACGGGTGAGGTGTTCCTGTCGAACCGGATGCGCGGGCACGGTGAGGGCTACGGCCCGGCCGTGGTGGTCGTCGACGCGCCACGTACGGAGCTGGTCCTTGACGACGAGTTCCCCGACGGGGAAAAGCATTACCGGGTTCACGCCCGGCACATCAACCCGAGCCGGATCATGCGCGTGGTGATCCCGAACGAAGGAAAGACCGTGGCCAAACCACCGAAGGTCAACACGAACCCCGTTGCCGGGGCCTACGCCGCACCCGGCGAACGGATCATCGAGTTCAGCGACGCCCGGGGCAAGGGGACGGGCGGGCTGGTGTCCCTTGTGGACACGGGAGAAGAGCTGGTGGTTCGCGTCTACCGCATGGATGCGGGGGTTCAGGTGTCCCACGACGTGACCCCGAGCAGCCCGCGCGTCGTCGCACTGGCCGGCGTGAACCTCACGGTGGTCTACGACGGGGAAGCTACCCGGGTGCGCTGCACGAAGACTGACACCTGCGAGTTCTCGTGGCCCTTGTACGCGGGGCAAGAGTCGACCGATGCGGAGCGTTCCGCCGCGACCATGCGTGAAGCGCTGGAGCACGCGACCACCTACGTGCACCAGAGCTGACTGACCCCACCACCACGACCGCAACCCAAAGAAGGGAAGACGCAGCCATGCGCGTCATCGCATCGACCGTCGAGAGAGCCGCCACGTGGGCAACCGAGGTGACCGGCGGGGCGTTCGCCTACAACGGGCACGGCAAGAACCCCGCCCGCTACATCGACGGCATCGAACGGAGAACGTTCCGGGGGAAGACCGGGGCCAGGGAAGCCGCCGCCTACTACGCCAACGGCGGCAAGAAGTGGGCGGAGCTGACCGCCAAGGAGGTGCCCGCGTGGGTCGCTGAGCTGGTTGCCCACCTGGACCGGCTCGGGACACCGGACAAGGTACGCCAGGCCGCACAGGAGGGCCGTGACGTGGCCGAAGCCCGACACGGCACCCGCTAGGCCGGTCAGAAGCACCGACCGGGATGAGTCACGGCCGGGGGGGGGGGCCGCGCGCGGGGCCCGGCGCCGGGGGGGGCCCCCCCCCCCCCCCCCCCCC
>JBKJYH010000110.1:0-4335 GCA_046715765.1 Candidatus Limnocylindria bacterium
GGCCTGGTTGCGAAGCCCCGATTTCGATTCCAGCCTGTGGGTCATCGCCTGGGACGGCGACGAGATCGCGGGTGGCGTGGTGAACAGCATCGACACCGCCGAGAACCAGAAGTTCGGGCGGGCCAAGGGCTGGCTCGACAGTGTCTTCGTCCGGCGTGCCTGGCGCCGCCGCGGCCTGGCCAGCGCGGTGGTGGCGCGGTCGCTGGTCGTGCTCCGCGAGCGCGGGATGACCAGCGCCGGCCTCGGCGTGGATGCCGCCAACCCGAACGGCGCCCTCGGCCTGTACGAACGGGCCGGGTTCGAGGTCGAGTGGCGTTCGATCGCCTACCGCAAGCCGGTGCCCCGAACCCGCCGGCGGGTGGCGGGGTCGGCCAGCACCTCGCGGTAGTAGTCCACCAGCCGCTCCGAGACCCGGTCCCAACTGTACTCGGGCGCGGTGGCACGCCCCGCCTCGCCCATTCGGTGGCGCAGGTCGGGGTCGCCGGCCAGCTTGTAGAGCGCGGCGGCCAGCGCCCGGTGGTTGCGCGGCTCCACCAGCAGGCCCTGCTCGCCGCGGGTCACCACATTCTTGTAGCCATGGATATCCGACGCCACGATCGGGACGCCGGCGGCCATCGCCTCGAGCAGCACGATCCCGAAGCTCTCCTGACCGGTGGAGGGGGCGCAGAAGATGTCGGCGCTGGCGAAGTAGCGGGCCTTGTCGCCGTCGCTGACGCGGCCCAGGAACTCCACGTCGCGGACGTTGCGCAGGCCCGCCCAGCGGGTGTACTCGCGCTCCTTGGGGCCACTCCCGATGACCAGCAGTCGAGCGTCCACGTGGCGCTTCCGGAGGCGGTGGTATGCCTTGAGCAGGTGGATCAGGCCCTTGCGCTCCTCGAAGCGGCCCACGAACAGGATGTTGAGGGTCCCGTCGCGCAGGTGTTCGAACGGCTCGGCATCGGCGAATCGGTCCAGGTCCACCCCGTTGGGGATGATCCGGTAGTCGCCGGGCAGGTAGCGGCTGATGAAGTGGCGCGCGGCGCCGCTCACCGCAATTCGCCCGTCGAGCCGTCGCGCCAGGCGATGCACCAGGCGCTTGGCGGCCCACAGCATCGGGTTGAAGCCGCCGAAGGCGTGGAAGGTGGCGACGTTGACCGTGCTCGACTCCAGCAGCATGGTCGGCGACAGGAAGGGCACGAACGGCTCGTGGAAGTGCAGGACGTCGAACTTGTGCTCGGCCAGCACGGCGCGCACCCCGGCGGTAAAGCGCCAGCCGAGGGTGACGCGGCCCATGCTCCCGTTGGCCGGGAAGGCGAAGCCGGTCCCCAGCCGGATCACGCGCCCCTCGGTGGTCCGCTCGCGGCCGTACTTGCTGGTCACGATCCAGACGTCGTGGCCCATTCGGCGCATCGCCTCGTAGGTGTGGCGCACGTGCTCGTTGACCCCGCCCGGGTGCGGGTATCCGTAGGGGCTCACGATCCCGATCTTCAGGCTCGTGTGATCGCTCATCGCCACTCTCCGGTGGGGCGCAGGGTGTGGCGCACGTGGCGCGCCTTGGCGACCAGTTGGCGCCCGTAGACGCTGACGTTATGCCAGTGGGTCCAGTACTCCCCGTGAGCGCTCGTGGTGCGTCCCGCGACCGCCGCCCGGTACGCCTCGCCGCTGGTGCCGGGGAACCGGGTCCAGCCGGTGCCGACGTGCTCGAGCACGTGCGCGTCCGAGTTGCCCAGCGCAGCGAGTTCGAGCGTCTGGTTGAGGGTCTGCCGATGACCCCGCCGCGCGCGTCCGGCGACGCTCGGATTGAGCATCTCGATCCCGTCCAGCCGGTGCCGGGGATCGGGGTCGAGGTGCAGGCGGACCAGGCTGCGCCGCCCGATGCTCGGGGTGAGGGGCGCCAGCGGATGCGCTGCCACGGCCAGTCCGCCCTGGTCATGGATCCGCTGGATCGTCTCCTCCAGCGGGCGGAGGGCCGGGATCCGCTCGGTCAGGAAGAGCCCCAGCAGATGTCCGCGGCGGGTGGTGATCTCCTCGCCGATCACCAGTTCGAAGTGGTAGTCGCTCGCCGCAACCAGCTCGGCGGCGCGCTGCGCGCCATCAATCCGCTCGTGGTCGGTGATGGCCACCAGGTCCAGGGTGGTGTGCCGCTCGATATGGTCGAGCAGGGCCTGCACCCCGGTGGTGCCGTCGGAGTAGAGCGTGTGGAGGTGCATGTCGGCCCGGCCCTTCCCGCTCCCGTCGCGCGCAGTCATGCGGCCTCTCCCGGCAGGTCTGCCCAGATCACCTGGAACGCGGCGAACCACTGCTCGGGCGCACGCCCGATCGCGGTCTCCAGCGCCCTGGCCATTGCATGGGTCAACTCGGCCACGTCGGCCGCCCGGTCACCGCTGCGCTGCGTCTCGAGCAACCGGAGGCGGGCGAGGAAGCGTTCCGGTCCGAGTCGCAGGCAGGCGGCCACCATCAGCGGCCGGCCGGTGCGCACCGCCAGCTGGGCGGGGCCGGTGGGCAGGGTGGTCGGGTGGCCGAACAGGGTAACCGGCTGGCCGTCGCCCGCGAGGTCACGGTCGGCGATCAGCGCCGCGATCTCGCCCTTGCGCAGCGCCCTGAGCATCGGCCGGACCGCCTCTCCGAGCGGGACGACGGTGACCGATGGACTCGAGGTGCGGTGGGCGAGCGCGAACTCGTACAGCTCGCGCGGCTCGATCTCCTCGACCGGCACCACCGCCCGCAGCCCGTGGGCCGCCAGCACGTGCACGAACGGCTCGTAGTTGCCGAGGTGTCCGGTGACCAGCACCAGGCCCTGGCCCAGGATCGGCTCCCAACGCTCCCAGTCCTCGACCCGCACGATCTCGTCCAGGCGGCTCTCCGGGTAGTGCGGGGCGCGGACCATCTCCAGGTAGTAACGGGCGTGCTCCACGAAGGCCCGGCGGACCGCTCGCCGCAGGTCTGCGCCGCTCAACGTGCGCCCGGTGGCGCCGAAGACTCGGGCCAGGTTGGCGGCCACCAGCGCGCGCCGGCCGGGCGCCAGGCGGTGCCAGGTGCGCCCCAGCAGGTCGGCGAGGGCATACGCGGCGGGGCGAGGCAGGGAGCCGGCCAGCAGGCCCCCCAGCCACAGGCCGATCCGAAGCGCCAACCCACGCACGGCGATCAGCGCCGTGCCCAGTCGTCGCCGCGGCGGGCCGCTTCGAGCGCCGCGCGCGCGTCGGCCCGGTCGGCATCGGTCTGCGGCCAGATCGGCCGGAACATGTACCACTGCGCCGGGTCCGAGGCGATCACCCCACCCAGCGCATCCGCCAGCTGTTGCGTCGCGCGCCAGATGGCCGCCGGGTCCGTCCCCTCGGCCCGGATCAGCGGGAGCCCGCCGGCCCGGAAGCGGTCGTCGCGGCCACGCCGGGCGGTGACGGGCAGGATCGGTGCCCCGGAGCGGGCGGCCAGCGTGGCGGGGCCGGGCGGGAAGGTGGTCGGCTCGCCCAGGAATTCGACCGGGACGTCGCCCCGTCGATACCCGCCGTCCACGAACAGGACCAGGTTCTCGCCGGCGCGCAACGCCCGGATCAGGGCTCGCAGGTTGCGCCAGCCGATGAGCGTCACCCCGAAGCGGGCGCGGACCGCCTTGAGGTGCTCGTACAGTCGGCCGTAGGTCGTGTCGTCGGCCACCACGTGCATCTCTTCGCCATGGGCATGCAGGGCGGGTGCCAGCAGGTCCATCCCGCCCACGTGGACGGTGCACAGCAGCACGCCGTGGCCGCCGGCCTGTGCCGTCCGCAGCGAATCGAGGTCCTGGGCCACGACCATCTGCTCGACCTGTTCGTCGCGCAGGGTGGTGAGGCGCATCAGGTCGGCGATGTAGCGCGCGTAGTTGCGGAACGCCGCCCGCGCTGCGCGATCCACCCCCGGGTCGTCCGGCTCGCCGCCCATCGCATGTGCCAAATTGGCGCGCACCACCGCCCGCTTGACCGGCGACGCGTCGTACGCCGCGTTGCCAACGGCCGCGGCCACGGCAAGCACCAGGCGCCTCGGCAGGATCCCGATCACCCGCTCGGCGAAGCGGTAGCCCCAGAAGGCGAGCAACTCCCGGCGTCGCTCTCCGGCCTCGGTCTGCATGGCGCGACTCGCCGCAGCCTGATTCCTCAGCGCGACCCGGCGGCGCTCTTGCTGCGAGACGCAGCCGGCTTGCGGGCCGGGGACTTGGGCGGTGCCTCGGTGCCGATCAGGGTCTCGTTGTCGTCGCCCCGGATGAAGGCCTCCACCCTCTCGCGCGCCACGTCGTCATGGATCTGGAGCGGCGGGCTCTTCATGAAGTACGCGCTGGGCGCGACCAGCGTGCCCTTCAGGCCCCGATCCATGCCCAGCCTGAGG
>JBKJYH010000111.1:0-4520 GCA_046715765.1 Candidatus Limnocylindria bacterium
GTCGTTCCAGTCGCCGTCCTGGTTCCAGTCCACCAGCACGTTCAGGTAGGCGTTCATCTGCGTGTTCGAGCACGCGTAAGTCTTCATGGTGATCGTGCTCGTGGAGCAGGCGGCGAACGTCACCGCCGCGGAGAGGCCCGCGTCGGCGTCGCCGTAACACTCGTCCTGGCCGAACATCATGCCGCCGAACGCCGACTCGGTGCAGTCGGGGGTGGCAAGCCGATCGCAGGCTGCGACCTGGCCGAACACGCCTATCAGCCACGAGCGCCCGTCGGGTTCGCTGTCCACGCCGAGCAGCGGATCGGCGACGTCCCCGCAGCCCAACCAGAAGCCGGAGTTGTCGCCGGTGCTGGTCGCGTGTTCGACGTATCCGGTGAGCGCGGGCGGGATCAACGAGGGGTCGGGGCAGAGCTGGTCGGGGGTGCCCGGTGCCGTCGGGGTGAGACAGGTGGGGAAGTGGCCGAGGATGCCGCTCGGGTAGGCGGCGATCCCCTCCGGGGCGTCGCCGAACTCGAGGTACGATTTGCACGGCGGCGGCGGCGCCACGACGCTGACCGGATAGTCCTCGGTCTCGCCACCCAGGAACTCGCCGGTTGGCACCGTGGCAGAGCCGGCCCATGGGAAGTCGTCGTTCACGGGAGCGTCGGTGATCGTGATGCGCATCCACGCCGGGCCGGCGGTGGGCCCGGTCATGAACGTCGGCGAAAGCCGCGTCAAGCAGCCGGGCGGCAGGTCGATGAGCTGGTTCCTCACCGCCCATTCAGGCACGCAGGTGTTACAGGCCTGCGTCGCATCGTTCCAGTCGCCGTCGTGCGTCCAGTCCACGAGGATGTTCAAGTACACCATGCGCACCTCGGTGGCGCAGCTGAACGTGCTGAACCACACGCTCGAGGACGTGCAGGTGACGAACCCCACCGTGCCCGGGACACCGGCGTCGGTGCCACCCAGGCACTCGTCCTGCCCGAACGTCAGCCCAAAAGCCGTCTCGGTGCAGTCCACGGTCACACCGGGGCTGCAGAGGCTCCCGGTCGCGCCGGTGGAGTTGACCTTGGCGTCCGATTCGGAGTCCACGCCCGCTGGCGCGGCCGCGCCGGAGCAGCCCAGCCAGTAGTTCGGCGTTCCGGCGACGCCCACGTGACGCACATAGCCCGTGGCGCCGGGCAGCGAACTGCCGAACGGACACGAAGCTTCCTGCGTTCCGGCCGCACTGGCGGAGAGGCAGGTGGGGAACCTGCCCGTCACGCCGGGATAGGCGAGCGAGACTTCGGGGGCGTCGCCGTAGTCCGTGATGTTGCGCGTGCAGTCGTTGGGTCCGTCCACGTCCGTGGCCTGTGCCGGCGCTGACGCGGTGAGGGCGGTGCAGAGCAGGGCGGCGAGAAGACGAGCAGCGTTCGTCTTCATGAGGCACCTCGATTCGAGCGAGCGGTCTGGCGGGGGGGAAGCGCAATGCGCCCCGGCACGGCCCCCCGGGGTGGATCCCCGGGCCGGCGGCGCCCACTGGGTCAATGCCGGATCAGCCGTGAGTGCACGCGGGCGGAGGTGGTAGTCTTCCGGTCTACGTGCGAGGCCCCCATGCGCACTGTGCAAGGCCCCCATCCCCTCGAGAGCACGGCGGCGCTGCTCGACCGCATCCGTGCCGGCGACGCGCGGGCCCGCGAGCGCCTTCTCGCGCGGTACCTCCCGGTGCTCGGCCGCTGGGTGCATGGCCGCCTGCCCCGCGGTGCCCGTGGCATGGCCGACACGGCCGACATCGTGCAGGTCGCGCTCTATCGGGCATTGAACCGTCTGGAGGCGTTCGAGTACCGGCACGAGGGGGCGTTCTTCGCCTACCTGCGGCAGATCGTGCTGAACGCCATCCGCGAGGAGATCCGGCGCTCGGTGCGGCGGCCGTCCGCACCCGAGACGGCGGAGGAGCCGCACGACGCCACCGCGTCGGTGGTGGAGCAGGCGATCGGCCGGGAGATGCTCGAGTGCTACGAACGGGCGTTGCTGGGACTCACCGACGAACAACGCGAGGCTGTGGTGTTGCGACTCGAATGCGGGCTGTCCTATCCCGAGATTGCCGAGGCGATGGGAAAACCCAGCGCGAATGCCGTGCGCATGCTGGTGGTGCGCGCGCTGGTGCCGTTGGCGGAGGCCATGCGTGAACATGCAGTCCCCGAGTGACCTGGAGCGTGTCGCCGAGTCGTTGGCCGACTCGGCCGCGCTCGACTGGGCGGCGCTGGAACGCGCGCACCCGGAACTGGGAGACACGCTGACGCGGCTCCGAGCACTCGAACGACTGGCGGCCGCGCACCGCGAAGCACTGCTGGTGGCCGGCGGCGAGCCCGCACCGGAACCGACCCATGCGGCCGCCACGAGCGCGACGTTCACCTGGGGACCGCTCGAGGTGCGCGAGCGCCTGGGCGAAGGCACGTTCGGCGAGGTGTACCGCGCCCACGACCCCTCGCTCCGTCGCGACGTGGCACTGAAGCTCCGGCGCATCGAAGCCGCGGGGCCGGCACGCGCGTGGCTCGACGAGGCACGGCGCCTGGCCCGCGTGTCGCATCCCAACGTGCTCGCCGTGCTGGGTGTGGCCGAGCACGACGGACGCGCGGGCCTCTGGACCGAACTCGTGCACGGCGAGACGCTCGAGGCGAGGCTCGCTCGCGAGGGCCCGCTGCCCGCGCGCGAGGTGGCGCTGGTGGGCGTGGAGCTCTGTCGCGCGCTCGCCGCCGTGCACGCCGAGCGACTCGTGCACGGCGACGTCAAGCCGGCGAACGTGATGTGCGAGCGAGGCGCCGGAGCGCGCCGACCGGGCCGCATCGTGCTCATGGACTTCGGCGCCGGCCAGGATGGCCCGCCCGCGTCGCCCTCCATGTGGACGCCGCTCGTGAGCGCCCCCGAGGTGCTACGCGGCGGCGAGGCGTCCCCGTCCAGCGACCAGTACGCACTCGGCGTGCTGCTCTATCGCCTGCTCACCGCACGCTATCCCTTCGAGGCCGAGTCGCTCGCAGGTCTCATCGAACGCACGGCGAAAGCCGCGCCGCCACCGCTGCGGGAGCTGCGGCCCGATGTGCCTTCGGAGTTGCACGATGCCGTGCTCCGCTCGCTCGCGCACGAACCGGCAGCGCGTCACGCGAACCTGTCGGCGTTCGAGCGCTCACTCGCGGCCTCGGTCGGTCTGGTGGCGGGCTCGTCGCGCTGGCCGCTCGTCGCCGCGGGTGCCGTGGTACTGCTGGGCACGGTCGCGCTGCTGTGGCCAGCGCGGCTCTCGCCTCCCACGGTATCGGTGCCCACGTCCGCGGCGCGGCCCGCCGCCGGGCTCGAGGCCGCGCGACCGCTCGAGGTGGACGCCACGCTCGTGCGGCGCACCGCGAGCGGAAGCGAGCCGCTGCTGGATGGCGGGATCGTGCGCGCGGGCGACCGGCTATCGCTCGAGCTGCGCACGACGGAGCCGGTGTGGGTGTACGTGTTGAACGAGGACGCCACCGGCAGCGCGTACGCGCTGTTCCCACGCGAGGGGCTCGAACTCGACAATCCGCTCGCGGCGAGTGTCGAGCATCGCCTACCGGGCAAACTGCGGGGCCGTGAGTTCGCATGGCAGGTGGGCGAGGGTGGTGACCGCGAGACGTTCCTCGTGGTGGCGGCGCGCGGTGAGCGGCCCGACATCGATGCGCTCGTTCGGGAGCTGCAAGTGACGCCGGGCGCTCGATCGATCCCCGCCGGGGCGCCCGCGGGCGGTCCGCCGCTGCGTGGCGTGGATGGACTGGCCGAGGAGCCACCCGCGCGCGACACGAACGGACCGGTCGCGCGACTGGCTCGCGAACTCGAGAGGGCGCGCGACCCTGATGTGTGGATGCGCCGCGTGCGCGCCGTGCACGATCCACCGCGGGACATGCCATGAGCCGACGATCGGCCGTGATGCTGGCGGCAGCGATACTCGTGGGCGCGCTGTCGTCGCGGGCCGACGCGAAAGCCACCGAGCCTCGCGCCGAGTTCGCGGCCGTACGTTCGGCGCTGGCCTCGCAGGCGTGGGCGCGCGCCGAGACGCTCGCCACCGCGGGCCTCGCGGCGGCTCGAGCGCCGGCGGATTCGGCGGACTGGATCGCCGCGCTGCTGCTCGCGCGCTGGCGAAACGATCACGAGAAGCTCCCGGGCACTTCCGCCCTGGCCGAACGAGCGCTGGTCTTGCGGCTCACGGCCCCGGGCCCGGACTCGATCCCGCTCGCGGTGGCCTACGAGGGGTCGGCCTACGGTCTCGGGGGGCTCGGCCGCTCGCGCGAGGCGGACCTGCGCGTGGAGGCGGCGCTGTCGATCCGCGCGCGGCATGCGCGCGGCCCCGACGCCGACATCATCCGGCTCCAGCACCTGCTCGGCGTGTTCGCCTACCAGCGCACCGACTACAAAGCGGCCTGCGCGCGCTTCTCCGCCGAGATCGCCGCGCGCGAAGCGTTCCTGCCGCGCGACCCGGTCGAGATCGCGCGCGCGACCATGTCGCTCGGGAGTGCCCGCAGCGTGCTGGGCGACCGGCACGGGGC
>JBKJYH010000112.1:0-2533 GCA_046715765.1 Candidatus Limnocylindria bacterium
AGACCGCATCGGAGCCATTCTCACCCGCGCGTCAACCGGCACGCACCGCTGCCCATCCCGCGGTCGGCAGTTCAGGTCCCGCCGGTCTCGACCGGCCCCCAGGTCACCCGCGCGCTGGTAATCCCCACCGCGTCAATCCGGGCCTGATGCGGCCCCTTGGCCTGTCCTTGATAAGCCCGGGTAATCAACATGTACCGATCCGTCCCGTCGGGTGTCGCCCGATAAGCCCCGTTGATCACAAGGCACCGGACGGCACTCATCGGTGCACGAGCATTACCTCTGCTTGTCAAGCCTGCCCTTCGGGGCTTCGGGGCTTCGGGGCTTCGGGGCCTCGGGGCCTCGGGGCCTCGGGCCTCGGGCCTCGGGCCTCCGGCCTCCGGGCATCGGCCCCTGCGCCTTTCTGATCAGCCGGGATGGGTGACCGACCTCCCGCCTACGGCACCGGAGCCCAGGTCGTGGTGACCGATACGAACTTGAACGATCCCGCGGCGATGTACTGCAGGTCAACCGCCAGCACCACGCCACGAGCCGTGGCCACCAGCAGCGGGGCGGTCCAGGTGTGGCAGCCGTCGCTGGTGACCGCCACGTTATTGACGTCGTCGAGCCTCGGCACCGCGTAGTCCTGCCACACGGTCACCCTATAGATCACCACGTTGGTGCTGGCCAACCAGCAGATCTCGACCGATGCAAATCCGTAGTTCGTAGCGCCGATCGCCGACGGGCCGACCAGGCCCTGGTGGATCAGCGCCTCACCGGAGCCGCCGGCGTTCATGTGGATCTTGGTGTTGTACTGCACCATCGTTGGCGACAGGCTCGACCCGCTGGTCGACTGCCACGGTCCGAACTGGCTCAACTCCACGTTCCCGCGCAGGAAGGCGCTGGCGGGCTGCCCCTGCAGCCGGGCCGCATTGACGACCGGGATCTTCGCGGGCGACAGCGCCCCCAGCCGATTCATGAAGGCAGCCATCTGCTCCCGGGTCACGAACGCGCTCGGGCAGTAGTTGCCGCCGCCGCAGCCGGAGGTCACGCCGCTGGCTGCGAGGGCGCTGATATCGGCGTGGAACAGGTTGCTGTCCGGAACGTCCGCGAAGTCATGGGACGCCAGGGCGCCCAGCGGGACGGCGGCCATGGCCAGGACCAGGGTCAGGACGGCCAGCAGGCGAACACGCGGTGAGGAACGCGCAGGGCGCATGGGACTCTCCTTGCACGATCCCATGCCGGCAGCTGGTGCGGCCCTATCGGGCGCGAGACCGAAACCTACCCGTCATTCTGATCCTGATAAGCCTGCGGAATCAAGGTGCACCGTTCCCCCTCATCCGGCGCGTCCTGACAAGCCCCACTCATCACCCGGCGCCGGACCGGCGCCATCAGTGCACGAGCATTACCTCTGCTTATCGGCGGGCGCTGCGTCGCACTCCTCTCGTCCACATTCGCTCCACATTCCCTCCACACTGATGTCGTACGCAACCACAGCATCTTGTGCAGGCGCCGCGCCCCCACCCACTACATGTTGTGGTTTTTGCCTTGACGCACCGCAGGACGCGTACTACACTCAACAGCCTGTCGACGAGGCGTGGAGACCACGCTGGCGCCCTGCGCCCGCGGCCCTCCCACCCCATATCAACCGTGTGGCCCGGGCTCACGGCCCGGAGCGAAAGGACCCGCCCCACCAATGGCCCGATCGACCTCTTCCCCCTCCGTCACCCCCACCGGCAACGGCCACGGCAATGGGAACGGGCACGGGACGAAGAAGCCGAGCGGCCCCCGCCACGGCACCCACGGCACTACCGGCTACCGCCAGCTCCGCCCCGGGCAGAAGCACGCCTGGGCCGGACTCTCCATCGAGCGCCGATACACCCGCCCCGGCGTTGACCCCTACGACACCATGGAGTGGGAGACCCGGGAAGCGGTGATCAGCAACGAGCACGGCAAGACCGTCTTCGAGCAGCGCGGCCTGGAGTTCCCCAAGTCCTGGAGCCAGCTGGCGACCCAGGTGACCACCAGCAAGTACTTCCGCGGGACGCTCGGCACGCCGGAGCGCGAGTACTCCGTCAAGCAGATGATCGACCGGGTGGTCAACACCATCACCGAGTGGGGCATCGCCGACGCCTACTTCGCCACGCCGGATGACGCCGAGGCCTTCCGCGACGAGCTCAAGGACATCCTGGTCAAGCAGCGCGCCGCCTTCAACTCGCCGGTCTGGTTCAACGTCGGGATCGACGCGCACCCCCAGTGCAGCGCCTGCTTCATCAATTCGGTCGACGACACCATGGACAGCATCCTGACCCTGGCCCACACCGAGGGGATGCTCTTCAAGTTCGGATCGGGCACCGGCAGCAACCTCTCCACCCTGCGCTCCAAGGCAGAGGGCCTGCGCGGCGGCGGCAGCGCATCGGGCCCGGTGAGCTTCATGAAGGGCTTCGACGCCTTCGCCGGCGTGATCAAGAGCGGGGGCAAGACCCGCCGCGCGGCGAAGATGGTGATCCTGAACATGGATCACCCCGACGTCGAGGAGTTCATCGACTGCAAGATG
>JBKJYH010000113.1:0-4613 GCA_046715765.1 Candidatus Limnocylindria bacterium
TCCACTCGCAACTCGTCGGTGGTGGACGATGTTGGACGCTGCATCGGGGTGCCCTCCTTCGGAGCACCGGCGCATCCGGCCGGCATGCTGCGTAGCCTGCCACCCGAGGCGGGTGAAGACAAGGGGAAACCTGAATCCGCTGGTTGTTGCGTCCCCCGGTTGACGCCCCGGCCACAATGGCCGGCACGATCCCGGTCGGGTGGTTGACGGTCGTGCACCGATGCCGGCCGCGGGCCGGACCGGACTGCCGGAGTGCGCCCGATGCCCGTCCCTCGATCCCGCCTGCCACGCCTGCTGCCGATGCTTGCCCTTGCTCTTGTCCTGGCCGCCTTCCCGCTGGGAACCCTGGCATCCCATGACTTCGCCGATGTGCCTGACTCCAACGTCTTCCACGCCGACATCAGCGCGCTAGCAGCATCCGGGGTGACCACGGGCTGTGGGGGTGGCAACTACTGTCCGAGCGCCTTCGTGACCCGGGAGCAGATGGCCGCGTTCATGAACCGGCTGGGGGCACTTGCGGTGGGCAAGGTCCCAGTGGTCAACGCGGCGACCGCCCAGGACGCCGATGCCCTTGATGGCATCGACTCCGCCCAGTTCGCGCGCGCTGATCTCGAAACGACAGGACACGTCAACTGCCACGCCTACGGCATGGTCCCCAGGGAGAGCACGTATGGATTCGCGGCCCTCAACAGCGGGCGCTACATCACCAGCGGTAGCAACGCGCAGTTCACCTGCAACCTGGTCTTCCCCGATGGCGCCACCGTCACCGCGATCCGCGGCCTCGTCTTCGACAGCAGCCCGACGTTCGAGGCCGGGTGCAGCATGCTGAACGTCTCCCTGACGACCGGTGCCGTGTCCGTCATGGCGAACACCACCCCCACCGGCGTGATCGATGAGCCGGGGTTCGCCACCGTCGACGATCTGACCATCGACTCGGCCCTGATCGACAATGCCGGGTTTGCCTACCTCGGCCAGTGCGGTCTGACGGGTGTTAGCGCGCAACTCAGGATCCACGGCCTCTCGATCGAGTACACGGTGACCGGCCTGCCGCTGCCCTGAGCCCTCCGCCAGCAGGACACGCCGATGTACAGTCCCCGCTTGAGGGAGGTCTGTTGGGTCGTCCTGGCAGCGCGCCGCGATCTGGGCTCCGTCGAGCGGTAGTCCGACGGACGATCGCCGCCGCTTGCGCCGGCCTCGCCCTGGCGGCCCTCGCCGCGCCGGTGGCGGCCAAGGACGAACTCCCCTGCGCGGTGAGCGGCAGCTCGACCTCCGGCGGACCGATCGACCTGGTCGCGACCCCGGTCTGGCATCTGCGCTCGAGCGACCACGTGACGGTGACCGCCACCGCGCCGGCCGCCCAGGCCGACGTGTTCGTCAACGCCTACGTGCTCGGCTTCCCGATTCCGCTGGCGAGTGGGATCGGCTCCGAGGGCGACACGCTCGCCAGCCGCGAGGCCAATGTCGCGGACCTCGCCGCCTTTGGCCGCGTCTTCGTGATCGGCGGCTCGTCGGTCGGGGCGTTCGGCTCGTGCAGCGCGCAGTTCCAGGTGATCATCGACGACGTGGATCCGATGACCACCCCCATCGGGATCGGTTCGGCGGCAGTCACCCTGGTCGGGCTGGCGGGCACCGCACTGGCGGTGCGCGGGCCGTCGAGTCGCGTTCGGCGGGTCATGACCCTGATCGGGTTCGGCGCGACGGTGGGAGCGGGGAGCATTCTGCTCCAGCAGTTCGCGTCGCCCGACCTGGCCGCGGGCTTCGGTGCGTCGGCGGTCGCGACCGCGGTGCCAGGCCCGACCGGGATCGTGCTCGACCCGGTTGCGCTCGGCCAGGCGGCGGTGCTCAGCCTGCTGTTGGTGATCGTGCTGCCCTTCCCGGCCGAGCTCTTCAACCGCACCCTGGAGGTCCACCTCGACGAGGTGCGCGGCTGGTTCGGGTGGATCCCCGGCATGCGGCGAACGGCGGAGGCTCCGGCCGAGGGCCGAGGCGCCGGCCGGGCGCTGGGGATCGGTGCATTCGTGCTGGCCAGCGCGGCGCTCTATTCCCTGCTCGATCCCGGCATCGGGCTGGATGCGGGCTCGGCCGCGACCTTCATCGGGATCCTGATCGGTCTGCTGGCGGTCACCTGGCTGGCAGCGCTCCCCAGGCGCGCCGCCCAGCGCGCCCTGACCGGGGACGGGGGCACGCTCCGGGCGGCGTCGGGCACGCTGGTGATCGCGGCGTTGTGCGTGCTGCTCTCGCGGCTGACAGGCTTTCTGCCCGGATACGTGTACGGCCTGATCCTGGGCTACGAGTTCGCGCGCAGCCTCGAGCCGACCGATAAGGCGCGCGCCCTCGGCGCCGGGGCGTGGTGGATGCTGGGCCTGGCCGCCGTTTCTTGGTTGATGCTCGGAGCGGTCCGCGCCCCCGGCGTGGGCGACACCTGGCCCGGCGTGGTGGCCGAGAACGTGCTGGCTGCCATCGCGGTGGCCGGGGTGGAGGGGATCGTCTTCGCCCTGCTCCCGATGCGCTTCCTGTACGGCGAGCCGATCTTCCGCCAGAGCCGATTCCGATGGGGCCTGCTCTACTTCATCGGGATGTTCGCCTTCATCGTGGTCATCCTCAACCCGGCGAACGGCCTGGTCTCGGCCGCCGACCAGACTTCCTTCCGGTCGGCGGTAGCGCTCTTCATCGGCTTCGGCCTGGCATCGGTCCTGTTCTGGGGCTACTTCCGGTTCCGTCCCACGCGCGCCCCGGAGTAGGCCAACCAGGCGTCCGAACCCCACAGATCCTCCCTTGCGTCGTGCCCGATACTGTCCCCCCATGCCCGCCCGCCGAGCTGCCCTGGTCCTCGCTTCGCTGTTGGTCCTGACAGCGTCGTCGGCTCTTGCCGTGCGCGGTATCCACGTTCCCCAGGTTGCCGATGTTGTGGCGGTCGCGACGAATCCCCAGACCTACAACATGGGGTGCGAGGGGACCACTGAACCGCACTGGGTTTGATGGAGACTCGGCTGATTGGATTTCAAGCGGCCTCGCTGTTCGCTGCTAGGCGGGCATGGTAGGCGGCCTCGAACTCCGCCGGCGGGCTGTAGCCGCAGGCCTCGTGGAGACGCTCGGCGTTCCACCAGGCCACCCAGGCCGCGGTGGCGAGCTCGACCTGTTCGACCGTCCGCCAGGGACCGCGGCGGTGGATCAGCTCGGCCTTGTACAGCCCGTTGACGGTCTCGGCCAGGGCGTTGTCGTAGCTGTCGCCGCGGCTGCCGACCGAGCTGACCGCCTCCGCCTCGGCCAGCCGCTCGGTGTAGCGGATGCTCAGGTATTGGACACCGCGGTCGGAGTGGTGGACGAGGCCGCCGAGCTCGGAGCCTCTCGCCCAGATCGCCATCTCCAGGGCGTCGAGGGCGAGCTCGGCGCGGAGGCTGGCCAGCACCCGCCAGCCGACGATCGCCCGGCTGAAGGCGTCGATGACGAAGGCGGTGTAGACGAACCCGGCGCGGGTCCAGACGTAGGTCAGATCGGCGACCCACAGGCGGTTCGGCGCTGCCGCGCTGAAGACCCGCTCGACGAGGTCGGCTGGGCGCGCCTCGACGGCGGTCGGATTCGTTGTCCGGATGCGCTTCGTGCGGGTCGCGCCGGCCAGGCCGAGCATTCGCATCAGGCGGCCGACCTGGTCGCGGCCGACGGCCTCGCCCTCCCGGCGGAGCTGGTGCCACAGCTTGCGGACGCCGTACACGGAGAAGTGCGCACGGTGGACGGTGGCGATCTGTTCGCCGAGTTCGATGTCACGGAGGGCTCGGGCGCTGAGCGGGCGGATCTTGGCCGCGTAGTACGAGGATGGGGCGATCGCCAGGGTCCGGCAGATCGGCTCGACTCCCCAACGAGCCCGCTGCTCGTCGATGAAGGTGGTCATCGCGGCGAGCGGCGGTCGAGCTCCGCCCCGAAGAAAACCGCCGCGCTCTTGAGGATCTCGTTGGCCCGGCGGAGCTCGCGGATCTCGCGCTCGAGCTCTCTCATCCGGGCCCGCTCCTCGGTCGTGAGGCCCGTGCGCTCGCCGGCGTCGACCTCCGCCTGGCGGACCCAGTGGCGGAGCGACTCGGGGCCGATCCCGAGTTGCTTGGCCACCTTGCCGACCGCGCCGTGGCGCTCACCGGCCTCGGCGGCTGTCTCGTGGACGAGCCGGACAGCGCGTTCTCTCAACTCCGGTGGATACCGCCGCTGGACCGGGCGGGAGGGGTTGTCTGGTGCCATGACTCCATCTTCCTCCAAGGAATGGAGCCTCCACCGAAGTCAGTACGGTTCAATGGGTTGTACTAACGACTGAGACGATGCCCGCAGAATGGACCCCTATCGCGACACCCGACGTCGTGGAGGATGTCAGCCGGGTCCGAGCAGTCTTGGGTCACCTGCCGCTGGGGCGGCCTCATGGATACTCGGTGATCGAGGCCATGCGCGCCGGTGACCCCAAGCCGGATCGCGCCCATGACGCTCTCGAGCAGGCCGTAAGTGAAGCAGTTGGACTTGTGAGTTCCCTGGTCCGCTCCACGTTGATCATCCCGGTCGTAGTGACGGAGGCTGAGTTATTCCAGCTGTCCATTGACGGTGCCGGCGCCGAGGTGCTGTCCGCGGTCGACTGG
>JBKJYH010000114.1:0-5220 GCA_046715765.1 Candidatus Limnocylindria bacterium
GGTGACGAAGGCGGATGGACAGTAGTTGCCACCCCCACAGCCGGTGGTCACCCCTGATGCCGCCAATGCGCTGATGTCGGCGTGGAACACGTTGGAGTTCGGGACATCGGCGAAGTCATGACTGGCCAGCGTTCCCAACGGGAAGGCGGCCAGGGCAAAGACGAGGGCCAGGACGGCGATGGATCGGCGGACATCGGGCATGGGGCAACTCCGGCAGTCCGGCCCGGCATCGGCACACGTCAACGTGGGCCAGGGGAGACTCCGGACCGGGTTCGACGCAATGATTGTGAAGATCCGGTCAAGCGTCGGCGGCTGGAGAGCCGCAATCGGTCTGCTAGACTCCGCGGCCGATGGCCGGCCTGCTCGATCCGTTCACCACGCTCAACCACCCCGACCTGTTCAGCCTGATGTGGGTCGGCTCGATCGTGATCGTGTTCGGGGGGATCGTGGTCTACAACGTGGCCATTCGACGATACCGCCGCTACCCGGTCATCCTCGCGCTACACGAGTGGGTCTTCTGGTCGATCATCGTGACCTGGGGCGTGGTGCCGTTGCTGGTGGTCGTTCACGTCCCGCTGATCCTGACCCTGGCGGTGATCTTCGGCGGGATGGGGATCGCCGTGTACGCAGCCTGGGTCAAGTTCCCGCCGCTCATCGGCGCTGCCAACGACGAGCTTCGCCTGCGCCGCTTCGTTCCCCCCGCCCATCGTGACGCCCGCGAGCGACGCCGCGAAACGCCAGCCGGGGGCCGCCGCCGCCACCGTCGCTGACCGTTCGGGCCCGATGGCCCGCCTGGGTCACGCGATCTGCTGTGCCAGGTGCGCCGCGTCCGCCCCCACCCCGACCAGCAGCGAGGAGCCCATCGTGTACAGCCAGGGCAGGCCCACGAAGTAGAGGCCGGGGACGGCGGTCACGCCGCGGACCTGGCGCGGATAGCCCATCTCGTCGAGGTCCGCCGCTCGGACCCAGCCCAGGTCAGGGCGATAGCCGGAGGCCCAGATGACGGTACCGATACCGGCAGCTCGGAGGTCCAGGTCGCGGATGACGGGCGGGTCGAAATCGAATGGGACCCGATCGTCGGGGGGAGCGTCCATGCCGGCCGCCGCGATGAAGCGGTCGATATCGGGCTGAAAGCGTTCCTCGAAGAATCGGTCTGCCCCCGCCAGGTTTCGCTCGAGGTCGTCGGCCAGCTCGAGGCGGGCTCCATCCACGCCGGCGAGCCGTCCCAGGAGCGTGATCCCGTCCGCGCCCAGCCGGCGCAGGTTGATCTCGTGCCCGCCGTTCTTGCCGGACAGGTGCGGATTGCAGGCGAAGCGTGCCCGCGGGTCGGGGAGCTGATCCACGGTGACCGGCGGGAAACCCAACTCGGGTCCGCGCTGCGACAGCTGGCCGAGCCACCAGAACGTGTCGTGTCCTCGATAGCGGCGCGGTACCCGCCCGCAGGAGCCGACCGACAGGAACACTCGGCGGCCCTCGTCGTGCAGTTCCTCCGCGATCTGGCAGCCGGACTGTCCGGTGCCGACCACCAGGACTGCGCCCGCGGGCAGCTCCCGCTCGTTGCGGTAGGCATCCGTGTGCAGTTGGTGCATGTCCGCTGGCAGGTCGGCCGCGACGGGGGGCAGCTTCGGGGACTGGAAGGCGCCGGTAGCGACCACCACGTTCGTGGCATTCATCGGCCCTGCGTTCGTCTCCAGGTGCAGGCCGCGTTCGCCGCGGTCGAGCGAGGTGACCTTCACTCCGAGCCGGACCGCTGGCTGGAACGAGGCGGCGTAGCGCTCGAAATAGGTGACCAGCTCGGCACGCGGCATGAAGCCGTCGGGATCGGGGCCGTCGTACGCGAAGCCGGGCATCCGACATGCCCAATTCGGCGTCACCAGGCAGAAGGAGTCCCAGCGCTTCAGCCAACTGCCACCCAATCGGTCGCGTGCCTCGAGCACTTCGTGCTCGACCCCGGCCTGGGCCAGGCTCCAGCTCATGGCCAGGCCCGCCTGGCCGGCGCCGATGACGACCGTCTCGGTCATTGGACCTTCCCGTCGCTGCGTGGATCCGCCTGTGGATGTCGACCGAGGACCTTGGCCAGCTCGGTGCGGACCTCGTCGTCCAGGGTCGGGAGCACGACCCGCACGCGCACCACCAGATCGCCGCGCACGGCCCCGCCGTCGGAGCCGTGGCCGCGGCCCCGCCTGGGCAGGCCTCGTCCGGGGAGATGGATCTCCTGGTCGTTCTGGGTCCCGGGTCGGATGCGCAGCTTCACGCTGCCGGCGGGGGTCGGCACCGGGACCTCGGCGCCCAGCAGCGCCTCGGCCAGGGTGATCGGCAGGTCGGTGGCGAGGTCCGCGCCACGACGTTCGAAGCGCGGGTCTGGCAGGACACGAACCGTGATCAGCAGGTCGCCCGTTGCACCATCACTGCCGCGCAGCCCTGCACCGCGCAGGCGGATCCTCGCCCCGTTCTCGACTCCGGCTGGGACCTTGATCTGGATCCGACGACCGTCAACACTGACCATTCGCTCGGCTCCGCGAGCAACCTCGGCCAGGGTCACCTCGGCGGTGGCCTCGGCCCTCGGCAGCGCACTGCGCCCCGTCCCGCTGCGCGTCCCGGCGCCGGCGCCGCGGGTCAGCCCGTCGAAGTCGAAGTCGAGGCCGCCGCCGGTTGGCGCACCGCTGGCCGCGCCACTGAAGAAGGCGCGGAAGAAGTCGCTGAAACCGCCGAGGTCTCCGGGGTCGACTTGGCGCGCCTCCCAGCGCATGCCGCCGGGAGCCCCGCCGAAACCGGCCTGCTGGTGGGCCTGCCAGTTGGCGCCCAGTTCGTCGTACTGCTTGCGCTTCGCCGGGTCGGACAGCACCGCGTGCGCCTCGTTGGCCTCCTTGAAGCGCTTCTCGGAGGCCGCGTCACCCGGGTTGCGATCCGGATGCAGTTCGCGGGCAAGCCGGCGATAGGCCTTCTTGACCTCGGCCTGGGTCGCGCCCCTGGGCAGCCCCAGGACCTGGTAGTAGTCCTTGTATTCCATCGCAACCGCCCCGGATCGAGGGGACGCCTACGCGATGCCGGCGGGCGGCTGCTCGACGGGGAGATCAGCCGGAGCCGGCAGTGGCACGGCCGGCGCCTTGCGCGACGGACGCGAGGTGCGCGCCGCTCGCACCGGCAGTGGAGCGACCATCTTCTGGCGGGCGGCTCGCTCGGCCTTGAGCCGGGCTGCGGGCCGCGGCGCGTCGATCAGGGCCTCGGCCAGGACCTGGTCCATGGTCTCGACCGGCACGATCCGCAATTGGGTGCGCACCTCCTCGGGGACCTCCACCAGGTCCCGCTCGTTGCGCTGGGGAATCAGCACCGTCTTCACTCCCGCCAGGTGGGCCGCCAGCAGCTTGCTCTTCAGCCCGCCGATGGGCAGCACCCGCCCACGCAGGGTGATCTCGCCGGTCATCGCCAGGTCGCGCCGCACCGGTCGCCCGGTGAGCAGCGAGGCCATTGCGGTCGCCATGGTCACGCCGGCCGAGGGGCCGTCTTTGGGGGTCGCGCCGGCCGGCACGTGGATGTGCAGGGTCTGCTTCTCGAAGACGCTCGGGTCAAGCCCCAGCTCCTTCGTCCGCGAGCGGACGTAGGAGAGGCCGGCGCGCGCGGACTCCTTCATCACGTCGCCAAGCTGGCCGGTCAGGATGAACTCGTCCTTCCCGTCCATCTTGGTTGCCTCGACCTGCACGATGTCGCCGCCCGTGTCACTGACCACCAGCCCGGTGGCCATCCCGACCTGGTCCTGGTCGTCCAGCTCGCCGTAGTCGAAGCGGGCCGGCCCCAGGTACTCCTCCAGGGCGTCGGGGGTGACGGTCACCGCGGCGGATGCGTCCGTCGCCACTCGACGGGCAACCTTGCGAGAGATGTTGGCGATCTCGCGCTCCAGGTTCCGAACGCCCGCCTCACGGGTGAAGGCCTGGATCAGGCGCACCAGGGCGCCCTCGGTGATGTCGAGCTGCTCGGCCTTGAGGCCGTGGTTCTCCAACTGCTTGGGGATCAGGAATCGCTGCGCAATCCGCAGGCGCTCGAGCTGCGTATACCCGGGCAACTGGATCACTTCCATCCGGTCACGCAGGGCGTACGGGATGGTGTCGAGCATGTTGGCGGTGGCGATGAAGAGCACCTTGCTCAGGTCGAACGGCACCTCCAGGTAGTTGTCCTGGAAGGAGAAGTTCTGCTCGGGATCGAGCACCTCCAGCAGCGCCGATGACGGGTCGCCCCGGAAGTCCATCCCGACCTTGTCGATCTCGTCGAGCATGAACACCGGGTTGGCCGATCCGGCCGACTTGACGTTCTGCATCACCCGCCCCGGCAGGGCCCCGATGTAGGTGCGCCGATGGCCGCGGATCTCGGCCTCGTCGTGGATTCCGCCCAGGCTCATCCGCACGAACTTGCGGCCCATGGCCCGTGCGATGCTCTTGCCCAGGCTGGTCTTGCCCACGCCGGGCGGCCCGACGAAGATCAGGATCGGGCTGCGGATCTTCTCCGCCAGCTTGCGCACGGCGAGGTACTCGAGGATCCGCTCCTTGGGCTTCTCGAGGCCCCAGTGGTCCTCGTTCAGGACCTTCTCGGACTCGTCGAGCTCCAGGTTGTCGGGCGTCTCGATCCCCCACGGCAGGCTGACCAGCCAGTCCACGTAGGTCCGGATCACGCCCTGCTCCGGGGAGGCGGAGGGGATCCGCGACAGGCGATCGACCTCCTTGAGGGCCTTCTCCTTGACCTCGGCCGGCATGGCGGATTCCTCCACCTTGCGGCGCAGCTCGCTCGCCTCGGCCACGGCAGGGTCGTCCTCGCCCAGCTCCTTCTGGATCGCCTTCATCTGCTCGCGCAGGATGTACTCGCGCTGGGTCTTGTCCATCTCGGACTTGACCTCGGACTGGATCCGTCCCTTGAGCTCGAGGACCTCGATCTGCTTGGCGAGGAATCCGCTGGCCAAACGGAGCCGATCGGCCACGTCGATGGTCTCGAGCAGCTCCTGACGCTGCTCGGTCGTCATCTCCGGGCTGTATGCGGTCATATCGGCCAGCAGGCCGCCATCGCTGATGTTGCGCGCGGCGACCGCAACCTCCGGCGGGACCGATGCGCCGCTGTTGACGTACTGCTCGATCTGGCTGTGGATCGAGGCCATCAACGCCTCGACCTCGAGCGTTTTCTCGCTTGCGTCGTCGATGATCTCGACCCGCGCTTCGAGATGCGGCTCGGTCTGGA
>JBKJYH010000115.1:0-3323 GCA_046715765.1 Candidatus Limnocylindria bacterium
GACCTCGTTTTGGGACCGCCTGAGAGCGGGACCGCGCGAAGCACGAATCGGACGGGTCTTCGAGGCTCCCCTTTTGGGACGGGTCGGCGCGACAGGGTGTCCGCCCCGTCGCCCCGCCCACCTGGTAAGCCGGCGGTAAGCGCCAGCCACTACGCTGCGATCGGGCCGGGGTGACGTTGACGGCGCGAGGAGCTTGAGCCGCGACGGCCGCGGCGATTCGGTAGGGTGCGGGCGACCGCTGCAATTGCATCGCCCCTTGTCCTGCCATCCCACGCTCCCTATCGTCCGCCTATCAAGCAGCGAAGGAGCGGACGTGAAACTCATCAACACCGACGGGATGGCGTTCATCGGTCCAGGATCCGAGTGGTTCTGGGCAGCCGCCCAGTTCGTCGTGGTGGTCGTGAGCCTCTACGGCATCTACCACCAACTTCGGAGCCAGGGCGCGGCGAACGCCGTTCAGCGGATCGCGACGCTTGAAGGCGAATGGAAATCGCCGCGGATGATCTACGCCCGACTGGTGCTGGCGCTCCACCTGAAGTACGAGCCGCCCAATCTGGACGGCCTCTTCAAGGCAGGCCCGCTCCTCAACTTCTTCGTGAATCTTGCGAATCTCAATGAGGCGGGCTACCTCAGTGTGGAAGAGATCGAAGCCAACTGGGGTATGCAGATCCAGGATCCTGTAGGCCAACCGCGAGGACGGCCGCCTGGCGCTGGTTCTGGCCGCGCTGGTGGCGTACTTCTGCCTGACCGATCTCGGTGCGCCCATTCAGCCGTTGCGCGCGGCCACCCACGGCTTCTTCGGGGCCACTGCCTTCAGCGCGGTGGGCATCAAGCTGGCGCTCATCCGCTTCGGTCCGCGGCTGGCCTACGACGCGGTGCCCTGGCTGGGCCGGTACGCCGCCATCGCCTTCGTGGCGATCTGGTTCACATCGGCCTGGGCGTACTTCACCCACACCCTCTAGCTTGCCGAGCATGAGCGGTCCCGACCTGCCCGCCGGCCTGCGGCTGCGGCGTGCTCGCGAGGCCGACGCCGAGGCAATCACCCAGCTAGTGGCCGATGCCTATGGCCACTACGTAGAGCGCATCGGCCGTCTCCCGAAGCCGATGGCCACCGACCAACTGGCTGAGGTCCGCGACCACGAGGTCTGGGTTCTCGCGGACCCGAGCGACTCCCTGGTTGGGGTCCTGGACCTGATCGAGGAGCCGGGCCGGCTGTTCATCGAGAACATGGCGGTCGCCCCGTCGTATCAGGGCCAGGGGTTGGGCCGCTGGCTGCTCGAATTCGCGGAGTCAGGAGCCCTCCGCCACGGATATGGCGAGATCGCGCTGGAGACCAACGAGCGGTTCGTCGAGAACCTGGCGATCTATGCCCGCCGCGGCTACGTCGAGACGGGTCGCACACGTCTGGGAACCACCGACGTTGTCCACCTGTCCAAGTCACTTCGCCCGCGGCTAGGTTCACACTCGCCCCCAAAGAGGTGCGGGGCCTGACGCTCCTGACGCTGCTGACGCTGGATTGCAGCACGTCGACGTCGGCGCGGGAGTCGTCGCCGCGCACCGAGCTGCAATGGCCGCGGCTTGCCCGAAGGTTGCGCGCCGCCGCGCTGCCGCCCTGCGACCGCGGCACGATGTGGTCGGACGGCGACCGCGGCACGGCCATGTCGGGGTGGGCGCTCATGCGCTTCGTGCCGCCGCTGCTGGGAGGGACTCCCTCGGCGTGCGGTTGATCATCAGGAAGCGCAGGGATTGCTGAGTTAGGGAGGCTCTAGCCCTTTCGCCCCGACCATCAATCTGAGCACGAAATGGCTCCTCCCGACGCTGCCGGAGGGGCCTCTCGTTTGGCCCGTACCCCCGCCCGCACCCCCCTAGGCGCCGAGAATGGCGTCCATGCGCTCGGCCGCGCGGTCGAGCATCGCCGGCGTGAGGTGCGCGTACACGTCCGATGTGGTGGCGAAGTCGGCGTGCCCGAGGATGCGCGATACGGTCCCGAGGTCCTCGCCCGATTCGACCATCAGCGTCGCGAAGGCATGGCGCAGGTCATGGAAGCGCTGGTGCGGGAGCTCGAAGGCAAGGTCGATAGCGTGACCCTGCTGCCCGAGTGGGAAGGCACCACCGTCACCATCGACTCCGCGCCGGACTACGCGGCCGCCGAACGTGCGGCGACCGCCAATGCGGCGCAGACCTTGGCCGCCGCGGGCTACCGGCCGTCCGGGCACGGCGGGATCGCGAAGACCGGCGGCAGCGGTCCGGCACCGGCGCCGACAGGCGGAGCGGACGCTATGAGCAACGCGGTCTCGATCGCCGAGACGGCGGCGGCCGTCGAATGATCCGCGTCTGGGTACTCGGCGCGGCTCCTGTGCGCGAGGGGGTCGGCGGTCCGCCGTCGGCTCCCTCGCTTGGTCGGCGCGAAGGATCCTCACCCCGAGCCGGCGTGCTGGCCGTGCCCATTGCGCTGGTCGTGCTGTTCTACCAGTGGGCCATGCGCCGTCCTGCGATCCGTTATTGGCTGCGCTGGTAACAGCCGCGTCAGCCACCAGTACACCTGTCTGCCCGTAACCTCTCACCGTAGAGGACTCCCGGCGATTCGACCTCTCGGGACCCGCGGTAGCCGAGGCGGGCGTCGGGAGCCGGCTGCGTCCGCCCGCGTGGGTAGCTGAAGCACTTACGGCGGCGCTTCGGCCGGTCGCGCTGCTGTCAGGACCAGGATGCCCGCGCACTCGACTTGGTATCCAGGGCCCAGGTATTCGCACCCTGCCACCGCCGGGTCGTCGAAGTGACCGGTCACCTCGACCCACGTGTTGATGGGGACCGGGCCGTCTGCCGCGCCGAAGTGGATTGGCCCGACCGGTCCCTCCGGATCGGACGCGACCCACACGAGCTGGATGGTCGGACTGGACTCGCTCGGGGGCTGCTGAAGGGCCGAGAGCGGCTGCCGATCCAAGATGCACATCAGCCACATCGGCGCATCCGGGTATATGAGGCAGTCGTATCCGGGGTTGGGTTGCTCGAAGACCCAGCCGACAAGCGTGAGGTCCTGCGAGCCGAAGCAGGCCGGCCGATCGGCGACGGGCACGGCGGCCACCTCATCGAGGGTGAACGGCGGCCCCGGGCACTCGGAGGTAGAGGTTGGCGTCGGTGTGGCTCGCGGAGAAGGCTGCACCGCCGTGCTGGGTGCCGGTAGGGATGACAAGCTGGGGGTGGCGCTCGGCGAACCACTGGCGGTCGGCGTCGGGGTCTCGCCCGTGCCGAAACCACCGCGGTTGATTACTTGCAGGCCGATGCCGACAACCGCGACGGCGGCGGCAATGGTGGCGATGCTGGCG
>JBKJYH010000116.1:0-4398 GCA_046715765.1 Candidatus Limnocylindria bacterium
TGTCGCCGCCCTCGTGGTCTGCGTTGCGGTTCTCGTTCGCGGCCGGCCCCATGGCCTACAGGCCGATAACCCGGCGCCGCTGTCCGGGGGCGAAGCGCTCGTTCTGTCTCAGGATCGGCTCGGTCATGTCCACTGCCGATCCGTTCGGGACATGGCAATACGCCCAAACCACCTGCCGCCCGTCACTTGAGCGGCTCGGGTCAAACAGGGTTGGCTGCGAAAGGAGGACGAAGGGGCGTTCCCTGACCTCCCCGCGGGTCACCGCCCGCTCCCCGGCCGCGATCTCATCGGCGTCGCCGCCGAGATGGACCGTCCCGGCGCGAGCCACCTGCGGGTTGGTCCATGGCAGCGGGCCGTCGAGTGCCATGTCCAGCTTGAACACCCCGGGTCCGTATCGGTAGCGGCGGAGCGCCCGGGCGTACCTGCCCCGCAGCCGGTCGCCGGCCACCTCCAGCACGCCGCGCGGCGCGAGGTCCAGGAGCACGGCCCGATGCTCGGGCAGCTCGGACAGGGACCCGACCCGCCAGCCGGTGACCACCTCGCCCCCGAGGGAGCGCAGGTACCCCGCCAATGCGTCGGAGATGGCCTGCGATCCTCCCCGCGCGATCGGCCAGCCGACCCGGTGAGCCGCGCCCAGCAGGGTCATCGCCACGGCGCCGCTGACCGGCTGGTCCAGGCGCAGCATCGAGTGAGCCGCCACGCCCGCGATCAGGGCACGAGTGCGCGGCGCCGAGAAGCGGCGATTCAACACGCTCGCCGGCTGGAGCGCACGCAGTCCGAATCGGGCGAGGCGGAACGGATGACGAGCCACGGCCATCGGTCGCAGCGGCCCGAGCAATGCGTCCACGATCACCGGCCAGTCGGCTGTCACCGGACCGATCAGCGACTGGTACGCCGATCCGTCGTTTCCCAGCCCAGCCGCCGTGGACGCCAGGTCCCGCTCGACCAGCACGGCGTCCCCGTCATCCAGCGGATGGGCCAGTGCCAGTGCCGGCTCGATCCATGCCAGGCCGTGATCGCCAAGCGGCCACGCCGCGAAGACCGGCGACGCGGCCGCCATCGGATGGACCGCGCTGCACAGGTCGTGCACCAGGCCGGGCAGGGTGAGCGCCGCCGAGCGTGCGCCACCCCCGATCGTGTCATTGGCTTCGGCCACCAGGACGCTGCGTCCGGCACGGGCCAGGGTGATGGCCGCCGCCAGGCCGTTGGGCCCGGACCCCACCACCACCGCGTCGTATCGGGTCAGGGATAGACCTCGTCCACGAAGCACCAGGTCCAGTCCTCGCCCGGCTCAAAGGACTGCATCACCGGGTGGCCGCTCTCCGCGAAGTGGCGGCTGGCGTGTCGGTTGGGCGAGTTGTCGCAACATCCGACGTGACCGCAGGTCAGGCACAGGCGCAGGTGCACCCATCGGCCGCCGATCTTCAGGCAGTCCTCGCAGCCATCGGCGCTGGGGGTTACCGGCGCGAGGTCGGCGAGGTGACGACAGGCCGGCTGACTGGACGACATGGCTGGATGGTACCCGGTGTCTGGCCTAGACCCGCTCCATCGGCTCGACCATGCCGGCCCGCCAGCCGGGTGGCTCGAAGGGTCGGGACCAGTAATCGGTCTGTCGCGCAATCTTGCCGTTGCGAAGCTCGACGATGCTGGTCATCAGGTACCGCTCTCCGTCTCCGTAATCGCCGGTGGCTTCCACCACGAAGTAGTCTCCGCTGCCGGTGATCCGCCGCACCCGATAGGTTGGCGACCCGCCCGGGTAGTTTCGGTAGACATTCAGGCAGGCGGCCGGCCCGACCATTCGCTCACCCGACTGGGGCCATTCGACTACCCCGTCCGGGGCGAGGTGCGCGACGACCGCGTCGAAGTCGCCGGCGATGGCCGCTTCCCACGCCTCCTCCACGATCCTGCGATTCTCGTGATGGCTCATCGTGGTCTCCCTCTCCGTCCCATGCCCGTTGGCGCCACCTCAGAACGGCTTGGCGATCATCAGCCACACGATCACCACGAAGCCGATCCCGCCGAGAGAGGCCGCGATCCACGGCGTCGGTGCGACGAGCAGGGCCTCGAGTTCGGCGGGGGAAGCCGGGACCGGATCCGGGGCGTCCTTCTTGTCGCTCATGGCCCGCTTGCCAACCGCATGGCGAACCTTGGTGTAGTGGCTTGCCACCAGCGGTGTCATCCCGCCGGTGACGACCACCAGCAGCACGATCGCGGTCCACAGCCACAGGTTGCCCCAGTACTCACCGATGAAGCCCGACACGATTCCTGAGACCAGCAACACCAGGAATCCGATCCCCATCAGCGTCATCGAGTACTGCGAGAAGTCGAGGAGGGCGCCGATGCGCACCGGATCACGCTCCGAGCGCAGCTTGAACGACATCAATGCCGACACCCCGTGACCGGCGGCGAAGGCAAACGCGCCCAGAACGTGAAGCAGGACGACCCAGCCAGCAAGATCCATCTCAGGCCAATACCTCTCGTGGCGCGCGGCGCGCGTCAATGACAAGTTTGAGGGTGAGCACCACCAGGGCGACCGCGCCCAGCGGATGGAGCGCCGCGACGAGCGGAAAGTCGTCACGCAGGATGGGCAGCGACGGCTGAACCACGACGCCGAGCACCGTCAGCCCAATCGCCCACCAGATCGCCGGCCGCCCGATCCTGCCAATCGCCCCGGCGATCAGGGCCAACAGGGGCAGGAGCCCGATGTAGTAGCCGAACTCGCGGTGCAGCCCGAAGTCGGAGGTCGCGTCGAAGAGTGCCATGCCGGCCAGGAAGACCTGCACCAGCAGCGACGCCAGAAAGGCCCACAACAGCGCGACATATGCCGCGCGCGCACCGGATTTCATGCGCACCCTCCACCTGCGGTACGGCGCCGCGCCGGCCGGCGCCACTGGCCGCACAGCGTAGCGAGTCGCCACCTGTCGGGGAAGCCCCATCGTGCGCCGCCCCTATACTCGGCCGATGCGCCGCGCCACCGGCACCCAAGCCTCCTGGTCCGGGGTCGGGGATCGCCTCCGCGAGCGGGGAATGCGCTGGACACCCCAGCGCCGGGTGGTGATCGAGGTCCTCGCCGCCAGCCATGGCCACGGCGCCGATGGGCGCGAGGAGTTCCACGTCCCGCCGGTCGAAGCCCACGGTCACCTGTACTGCGCCGATTGTGGAGGCAGCTGGGAGGTCGGGGCACATCGCGCGGATGCCATCCAGGACGTCGTTCGCGAGCACGACGGCTTCGGGGTTGACCTTTCGCACGTGAGAATGGTGGGGCGCTGCCGCGCGTGCCGAGAGCGGCTGGCGTGAGCCTCAGCACCTTCCTGGGCCTGCCAGCCATCGACCTCGCGGCGCTCGCCCCTGGGACGGTCGACGCGGCGATCCTGGGCATCCCGCACGGGGTCACCTACCCCGATCCGGGCCTCACCGCCGGCTGCGCCGCGGCGCCGCGCGCCGTGCGCGAGCGCTCGTTGCGACTGGCCGGCTTCGTCGGCCACCACGACTTCGACCTGGGTGGACCGATGCTGCCAGCGGAGAGCGGCTACCGCGTCGCCGATGCCGGTGATCTGCCCGGCTCGCCGTCCGACGGCGCTGCCAACGCGGCTCGCGCCGAGGACGCCGTCCGACGCCTGCTCGACGCCGACGCGGTCCCGCTGATCCTGGGAGGCGACGACTCGATCCCGATCCCGGTGCTGCGCGCCTTCGCCGGCCGCGGCCCGCTGACCGTGCTGCAGGTCGATGCGCACCTCGACTTCCGAGACGCGGTGGCCGGCGTGCGCGAGGGCTACTCCTCGACCATGCGTCGAGCCCGCGAGATGACCCACGTCGAGCGCTGTGTCCAGGTCGGCTTGCGCGGGGTGGGCAGCGCCCGAACCTCCGACCTGGCCGATGCACGGGTGGCCGGCAACCTGCTGGTCACCGCTCGCGAACTCCGTGAACGCGGCGTGCCCTGGTTGCTCGCGCAGATCCCTGCCGAGGCCGGGGTCTTCGTCCTGTTCGACGTGGACGCGCTGGATCCCTCGGTCGCCTCGGCGGTGAGCGGGCTGTCGCCCGGCGGCCTTACCTTCGACCAGGCGTCGGACCTGCTGGGCGGCGTGGTCCAGCGCTCCCGGGTGGTGGGGGCGTCCTTCACCGAGCTGGTCCCGTCGCTCGACACCAGCGGCATCTCGACCCTGGTCGTGGTCCGCCTGCTGACCCGCCTGATCGGGGCGCTGGCCCGCCGTTCCTAGCGCACGTCGAGCGTGGCGTTGCGCCGGGAGCTGGTTTCGAGGCGAGTGAAGAGCAGGAACGCCGCCACGGAATAGGCGACCCCGATCCCGAAATCGATCGAGATCAACCCGCCTACCTGGTCCAGACCGGCACCCCCGGCCGCCGCCCGGACCGCGGCCAGGCCATGGGTGAAGGGCAGTC
>JBKJYH010000117.1:0-2610 GCA_046715765.1 Candidatus Limnocylindria bacterium
CACGCGAACGCCATGTTCCGGCCGGCCGGCGACGAGTGGACTTTCAACTGAGCGCTGGCACAGGCGGACGCCGGATCGGCCAGAACTGTTCGAGGCCGAGAAAGCACTTGGGAGGCGCCGGGTGGCGGGGAACACCTCAAGGTCTACGTCACTGAAGTCCCGGGCACGCATTGGGATGACATGAGGCATACCGACTAGGTCGGCTGCGGAGATCGGCCCCGCGCGAGCATCGGCCGACGATCGACGCCCGCCATCGCAACCCCGTGGTCGGAAAGCCGATCGTGAAACCCCCGTCGGATCCCGGGCCGCGTGCACCGTGTCCCCTTGGCGTCAGGGATGCCGGCGTCATGCTCGCGGCGTGCAACGGGTTGGCGGGCGGCCAGATGAACTTCGGCCTGACCGTCGTGCCAGCGGTGGAGGTGCGGCGAGACGGCCACCGTGTGACCGTTGATCGCGCCGCAGCGGATCCATGCTTGGTTCTGGTAAAGAACCGTGCTCCGAGGTCCTCCAATTGCCGCTTGTCGGCCCGCGCATGAGTAGTGACAATCCATGTGCGTTCCACGCTCTGGCCAGGGAGGGTCGGCTTACTCTCTCCGGCACTCCAACTCTCTTGAGGCCCCCCATGCGCCATTGCTTCCCGCACCTCACCGCCTCCTTGCTCACCAGCGTTCTTCTCGGCGCAATTCTGTGTTCTGAGGCCCGCGCCCAGCCGGGCACGATTGTGAGCCACAAGAAGATCAACGGCGACACGCTCGCCACGTTCGGCTCGTTGCTGGACGACAACGATGAGTTCGGCGACTCCGTCGCCAGCCTGGGCGACCTCGACGGTCCCGGCGCCAGCGTGCGAGCGCTCGCGGTCGGCGCCATCAGCGATGACGATGGCGGAACCCACCGGGGCGCCGTCTACATCCTGTTCCTGAACTCCGCCGGCCACGTGATGTCGAAGCAGAAGATCAGCAGCACGTCGGGCAACTTCACGGGCATGCTCGAGGCCGACGACGAGTTCGGAAGCTCCGTCGCGTCGCTGGGCGATCTGGACGGGGCCGGCCCGAGCGTCTGCGCGCTGGCGGTTGGAGTGATCGGCGACGACGACGGCGGATCCAACATCGGGGCCGTGTACGTGCTGTTCCTGAATGCCGCCGGCAGCGTGCTCTCGCATCAGAAGATCAGCGCCACGGCCGGTAACTTCACCGCGCCACTGGACGTGGACGATGAGTTCGGCGGTGCGGTGGCCGGGATGGGCGACTTCGACGGCGCCGGCCCGAGCGCCGGGGCATTGGCCGTGGGCGTCATCGCCGACGATGACGGCGGCCTCAATCGGGGCGCCACTTATGTCCTGTTCCTGACCAGCTCGGGCAGTGTGATGTCTCACTCGAAGATCAGCAGCACCTCGGGCAACTTCACCGCGGTCCTCGACAACAATGACAACTTTGGCGAGGACGCCGCCTTTGTGGGGGACTACGATGGTGCCGGGCCGAGCGTGGGCACGCTCGCGGTTACCGCGGTGGATGACGACGATGGTGGGACCGATCGCGGAGCGGTGTACCTGCTGCTCCTCAATTCCTCCGGCACCGTGCTGTCCCATTACAAGATCAGCAACACGTCGGGCAACTTCACCGCGCCGCTCCTGCTCCGCGATAATTTTGGCACGGCCGTCGTCTCGCTCGGCGACCTCGACGGCGCGGGGCCCAGCGTCCTCAGCCTGGCGGTCGCCGCCGGCAGCGATGACGGCGCCGGACTGAACCGCGGGGCTGTTTACATCCTGTTCCTGAATGCCGCCGGGAGTGTGCTGTCCCACCTGGAGATCAGCAGCGTTTCGGGCGGCAGCATCAGCGCACTGATCGACGATGACGACGAGTTCGGCTCGGCCCTGGCGGCACTCGGAGACATCGACGGCGCCGGCGGCAGCGCACAGGCGCTGGTGTCCGGAGTGGGCTACGACGACGACGGTGGCATCAATCGCGGCGCCGTCTACCTGCTGTCGTTGGCGGGAAGTGCCGCGTCGAGCCCGCCGGTCGTGTCCGCGCCCGCGAACGCGTCCGTGGCCGAGAACGTTTCTTTGAGCGTGAACGTCACCGCCAGCGACCCGGACGGCGACCCGATCGCCTCGCTCATCGCCACGAACCTTCCCGCGGGCGCGTCGTTCACGCCCGGACCCGGAAACACGACCGGCACGCTCAACTGGACACCGACATACTCCCAGGCGGGCGGCTACACGGTCACGTTCACCGCCGCCAACGCGCTCTCGGGCTCCGCGAGCACGACGATCACGGTGGGCGACGTGGACCGCGCCCCGGTCGTGACCGCCCAGGCGTCAACCTCGGTCAACGAGGAGACGCTGCTCAACTTCGAGGTGACCGCCAACGACCCCGATGGCCAGGCGATCAGCTCGCTGGTCGCCACTGACCTGCCGTCCGGGGCGACGTTCACGCCTGGCCCCGACAACCTCACCGGCACCTTGAGCTGGACGCCCACGCCGGCCCAGGTGGGGAGCCACACCGTCACGTTCACCGCCGCGAACGCCCTCTCGGGCTCGGCGAGCACGACGATCACGGTGATCGCGGTGAACGGCGTGGAACCCACTCCGGGGATCCCGGCGCGACCGGTGGT
>JBKJYH010000118.1:0-3284 GCA_046715765.1 Candidatus Limnocylindria bacterium
ACCTGGGGCCAATGATCAACCCCCCCGCTAGAGTAGACAGGAAGAGGATCGCGGAGACTACGAGCCAGGCTTCTTCCCAGGGTAGCCCGCGGATCACCAGAAAGGCGATTGGGAAGCCGGCTACCCAAAATGCCAGAACCAGAGCCGCCAGCGTGACGGACCCGCTGCGAAACTTGACGGCACGGAACATCACGAGCCGCTGCAATTCGAGGAGTAGGAGCCAAAAGAGGATCAGGGCCAAGACGTCCATCGGCTCACCCAAACGGATTGACATCGATTGTTAACAGGTCGCATGGCTTGCTACTCGCTTGGACCAGCAATTGGCCAAGAATCCAGGTGGCATATAGCGCCGCTCCCTCGGCAATCAGCACCGGGACCTCGCCCACCACGGTCGGCGCAACAGCCACGGCCGCTCCAGCAAGGAGCGCGTGGGTCAACCCCAACGTACCGAGACCGAGTGCGGCGGCGGCTGCTACACCCGGGCAGCTCCCACTGGTGGCCGGCGGGCTCGAACTCGTGTAGGGAATGCCGGCGTATGGCACCATCGGGGCGGCCGTTATCGGCTCGCCTTCGATCCAATGGGTTGCCGTTACGGGATAAGTCTCCGGGGCGATCGTCCCTCCCCCGGTGCCGGGCACGAAGTCACTCTCGCCCAAATCTTTCTGGTCGGCGTACTTGGTGGTGTAGTGCCCGCTCGGGTCGATCAGGGTCCACGGATTGGCCGCCGCATACAGGTAGCGGTTGAGGCTCAGTGGATCGGCCGGTGAGCCGGGGTAGGTGTCGAGGGAGGTGAAGGCCCCGATTGCCGGGTCGTACAGCCGGGCGGAGAACTCATACAGCGGATGCGCATCAGGGGACAGGTCGAGGCGGCCCTGGAAGCGCCACGGGACCGGGAAGCTGCCTCCGGCGTCGTAGGTCGCGGCGACCTGGCCATAGGCGTCGTAGCGGGTGGCGGACAGGAGCGCGGTCTCGGCCGCGTTGACCACCGCCGCGGCGTTGCCGTGCAGGTCGGCCAGGAGGTGCCCGGCGCCCCCGCCGGAGGTGGTGGCCAGGCGGGCCCCCGACGGATCGAGCGCACTGCTGGTGGCGACCCCACCGGTCGTGATGCGCCAGGCCGTCTCGGAGCTGCCGACGTACTCGTACGCGTCGGTGCCCCCCGGGGTGACCCTGGTCAGGTTGCGGCCCAGGGCGTCGAGGCCAAAGGTGGTGGCGCCCTGGGTGGGTGGGTCGATGCTGAGCAGCCGATCGGCCAGGTCATACCCGAAGGCGGTGTTGAGGTTCACCCCAGGCGCGCTGCTGGTCTGGTTCCCGAACTGGTCATAGGCCAGGTAGGTGGTGACCCCGGCATCGGTGCGGCTGATGAGCTGGGCGGCCCGATCGTACGCGTAGGTGGTGGTGAGCCCAGCCAGGGTGGCGCTGGTCCGGTTCGCGTCACGGTCGTACCCATAGCTCGCGGCGGCGCTCAGGCCGCTCGCCCCGGTGACCCGGTTGGCGCCGTCGTAGGTGAAGGTTTGGGTGTTGGTGCCGGCGTCCCCGGACACCCCGGTCAGGGAGCGACCCTCGGCCGTGACGTTCCCGTCGCGGTCATAGGCCTGGGCGAACGAGGCGGCCGCGGTCCCGATCTTGGCGAAGCCGGTGGGCCGCTTGGCCGCGTCATAGGTGAGGGTGGCGGCACCTGCTGCGCCAGCCGGCCAGGTCCGACCCCCGAGCAACCCGTCGAGGCGCCAGGCGAAGGTCAGGGTGCCGGAGTACACCGGTGAGGCAAGACCGCCGATTACTGCATCGGAGGCATCGGTCTCAATCGCCTCGACTGGCGGCATCATCACCCACATCCCGCTCTTCGATTGCGACCATCGATGCATGAACAGGCGACCCTGACGCTCGTAGATGTCGGCATGCCCCACGGAATGAGCAATGGTGCCTATGCAGGCCGCCTTAGCGCAAAATACCCCAAGCTCACCACCAAAAAGAGCGCGATCACTAATGCTGGTGCTTCGGCAGGGAAACGCGAGTCAACAAGCAATATCACCGCGCCCGCTACGTACGAAACAGGGATTCCGGCCAACGCCCACAGTAGTTGCCGCCGTCGCCGCTCGACGCCGGCGTCGGCAACCGTCCGGAACCACGATGGCAGGCTCAGCGGTGCTTTGGAGAAGATTTCCAGATACCGGATGGGATGGCGTCGGATTGTAGCCTCGCGCTCATGTCTATCCGGTCCGTAGCGGGCAAAATAGGCTTGCATGAACCTGTCTCGGCAGATGACGAATGCCAGGATCGAGCCAAAAAACAGCACGAGACCAACGACGCTCACTGGTGCGTCCCGAAGAAGAACGATCCCAAGTCCGACCAGAGGTTATCCCAACTCCACTCGCGACTCCACTCTATCTGCGTGGCGCTCTCGCCATAGTGCGCCTCACTGGCGAGGGCGGATAGCCCGAGACCTCCGTACCCGTGCAGGACCCAGATCCTGCGGCCGAAGTCATCACTTTCTCCCCAGGCGATGTCGCCGCCGACGGAGATTCCGAGATTCCCCGAGGCTCCGGCCGTTGTGAAGTAATTTGCCAGCTGCTCGGGTTCGGTGGCGTTCGAAATCATCGGGCCGCTGACTGAAGAGACTGAGGCGCCAAACTCTATTAGGTGCGCTCCCGTAATGAGAGCAGTCTCCTTCGTGTCACCAAACACGTCCACGAGCGCCCAACACCATTGCAGGGATTCCCCGATTATGACGCCGTAGGACACAGAACCGCACCATCCGACCGTGAGGCCAGTCTCGTAGAGCCGAGGACCACTCGTCGAGCTGAACGGAATTCCGCCGCCCGAACGACTCGTTGACGAGTTGGTCGTAATGCCTGCACGCTGGTTGCCCGAGGTGGCTGGGCTCCGGGGATCGCCGGCCGGCGGGCTGATCACATGACGGACGATCGTGCCGTCGTCGGTGGTCGTGGTGTACACGCAGTCCCCTGCGTCCATGTCATCGGCGGAGGTCGCGCAGTGGCCGCTCGGGTCGATCAGGGTCCACGGGTTGGCCGCGGCATACAGGTAGCGGTTGAGGCTCAGCGGATCGGCCGGTGAGCCGGGGTAGGTGTCGAGGGAGGTGAAGGCCCCGATCCCCGGGTCGTAGTAGCGGGCGGAGAAGTCATACAGCGGGTGCGCGTCAGGCGACACGTCCAGGCGGCCCTGGAAGCGCCACGGGACCGGGAAGCTGCCTCCGGCGTCGTAGGTCGCGGCGACCTGGCCATAGGCGTCGTAGCGGGTGGCGGACAGGAGCGCGGTCTCGGCCGCGT
>JBKJYH010000119.1:0-42742 GCA_046715765.1 Candidatus Limnocylindria bacterium
GCTGAATCCACCGCCCCCCGACGACGAAGAGCTCGACGAGGCCGGCGTGGAGCCGACGCTGCCCAGGGCGCTGAACATGCCCCCGATGTCGGGGATCCCGCCGGCCGAGAAGAGGGATCCCCCGCCACCTGCCATCGAGGCCGACGCGCCAGTGCTGCCCCATTGTCCACCGCTTCCGAGCCAGATCGGGTAGTACGCTGCGGTTCCGGCCTCTTGCGCATCTTCGAGGCCGCGACGCAGCACGCTCGAAACCTCCCCGTGCAGCCCAAGGGCCATGCCCCACACCACTGCGCGGTCGGGGGTATCGGCCAGGGTCCGCACCACCGGGTCGTCCACCACCTGTTGCATCGAGCGCGCCTGCTCCATGGTCTTGGCCAGGGTGCGGCGGTAGGCCTTGAGCATGCCATCCACGTAGGCACCCTCCGAGGTGCGCTTCGACATGAAGCGCGAGATCACGAAGGTGCCGATTCCGCCGACAACGAGACCGATGCCGGTCAGGGTCAGTCCACTCATCGGCACGATGAACGCGAGCACGACCGAGACGATCCCCAGGCCCAGTTCAGCGAGGCCGGTGAATCCCCAGCGATTGATCACCGGGGTGGCAGGCTGGGTGAGCCAGCCGAGCCCGACCGCCTCGTCCTCGAGCTGACCGAGGGTCGGCTGCAGGGCATCGTTCAGGCTCCACAGGGACTCACGGGTCAGGATCCGGCCGATGGATTGGCGATGGATGGTTTCGTAGGCCAGCGCCTCCGGACGCCCCATCCGGCGCGCGTCGGAGGGGGGATCGAGCACCTCGATCCGCGGGTCGACGAGGGGATCGGGAAAGTCATCGCTCTTCACCTTGCGAACCTGGTCGAGGTTGTCGAAGCGCAGCCGGCCGGTGCTGGCCAGGTCGAGCAGCACCACTTGGAGGCTGCCCTGGTCCGCCGCTCCGTTGCGCACCACGGTGGCCAGCGCGGGGGTCATCTCGGCTGGGGGGCCGGCCATCAGGATCGACTCGGAGTCGGTCAATTCGGGATCATCACCCTCGCGCCGCCACGCACGGAATGCCAGGCCCAGGGTCAGCAGCAGCAGGATCGGCCCGCCGATCAGCCCGACTGCCGCGTTGACGACCCGGAAGATCTGCAGGCCGTTGGCAGCATCCACCGTGACCGCGGTATCCACGAATTCGACTGCCAGCAGCATGGCTGCCTCGACCTCGCCGGTCTGCAGCGCCGGCACCATCACGTCGTCGCGAAGGCGGGTCTGATCGTCCTCGGACAGGTAGGCGACCAGGAACCCCTCGCCCGCATACGTGCTCAATTGACCGTGGATCAGGTCGGTGTCATATGAGAGCAGGATCACGAACCCGTCGTTGAAGCCCTCCCTCCCGACGCCCCACTGGTCCATCAGCGCGACGGCGCCGCTCAGGTTCGACTCTCCGGTGGCGCCCGGGTTGACCTGCAGGTAGATCGCCATCTCGGCTCCGCTGCGCGCCTCGATCGCGTCGATTCGGTCCTCGAGGGCCGCTTCCACCTCCGGCGACAGGACCTCGGCCTCGTCGTAGACCGATTGATTGGGCACCGGATCCGGGAAGGGCGGCCCAGCCGCCACCGCAACCAGCGAGCCGCCGAGCAGCAGGCCCGCCAGGGCCAGCGGTAGGGCAACCCGGACCAGGCGGCGGGCAGGACGGCGCATGGCGGCAGGATACGCGGCCCGCGCCATGGTCAGCGGCAGTCCACGGTCACGAGCGCCGGGAGTTCGGCCAGTCCGGGGATCCGCTGTTCGAAGGTCACGCTCCCGCCCGCCGCGATCTGCGGCGTGAGCGCGGTCGCGCGTCGCAGCACGGCTCCATCGGCATCCTGCGCCACCAGGTCACATCGAGCTCGTTCCGGATTCGTTCCGTGGTTCGCCACGGAAGCGCTGACAACCACGCCATACGGCGGGTCCAGGTGCATCTCGAGCACGGAGCCGACGTACGGGCCGCCGCCGCGCTGGCTGAGCCCAGCCCAGACCGCGAGCAGGACCAGCGCCGCGCCAACTGCGACCACGATCGTGGCGTGCATCTGGGTCGTGGCCGGGGTGGACATCCCGGCTCGGTTGCAAACCTGGCACACCGACTCGTCGGGCCCCACCGGACGCCCGCACTTGATACAGCGCAGGCCGGGGCGAGGGTCCGGCTCGGTGGTCACGCTCAGTGGCCGCCCGGCTCCGGGGCGAGGCGCTCCCCGGCCAGGACCGGCACGCTCAGCCAGTTCTCGTCGGGCGCCAGCGGACAGCTCCACCGGGCGTCGTACACGCAGGACGGGTGATACGCGTAATTGAGATCGATCACCAGCCGATCGCCGTCCCCGCCGAGGTCGGCTCCCTTGGCCGAGTCCCACAGGTAGCGACCGCCGCCGTAGGTTTCGACCCCGCTGGTCGCGTCGCGAAACGGCAGGAAGATTCCGCCGGCGTACTCGTTCAGCCAGTAGACCGCCAGCCGGACCTCCGTCCCGCCCACTTCCAGCCGCACCCACCCGATCCGGGCGAAGGGCATTACCGTTCCCGGCCCCGATCGGGGCAGGTCCAGGGGGGCTGCGGCCAGGTCCGGCTCGAGCCGGACCGTGAAGCGGAGAGCGGGGTCGTGGCGCCAGTAGGCCAGGCCCCGGAATGCGCGACGCTCCGCCTGTGGGATGGGGGATTGGGGATGCGCCGCGAAAAGCCGGTCGCGTCCGGCCCGGAAGGCCACCAGGCGCGATGGTTCGGCTCGTCGGTCGTCGCGGAGGGCCTGGTACAGGCCGGCCATCCGGCGGCGCCAGTCGGCCAGGTCGAGGTGATCGGACATCGCCCCAACAATAGCGAGCGGCCGGCCCGGAGGCCGGCCGCGCATCGGTGAGCAGGGAGATGACGGTTACAGGAGGCCGTTGTCGTCCAGCCACTGCCGGGCGACCTCGTCCAGGTCTCGGAGCTCGACGTCCACCTGCAACTGAAGGACGGTCAGCGCATCGGTGGTCAGCTTCGCCGACACCGCGTTGAGCGTATCGGCGAGGGCCGCGCCGCCCGCATCGGCCAGCGCCCGGGTCACCACCGGCACCATGTTCTGGGCGGGATTCAGGCCCTGGTCGTCAGTCAGCAATACGAGGTTGTACTGCGCGATCTGGGGCTGGGTGGTGCACACCCGCGCGATGTCGATCGCCCCCGCATCGAGTGCCTGCGCCATCGCGGGGCTGCAGGCACTCAGGTTCTCGACCGGCACCGCCGCAATGTCGATCCCGTAGACCTCGAGCAGTCCGGGGCCGCACAGGGGTCGGTCCGCACATTCGGCCGGCAGGCCCCAGGTGAGCTGATCGGCAATCGCAGTCAGGTCGCTCATAGTGACCAGTCCATAGGCATCCGCCGTTTCGGCGCGGACCGCGAAGCCATCGCTGTCAGCGCCCGGCGTGAACTCGAATGCCGTCAGGCCGTTCGCCTCCAGCAGCACCTGCAGCGCGTCGAGCGTGGTCTGGGGATCGCTGACCGCCTCACTGCCCAGGTAGGTCGCCAGGCCTCCGAGGTACTCGGGCATGAGGGTCAACTGACCGCTCTCGAGGGCCGGTTGGGTTGTCTCGCGGATACCGAAGTAGAGGTGCCGCTCCACGGTGAAGCCGGCGGCCTCGAGGGCCTGGGCGTAGATCTCGCCCACCACGGCCGATTCGCTGAAGTTGGCTGAGCCGACAATGACCGTCGGCAAGGGTTCGCTCGAGGGTGATGGCTGCGAGCTCGGGCTGCCGTCACCCGACGAGCAGGCGGCGATCGTCACCGCCAGCAGCGTCGCCCCAACGGCGAGCATGCGGAATTGCCGCATTGGGTCTCTCCTCCATACTGGTCTGCTTGGCATGTGTCGCGCGCGGCGCGCGTGGTCGGCCCAAGTGTAGCAGCGCTCCCGATCGTGACCCCTACGCCAGCGAGGCGGCCGTCGGGATGCCGGCGGGAGGCTGCAGGCCGGGCGAGCGCGCCGCGCGCTGGAGCAAGGCGAAGAGGCCCTCCACGGTCAGGACCAGCAGCATGACCAGTAGCGCGCCTGCCACCATCCGCGGGTAATCCTGCGCCGCGAGCCCGGTGAGGATGTACCGCCCCAGCCCACCGGCCGACAGGATCGCCCCGATGGTGGCCGTCGCAATGACCTGCCCCGCCGCGGTGCGGACCCCGGCCAGCCCCACCGGTAGGACGATCGGGAGCTCAACTCGCCAAAGCAACTGCGGCCCGCTCATCCCCATCCCGCGCCCGGCCTCGACCAGGTCGCGGTCGACCTCGCGCAGGCCGGCGTACAGGTTGCCCACGATCGGCGGGATAGCCAGCACGGTCAGGGCGATCAGGGTCGGGACCAGGCCCAATCCCCAGCCGGCCCGCAGGGTGAACGGGAGCACCATCCCCAGCACGCCCACCGATGGCAGGGCTCGCCCGATGTTGGTGATGCTGATCGCCACCACCGCGCCGCGACCGGTATGGCCGATCACCAGCCCGATCGGGACCGCGATCAACAGGGCGGCGAGCAGCGCGACGCCGGACAGTTCGAGGTGCTCGAGCACGCGCACCGGGATCCCGTCGCGTCCGGCCCAGTGGGCCGGATCGCCGAACCAGGCAGCGACCTCGCCGATGAATTCCATCCGCTCAGGCGCTCCGCGTCCGCGACCACGGTGTCAGCCGGCGCTGGAGCCGGACGAAACCGAAATCCGCAGCCACCGCCAACAAGACAGAGAGCAATGAAGCGGCGTAGATCGCAGTCGTTCCGGTGAACCCGCGGTTGATGCCGAGGGTCAGGATCACGAACCCCAGGCCGCCCTGGCCGATGAGCGCGGTGACTGCCACCAACCCGATGGTGGTCACGGTTGCCAGTCGCAGCCCGGTCACGATCAGCGGAACGGCCAGCGGCAGTTCCACTCGCCAGAGCCGCTGCCGCGCCGAGAGGCCCATCCCGGCCGCTGCGTCGAGCACGTCGCGGTCCACCCCGTCCAGGCCGAGGAGCGTGTTCCGAACCAGGATCAGCAGGGTGTAGCTCACCAGTGCGATCTCCGCGGTGAGCAGCGAGATGCCGGTGATCGGGATCAGGAGGCCGAAGAGGGCGAGGCTGGGGATCGCGTACAGCGCCCCGGCCAGTCCGAGGATCGGGCCGATCAGCCACCGCCGGCGATGGATCAGGAGGGCCACCGGGAAGGCGATCGCGAAGCCGACGATCACGGCCAGCGCCGTGATCAGGACGTGCTCGGCCAGCCGGAAGCCGAGCAGGTCGAGGTTGCGGGCCAGCCAGTCCCAGCGAATAAACTCGTCTTCGAGCCGCATGGTCAGCCCTCCACGGTCGGATCGGCAGGCAGCGCCTGGATCACCGCCGAGATGGCATCCACGCTGATCAGGCCGAGCACCCGATCCCGGTCATCGACCACCACCCCGAGCTGGACCGCCGATCCGAGCATCACGGACAGGGCGTCGCGCAGGGTGGTCTCCGGCTGGAGGAGCGGCGAGCCTGGCGTCGCGTCCGCCTCGGCCAAGTGCCGGTCGTCACCCAACTCATCGGAGCCGATCCAGCCCAGCGGGCGATCCTGTGCGTCGATCAGCAGCGCGTACCTGAAGCCGGCATCGGCCAGTCGCCGACGCACGGCCGAGGCCATCTCACCGAGTTCCGCCGTTAGCGGCGCGCTCAGGGCGAGGTCGCGCACACGCGCCAGCGACAGGCGTTTCAGCCCGCGGTCGGCACCCACGAAGTGCTCGACGAAGCGCGAGGCGGGCGCAGCCAGGATCGCATCCGGCGCGCCGACCTGGGCCAGCGCCCCTCCGGGTGCCAGGATCGCGATCCGATCGGCCATCTTGATCGCCTCGTCCACGTCATGGGTCACGAACACCACCGTCTTGCGGACCTGGGCCTGGAGGCGCAGGAACTCGTTCTGCAGCCGCTCGCGACGGATCGGGTCGACCGCACCAAAGGGCTCGTCCATGAGCATCACCGGCGGGTCGGCGGCCAGCGCCCGGGCGACCCCGATTCGCTGGCGTTCGCCGCCGGAGAGCGCGGCGGGGTAGCGCGGCCCGAAGTCACTGGGCTCGAGCCCAACCAGCGCGAGCAGTTCGTCAACCCGGGCGCGCACCCGCGATTCGGGCCAGCGCAGGAGGCGCGGCACCACCGCCACGTTGTCGGCCACGCTGAGGTGTGGGAAGAGGCCGACCTGCTGGATCACGTACCCGATCCGGCGCCGGAGTTCGACCGCCGGCATCGCAGACACGTCCTCTCCGCCGATCGTGACCCGGCCCGCGCTCGGCTCCACCAACCGGTTGATCATGCGCATGGTGGTGGTCTTGCCGCAGCCCGACGGCCCGACCAGGACGCACACCTCCCCCGCCCCGATCTCGAGGCTGAGGTCAGTCACGACCGTGGCCGTCCCCGGCGGGCCGAACCGCTTGCTGAGGTGCTCCAGGGAGACCGCCGCGCCACCCGCGGACGGCGTCGCGCCGCTCACGACTCCGATGATACGGAGGTTGCGCCGGACTCCACCTTCCAGATGGCCAGGCCGCCGTCGCGGTAGGCCAGCGTCCAGCGCGGGCTGGATCCGAAGTCAGTGCGGGCCTCGCAGTCACTGCGCGGGGGGCCTGTGTCGAGCAGGTAGTCGGCTTGCATGGCGTCCGCCAGTTCGGCCGCACGGGCGGCGTTCCCGCCGCAATAGACCTGGTCCACCTGCGCCATCCGTTGAGTGGGGTCGAGACCAAGGTTGGCGATATAGACCGAATAGGTCAGAACCCGCAACCGCCCCGCTGGATCGGTGGGCGAGTTGAGCCAGCCATTGGTCACGAAGACGGCGCCCGGAGGCGTGTTGGTCGCAATCCAGTCGGCGGCGCGCAGCTCGGCGTGGCTGAGGACCTCGAGCCGGTTCACCGCGGTCCACGCACCGGCAAGCAAAGGAGATGGAGCGCTGAGCGCCACCACCAACACTGCGATCGGCCAGGGCCAGCGTCGCAGCAGCGCCGCAGCGGCCAGCGCGACCCCGATCCACATGGCCTGGAAGAGCTTGTTCATGTCGAAGCTGACAATGCTGACCTGCACCAGGTTGGGGATGATGAACAGGATCGCCAGCCAGGCGGCGAGAAAGGCGCGCTCCGGGGTGCGCCGGTTGAGCAGCGCCACCAGGGCCAGCACGAACGGGATCCCCAGGTTGGTCAGGTAGAAGAAAACGACCGCCGCCGTGCCGTCCGTCCACGGGGCCGATTCCCAGCCGGGAACCCAGCGCAGATCGCCCGATGCGGCCGCCTGCCCGGCGGCCGACAGCGCGAACGGCAGCGCCAGCAGGTACGGGGCCAGGAAGAGGGCCGCGTTGCGCGCCGCGTGGCGATCGACAAGGCGCCCGCCCACGATCACCCAGGCCAGGACAAGGATGGGGACCACCGGAAAGTAGAAGAAGTGGAATGGCGCCAGCAGCGCGCCGCACGCGCCGGCCAACGTGATCAGGGCAGGCCGATCCCGCCAGCCGGCGGCCAGCCTACGGGCGTTCGGCAGCCCCGCAACCAACAACAGCAGGGCGCCTGCCAGCATCGGGAGGCCCGCCGTGGTGGCCCGATGCACCAGCAGTCCGGTGCCCATCACCGACGGGATTCGGAAGTAGGGGGGCGATTCGGTAAGCCAGGCGTTGTCGTACGAGTTCCGGGCGATCAGGGCCAGCGGATCGCCCAGCCCGGCGCTCACGTCGCCGACCAGCCGGATCCAGCCCAGTCCGCCGCCGAGCACCACCAGCGCGGCCGCCACCAGCGCGGCTCGCCGCGCGCCGCGGCCGGGCAGCAACGCGTGCGCCAGCCCATGAACCAGGAGTGCCAGGGCGGCGGCCAGGATCGCCGACGAGACGACGAAGGCCGGGATGGCGAAGAGCCCGGCAGCCGACGCAGCGATCGCGGCGTGGAAGTCCGAGAACCAGTGGTAGACCAGTGGCGCGCCGGCGAAGTAGGGGACCTGCGGCGGGAAGTTGCCGGCGTTGAGCGACTGCGCGATGGCGAGGTGCACGCCCAGGTCGCTCCAGTTCGACCCGCCCGCCGCCACGCCATTGGGCACCGGGTGCCACAGGCCGCTGGCCAGGATGAGGGCCACAAGTGCGCCCATCGCCACGGCGAAGATGAAGCCGGCCGCCTCTCGTCGCAGCGCGCGCCACCCACTGCCGATCTCGCCCCCCAGCCTGGCGGCCCCGCCGCGCCAGGATGCCACCACCAGCGGCGCGGCCAGCATCCCGGCAGCGATCCAGATCACCTCGCGCTGATAGCCACCGGTCGCCATGCTGAGCCAGTAGACCAGGTGAGCCGAGCCCGCCACCGAGAGGATCACGGCCAGCCCGAGCCGGCCGGTGGCTGCGATCCGCGGCCGAACCAGCGACATCACGGCCCAGCCCGGGATCACGAACAGGAGCGGCCAGACGACCAGGATCGCCAGCGGCGGCACGAACCACGCGGCTGCCAGCAGGGCGGCGAGGGTTGTGCCGGTGACTGCGGCGGCGAGCGGATGGCGGCCGCGAGCCTGGGCGGTCATCGGCCTCGGATCATAGCCGAGCCCGATCAGCGCGCCACGGTGGCAGCGCCGGACGGAGCGGGTACGATGCGTGGCGTGAGCGACGACGACGCCGGCAGCCGCATCCCCGAGGCGGTGCGCACCCTGCTGGCCGAGGTCGGGGAGGACCCCGACCGGGCCGGCCTGCTCGGCACGCCCGAGCGGGTACGGCGGATGTACGCGGAGATGACCTCCGGCTATGCCGCTGATCCGGACGAACTCTTCGACGCCTCGTTCGAGGTGGACTACGACGAGATGGTGGTGGTCCGCGATATCGAGTTCGCGTCGCTGTGCGAGCACCACCTGCTCCCCTTCTTCGGGACCGCGCATGTCGGCTACCTTCCGCGCGGCCGGGTCATCGGCCTCTCCAAGATCCCGCGTGTGGTGGACCTGTACGCCCGACGCCTGCAGCTCCAGGAGCGCATGACCCAGCAGATTGCCGGGTTGCTGATGGAGCGCCTCGATCCCAAGGGCGTGGCCTGCGTGGTCGAGGCGACGCACCTGTGCATGACCATCCGCGGGGTGGCCAAGCCGGGCGCGACCATGGTCACCAGCTCGATGCTGGGCACCTTCCGGCGTGACGCCCGTACCCGCGCCGAGTTCCTCGCGTTCGTCGGCCGAGCCTCGCGTCCGGGCAACTGAACCGATGCCCTACGCCCCCCTGCTCAGCCCGGCCGAGATCGACGCCGGCCTGGCCCAATTGACCGAATGGCAACGCGCCGACACCTGGATCGTGCGCAGCGTTCATCGTCGCTCTTTCCGGGCCGCGATCGAGCTTGTCGACCGGGTGGCCGACGCGGCCGAGTCCGCGGATCACCATCCCGACATCGAGATCGCGTGGCGGCGCGTGACCTTTCGCCTGACGACCAAGGCAGCCGGCGGATTGACCCAACGCGACCTGGCCATGGCCGCCTCGATCGACGCCCTGGTCGAGGCAGGCCGGGACTAGAATCAGGCGACCGATGACCGATGAGCACGCCGCGCCGATCCGCGTCCTGATCGCCAAGCCCGGACTGGACGGTCACGACCGCGGCGCCAAGGTGCTCGCACGCGGCCTGCGCGACGAGGGCTTCGAAGTGATCTATACCGGCCTGCGCCAGACGCCGGAGATGATCGTGGACGCTGCGGCCCAGGAGGACGTTGATGTGGTCGGGCTGTCGATCCTGTCTGGCGCGCACATGACCCTGCTGCCCAAGGTGGCCGCCCTGCTGCGCGAGCGTGGCATGCACGACGTGCTGCTGGCGGCGGGTGGCATCATCCCCGATGCCGACGTGACGGCCCTGAAGGCGGTAGGGATCGCCGAGGTCTTCGGCCCCGGCACGACCATTGGCGAGGTTGCGCGCTACCTCCGCGAGCACGCACGGCGCACCGGCTGAGCAGGCCAGTGGCCGGCCCGGCTGAGCTGCTGCGCGATGCCCGGGGCGGAGACCGCCGGGCGCTGGCGCGCCTGCTGACCGGCATCGAATCCGACGCGCCAGGGGTCAGGGAGCTGCTTCCCGAGCTGCTGGCGGCCGGGCAGGGCGGACACCTGGTCGGGATCACCGGGCCGCCCGGGAGTGGCAAGTCGACCCTGGTCAACATGCTGATTCGCGAGTGGCGGCGCCGCGGCCGCAAGGTGGGCGTCCTGGCGGTCGACCCCTCCTCCCCGTTCACCGGCGGCGCGATCATGGGCGATCGGATCAGGATGATGGACCACGCCGGGGATGCCGACGTCTTCGTGCGCTCGATGGCCGCCCGCGGAGAGCTGGGTGGAATCGCGGCGGCCACCTGGCTGAGCGCCGCCGCTCTCGACGCGGCCGGGTTCGACCCGGTCCTGATCGAGACGGTGGGGGCCGGTCAGAGCGAGGTTGAGATCGCGCGCCTGGCGGAGACCACGGTGGTTGTCGAGGTCCCGGAGATGGGCGACGAGGTGCAGGCCATCAAGGCCGGGCTTCTCGAGGTGGCGGACCTGATCGTGGTCAACAAGGGGGATCGGCCAGGCGCCGAGCCTGCGGCGAAACGACTCCGGGCCATGCTCTCGTCGGTGGGCGGGCGCCTCACCCGCAGCGCACCAAAGGTGCTGGTCGCCACCGCGTTGACCGGCGACGGGGTGGCCGCCCTGGCCGATGCGGTGGACGCTCATCGCACGACCGCTCGCCGTCCCGATCGGGCCCGTGAGCGGGCACGCCACCAACTTCATCGGGCACTCGCCCACCTCGCGGCTCGCCGAGCTGAGGCGCACCCAGAATGGGAGGCAACCCTGGATGCCCTGGCCGAGCGCCGAGTGGATCCGCTGACTGCGGCGGAGCGGCTCTCGAAGGGCGACTGGTAGGCTTGCCGACGATGAGCATCGAACGGGTCTTCGTGCTGGGTGCCGGCCTGATGGGGCATGGCATCGCCCAGGTCAGCGCCGCGGCAGGCAAGCGCGTCACCCTCTCGGATCGGACCGCCGACCTCGCCGAGAAGGGCAAGGCCCGGATGGCCGCCAATCTCGCTCGCCAGGTGGCGAAGGGACGCATGGACCAGCCTGCCGCCGACGAACAACTGGCCCGGGTGACCACCGCGGTCGGAACCGATGCTGCCGGAGGCCACGACCTCCTGATCGAGGCTGTCTTCGAGGACGAGGCGCTCAAGCGCAGCTCGTGGGCCGCCATGACCGCTGCGGCCGATCCCGCCGCCATCTTCGCGTCGAACACCAGTAGCATCAGCATCACCGCCCTTGCCACCGCCACCGATCGGCCGAGCCGCTTCATCGGCCTGCACTTCTTCTCGCCCGTGCCGGTGATGGGCCTGATCGAGATCATCCGCGGCCTCGAGACCGACGACGCCACCGCCGACGCCTGCCGCACGTTCGCCGGCGAGTTGGGCAAGACGGTGATCGAATCGCGCGACTATCCCGGCTTCATCGTCAACCGGATGCTCGGCCCGTTCATCAACGAGGCAATCTTCGCCCTGATGGACGGCACCGGCTCGGCTGCGGACATCGACGTCGGCGCAAGGCTGGGCCTGAACCACCCCATGGGCCCGCTCGAATTGAGCGACTTCATCGGCAACGACGTGATGCTCAACGTCATGGACGTCCTGTACCGCGGCTTCGGCGATCCGAAGTTTCGCGCCGCCCCCCTGCTGCGCCAGATGGTGGCCGCGGGACACCTCGGACGCAAGGCCGGCCGGGGCTTCTATCGGTACGACGAGACCGGCACCAGGGTCGGCTGATGCGCGACCCGTTCGCCCTCTCGCCGGACGAGCGCGCGGTCCGCGACCTGGCCCGCGACTTCGCCCAGCGCAGACTCGGATCCACGGTCGCCGCGCGGGACGAGGAGGAGCGCTACGACCGATCGCTCTTCACCGCCATGGGTGAGCTGGGACTCGCCGGCGTGCCGATCCCGGAGCGCCACGGCGGAGCCGGGATGCCCTACTTCAACTGGATCCTGGTCATGGAAGAGCTCGGCGCCGCCGACATGGGAATGGCGGTCAGCATGTCGGTCCACACCCTCGCTCAACTGCCGATCCTCGAGCACGGCTCGGACCAGCTTAGGGACCGGCTGCTGCCGGAGATGAGCGCCGGGCGTTGGCTGGGTGCCTTCGCCCTGACCGAGCCGGGATCGGGCTCCGACGCCGGCGCCCTTGCCCTGCGGGCACGCCTCGACGGTGACACCTATCGGCTCGATGGCACCAAGGTTTGGATCACCAACGGCGGAGAGGCGGAGGTCAACCTGGTCTTCGCCACCGTCGATCGCGCCCTCGGCCAGGCTGGGACCGTTGCCCTCGTGGTCGAGGCCGAGGCCCCCGGATTCAGCATCGGTTCGCACGAGCGCAAGATGGGAATCCGCGACACCATTTCTGCCGAGCTGGTCTTCGCCGATGCGCAGGTCCCCGTCGCCAACCGCCTGGGGGACCAGGGCGAGGGGCTCAAGATCGCGCTCGGAGCACTCGCATCGGGTCGAATCAGCATCGCGGCCGCATGCGTGGGACTGGCCCGCTCCGCCCTCGAGCATGCCGCCCGGCACGCCTCCACCCGCCGCCAATTCGGCAGGCCGATCGGAGATCAGCAGATGGTCCAGGCGATGCTGGCCGATGCTGCCACGGCCGTCGATGCCGCTCGGCTGCTCACTTGGCGCGCTGCCCGGCTGCGCGACGCGGGGCAGCCGATCGCGCAGGCCTCGAGCATGGCCAAGCTCTTCGCCAGCGACGCCGCCATGAAGGTGGCGACTGACGCGGTCCAGATCTTCGGAGGCGCCGGCTACAGCCGCGACAACCCGGTCGAGCGGCTGATGCGCGACGCCAAGGGCGCGCAGATCTACGAGGGCACCAACCAGATCCAGCGCCTGGTCATCGCCCGCGAAGTGCTGAGCGAAGCCACCCGCGCCTGATTCGGTATTTGACGGTTCACATCGGCCGCCGGATCGGTCATGATCTGCGGACCGCCGGGCATCGCCCGACACCGCACCGGAGGCAGCCTTCCATGACGACCGCCACCGCCGAACCGTCCAGCACCGCCCCTTCGCGGCCCCTCCTGTCCGAGGGCGAGCCGCTCGTCGTCCCCGAAGAATTCCGCGCCAGCAACCTGGTGGACCTGGTCCACCGCAGCGTCGAACGCTTCCCGGACAAGGAAGCACTGCGCTGGCGACTGCCCAAGACCAAGCGCCAGCTCGGCGGCGCCCCGCCGGAGGAAGAGGCGGCCGAGTGGACCAGCACCACCTACCGGCAGACCTGGGACTGGGTCAGCCAGGTGGCGATGGGCCTGAAGCATCTGGGCATTCGCGATGGCGACCGGGTCTGCGTGATGAGCCGCACTCGCCCGGCATGGCTGATCGCCGACATGGGCGCGCTCTCGCTGGGCGCCATCACCGCCCCGATCTATCCGTCGGTGGAGCCCGGCCAGGCCGCCTACATCATCAACAATGTCGGGGCGCGGCTGGTCTTTGTCGAGAACCTGCAGCAGGCAGCCAAGATCGAGAAGGTCCGCGCGGAGTGCCCCACCCTCGAACACGTGGTCGTCATCGATGACCGCGGCAAACTGCCCGAGGGAGCGGTCAGCTTCGACGACATCTTCGACCTCTCCACGGTTGAACCCGGCGAACTCCGGGAGTGGACCGAGGCCTGGCGCGCCTTTCCGCCGTCCAAGGTCGCGACCATCGTCCACACCTCCGGCACCACCGCCAACCCCAAGGGCGTGGTCCTGACCCACGGCAACATCCTGCACATCTTCTGGGCCGGGATCCAGGCGGTCGACTTCAACGAGAACGACCTGTTCCTCTCGTTCCTCCCGCTCTCGCACATGACCGAGCGGGCCGCCGGCCAATTCGTGCCGCTCGGCCGCGGCTGCACCATCGCCTACGCCGAACCCATGATCGAGCGCTTGGCAGCCAACATGGCCGAGGTCAGGCCAACCGTGATGGTGTCGGTGCCCCGGCTCTACGAGCGCCTCTACTCACGCGTCCTGTCCACCGTCGAGGCGGCTCCGCCACTGCGCCAGAAGATCTTTCACTGGGCGCTCGGCCTCGGCCGGCGCCACTACCAGAACCACCTCGACGGGCGCGCTGACTCGTTCGGGCTGCGCCTGCAGATGCGCGTCGCGGACAAGCTGGTCTTCCACAAGATCAAGGCCCGCACCGGGGGTCGGGTGCGCTACTTCGTGTCGGGCGGCGCGCCGCTGGGCCGCGAGGTGGGGGAGTTCTTCTACGCCATGGGAATGCTGATCCTCGAGGGCTGGGGGCTGACCGAGACCGCTCCCCTGCTCACCATCAACCGACCCGACGACTTCAAGTTCGGAATGGTCGGACGGCCGGTGGCCGGCACCAAGATCCGGGTCGACCCGACCAACGGGGAGCTCCTGGCCCACGGCCCGCAGGTGATGCTGGGCTACCACAACCAGCCCGATGACACCGCCAAGGTGATCGAGCCCGATGGCTGGTTCCACACCGGTGACATTGGCGAGATCGACGACTTCGGCCGGGTCCGAATCACTGATCGGCTGAAGAACATCATCGTGCTGGGCAACGGCAAGAACGTGGCACCCGCACCGATGGAGATCGCGATGCTCGCCAGCCGCTATATCGCCCAAGCGGTGGTGCTCGGCGATAACCAGCCGTACACCGGGGCGCTGATCGTCCCCGAGTTCGAGGAGGTGGCCAAGTGGGCCGCCGCCAACGGCCTGGCCGAGATGCCCCCCGAGCAGTTGGTCGCCGACAAGGCGATCCAGAAGTTGATCGAAGGCGAGGTCCGGGCCAAGGTCGAGAACTTCGCCAACTACGAGCGGCCGCGCCGCGTGGCGCTCCTGCCCCGCCTCCTGACCGAGGAGGAGGGCGAGATGACCCCGTCCCTGAAGGTCAAGACCCGGGTCGTCGTCACCAAGTGGGCGGACAAGGTCGCGTACCTGTTTGACGCGGACGACAAGGGCGGCGCCGACTAGGCTCGATCAGCGCCCTCGAGGCGCAGCACAGGAGAGACATGACCGACCTCGCGACCGAGCGCGACATCGCGACCGTCCCGAAGGTGGAACTGCATGTCCATCTCAACGGAACCATCTCCGAGGCGACCGCCGCGACGCTGGCACGCAGGCACGGGGCGGATCCAAGTGAGGCGCTCATTCTTGTCGACGGGCAGTATCCCGGGTACTACCCTGACTTCCGGGCATTCCTGGACGCATACATGGCCGCCAACGAGTTCGTTCGTACGCCCGACGATCTGGAGCTGGTCGCGGCCGACTTCGCGCGTGCGCAGGCTGCCCAGAACGTCATCTACTCGGAGGCGATGTTCACCGCCATGATCTGCGCGAGGAACGGCATCGAACCGGTCGCGATGTGGGCCGCCCTCAAGCGAGGACTCGCGGCCGCCGGACAGCGGACCCGCGTGGCGTTGGTCGTTGACGCCATGCGGGATCTGGGGCGCGCCGAGGCCGATGCCACCCTCCGCCTTGTCGAAGATGCTGATGCGCCGATCGTCGGACTGGGACTGACGGGAGTCGAGGGAACCGTATCGGTCGAGGAGTTCCTCCCCTTCCGCGCTGCGGCGCGACTGCTGCGGCTTGGGTTCGAGGTTCATGCCGGCGAGATGGGCCCGCCGGAGAGCATCCGGGAAGCGATCGACGTCCTCGAGGCGGACCGAATCGGGCATGGCGTAGCAGCCAGCCAAGACCCGGTGCTGCTCGAGAGGTTGGTCCGCGACAGGGTCGTGCTGGACGTCTGTCCGACGTCGAACGTCGGGACTGGCTTGTTCCCGTCGCTCGAGACGCATCCGGCTGCGGCGTTCTGGAGGGCGGGCGTGAACATGACGATCTCGAGCGACGACCCGCCGTTCTTCCGAACGACCCTGACCGGTGAGCTCCGGCACCTCGTCCGCCTGGCTGGTCTCTCGCGGCGGGACCTCGGTGAGCTACAGCGGCGGGCAGCTCGTGCGGCGTTCGCCAGCGCCGGAGTGAAGGCCGAGATTCTCGCCACGATCGACGCATGGGAGGCAACAGGTTGACGGCGTTTCTCCACGCGTCCGGATGCCAATGAAGTCGTGAGGACTGGCCGGGCAGACGACCAGGCCTCGACGAGGCCGGGTCGCGCGGGGTTGGCAGGTCCTGCCAGATGCGCAGGAGCGTCACATGAAGCGCATCACCGGCGGAGTCGAAGTCGCGCAGGATCCGATGCGCAACCCCGGACAGGCGGTCGCTGAGCTCGAACGCCAGGCGGGTGAACGCCTCCCGATCGCCTCGCTGCGCCTGCTCCACCAAGGACCTATCCATCACTCCCTCCGATGGTGGAGCCGGTCGGCTCCACTCAAAGCGTATGGGGTCGGGCACCCACGAATCGGTTCAATGTCGGTCGCGAGTAGGATGTCGGCATGACTGAGGTCGTGATTCTCTCCGCCGCTCGAACCCCCATCGGCAAGTTCGGAGGTGGCCTTTCCACGGTCCCCGCCACTGCGCTCGGTGCCACCGCGATCCGCGAGGCGGTGCGTCGTGCCGGTGTTCCCGGCGAACGCATCGGCGAGGTGATCATGGGACAGGTCATCCAGGCCGGAGCCGGGCAGGCCCCGGCCCGCCAGGCGGCCCTGGGCGCGGGGCTCCCCGACGGCGTGGGCGCCACGACCATCAACAAGGTGTGCGGTTCCGGCCTGAAGGCGGTCATGCTCGGCGCCGCCTCCATCAGGGCGGGCGACGCGGAGGTGATCGTGGCGGGCGGGATGGAGAACATGAACCTGGGGCCGTACCTGCTGCCCGGGGCCCGGGCCGGTTACCGCCTCGGCAACGCCGAATTGGTTGACGCCACCGTCCACGACGGGTTGTGGTGCGCCATCTGCGACGTCCACATGGGGATCCACGCCGAGCGGGTAGCGGCCAAGCACGAGGTGACTCGCGATGCCCAGGACGCCTTCGCCCTGCGCTCCCACCAGCGTGCAATGGCGGCGATCGCCGAGGGGCGCTTCAGCGACGAAATCGTCCCGGTGGAAGTGCCAGGCAAGAAGGGCTCGACCATCGTCGACACCGATGAGAACCCCCGCGCAGATACCTCCATCGAGGCCCTCGCTCGCCTGAAGCCCGCCTTCCAGCCGGAGGGTGGGACGGTCACCGCCGGCAATGCCCCCGGCATCACCGATGGCGCCGCGGCGCTGGTGCTCGCCTCATCCGACGTCGCCGCAGTCGAGGGCTGGCGCCCGCTGGCCCGGATCATCGGCTATGCCCAGGCCGACGTGGCCGCCGAGTGGCTCTTCGAGGCGCCCATCGCAGGGGTGACTCGGCTGCTCGACAAGCTCGGCATGCGGATCGGGGACTTCGATCTGGTCGAGATCAACGAGGCGTTCGCCTCACAGGTCCTGGCCGACGGCAACGCGCTGGGCTTCGACTGGGACCGGGTGAACGTCAACGGGGGTGCCATCGCGCTCGGCCATCCGATCGGGGCATCCGGCGCGCGGGTCCTGACCACGCTCCTGTACGAGCTGCGGCGCCGCGGCGGGCGGCACGGGCTGGCGACCCTGTGCTTGGGCGGAGGCGGGGCGGTGGCACTCGCGATCGAGGCAATCGCCCAAGGGCCCGTCGGCCCGGGTGGCGGGTGACCTTCAGCACGGGGCGCGCCGCGGAGGGGCGCCCCTATAATCGGCCAGATTCCGCGTCCGGCCTGCTGCCGCCCAACAACCGCCGGCGGCGCCGCGGCGCCACTGCACTGGAGGCTTCAACCCACCACCATGGCCACCAATCCTGTCGCTGAAGCGCCGAACATCTGGGCCGTGGCCCAGGCGCAGTTCGACCGTGCCGCCGAGCTCCTCGACCTGGCCCCCGGCCTGCGGCGCGTGCTCCGGGTCCCAAAGCGCGAGCTGACCGTCAACTTCCCGGTCCGGATGGACGACGGGCACGTGGAGGTCTTCACCGGCTACCGCGTGCATCACAACGTCAGCCGCGGCCCCGCCAAGGGCGGCATCCGCTACCACCAGGACGTGACCCGCGACGAGGTGCGTGCGCTGGCGATGTGGATGACCTGGAAGTGCGCCGTGGTCAACATCCCCTACGGCGGCGGCAAGGGCGGGGTGATCGTGGATCCCAAGCAGCTCTCCAACCGCGAGCTGGAGGGCCTCACCCGACGATTTACGACCGAGATCAGCCCGCTTATCGGGCCAGATCGGGACATCCCGGCGCCGGACGTGAACACCAACGCCCAGACCATGGCCTGGATGATGGACACCTATTCGATGCACCACGGCTACACCATCCACGGCGTGGTCACCGGCAAGCCAATAGCCGTCGGCGGCTCGCTTGGCCGCAACGAGGCAACGGCGCGTGGCGCCGTCTTCACCCTGCAGCGCGCCGCCGGCCCGCGCGACCTGCCGCTGGCCGGTGCCCGGGTCGCGATCCAGGGCTACGGCAATGCCGGCTCGATCGCTGCCGACCTGCTGGCCGCGGAGGGGTCGCGAATCATCGCCGTCAGTGACTCGAGCGGCGGCATCTTCAACCCCAAGGGCCTCGACCCGGCCAAGGTCTCCGCCTGGAAGTCCGAGCACGGCACGGTCGTCGGGTTCCCCGGCGCCGACGCGATCAGCAACCAGGAGATCCTGGAGCTCGAGTGCGAGATCCTCATTCCCGCGGCGCTCGAGAACCAGATCACCGAGCACAACGCCCCGCGGGTCAAGGCCAAAATCGTGGCCGAGGCGGCCAACGGCCCGACCACGCCGGAGGCGGATGAGATCCTGTACAACCGCGGCATCTTCGTCATCCCCGACATCCTGTGCAACGCCGGCGGCGTGACGGTCAGCTACTTCGAGTGGGTCCAGGACATGCAGTCGTTCTTCTGGACCGAGGAGCGGATCAACGAGAGCCTGCACGAGATCATGGACCGTGCCTTCGACGCGGTCTACGCCATGAGTCAGCAGCACGGCGTGGACATGCGGATCGCGGCCTACATGGTGGCGGTGGCGCGCGTCGCCGAGGCCACCTCCCTGCGCGGCCTGTACCCGTAGGCGGCGGACGGGGCGTGCTCGATCACGAGGAGCGGTTCCTCTTCCGCGAAGAGATCCTTAACCTGGGCAGCGCCCTGGCGGACAGCGGCGCCCTCGACAACGCCGAGGACCTGCTGGCCGAGGTCACCACCTCGCCGCGCTTCGACGCTGACGTCTTCACCCTGGAGCGCTCGCTGCAAGTGATGCTCGGCAGCCGGGCCGGTTCGACCCTGATCGGGCTGCTGACGGTGACCCGTGAAGTCTTCGACGAGGTGGGGGAGATCGGGCTCTCGACCGAGGTCCACGAGCGGCTGGTCGCCTGGCGCGCCCGGTTCGGCCTGGCCATCGACAATGCCCTGAACTTCCTGAACAACCCCGATGGGATCCAGGGGCACCACTTCAGCACCCAGGTCTCACACGAAGGCACGACCACCCTGCAGGGGCGGCTGACCCTGGTCCGCTACAACAACGAGCCCCAGTTTTTCATCGCCGATGCCGACGTCCTGCTCGCGATCGCGGCCGACCTGATGGAGCGGCTGGGTGAACACCTCGAGCCGGGCGGCATCGAGCCGGAACTGCTGGCCCGCCTCCGCGAGGGCGTGGAGCGAATCGAGCGACGCAGCAGCCCACGGGGGTGATCGATCCGCGGCGGCTGTACCTGGCGTCGACCGGCCAGAACCGCGGCAAGACCACCGCTTCGCTGGGCCTGATCGCCGCATTCACCGCGCGCGGCATGCGCACCGGCTTCATCAAGCCGGTTGGGCAGCGCTACCTGGTGGTGGATGGCACGCGTGCTGACGAGGACGCCATCCTGATGCAGGCCACCTTCGACCTGCCGGATCGGCTCAATGACATGAGCCCGGTCACCCTTCCCCGGCATTTCACCACCGACTTCGTGATGGGGCGGGTCCGCACCGATCTCGCCGCAGCGGTTCGGCGGGCCGCGGCACGGGTTGCCAGGCGGAGGGATCTCCTCGTCATCGAAGGGACCGGCCACGCGGGGGTTGGCGCGGTGGTCGGCCTCTCCAACGCGCGGGTGGCGGCCCTGCTCGAGGCGCCGGTGATCATCGTCAGCGAAGGAGGGGTGGGGCGCCCGATCGACGAAATCGTCCTCAATCGGGCCCTCTTCGAGCGCGAGGGGGTGCGGGTCCTGGGGGCGGTCGTCAACAAGGTGGACATCGCGCTGCACCCGGACCTGCCGACCATCCTGCAGCGTGGCCTGGCCGCCCACGGGATCGACCTGCTGGGCGCGATTCCGTATAGCGAGCTGCTTGCCAACCCGTCGCTTGAGCTGCTGGTGACCCACCTCGACGGCCAGCTCCTCGCCGGGGAAGCCACGCCCAACCGGACGATCGGACAGGTGGCGGTGGGAGCGATGCTGGCCGAGCACGCCGTCCCCCTGCTGCGGGACCGCGCCCTGCTGATCACCCCCGGTGATCGCGAAGACCTGGTCCGTGCCGTGCTCGAAGCCCATCTGACCGCCGGTCCCCGGCCACGGGTCGCGGGCCTCGTCCTTACCGGCGGATTCCGTCCCGCGCCGACGCTCCTGGACAGCCTTCGTCGCGCCAACCTGTTCAGCTTCCTGGTCGAAACCGATACCTATCACGCTGCCCAGGCGATCAACGCCATCCTGGTCAAGACCCACCCTTCCGATACGGCCAAGATCGAGACCATCATTCGCCTGGTAGGCGAGGCGCTCGACATCGACGACCTGCTGGCTAGGATTGGCGCATGACAAGTGGCACACCGGACGAGCTGCTCCACTTCACCGGCGACCCCGAGGCGGATCGTCTGCTCGTCAGCAATCCGCTGGCCCTCCTGATCGGCTTTGCGCTCGATCAGCAGGTGACCGTCCAGAAGGCCTTTGCCGGGCCCGCCGAGCTGCGGCGCCGGATCGGACACCTCGACCCGGCGCGGATCGCGGCCATGCCCCCAGACGAGTTGGGCGAGGCCTTCCGCCGCCGACCGGCGCTCCATCGCTTCCCGGGTACCATGGCGGCTCGCGTCCAGGCACTCTGCACCCGGATCGTGGCCGAGTACGAGGCTGATGCGGCGCGGGTGTGGACCCATGCCCGCGACGGTGCGGACCTCCAGCAGCGGCTGCTGGGATTGCCCTCGATCGGCGAGATGAAGGCGCGCTCAATCCTCGCCATCCTCGGCAAGCGGCTTGGCGTGCAACTCCCGGGGCTGGAGGCGGTGATGCCTTCCCACCCCACTCTCGGCGACGTGGACTCGTACGAGGCGCTGGAGCGCTACCAGGCCCTCAAGCGCGCGCGGAAGGCCGCCGCGCGGGCTGCGGCAGCCGGTTGAGAACAGGTGCCGAACGCAGAAAAGGAGGCCGGACGTGGGCACTCGCCGGCCTCCTCATCGCCCGCAGCGCACACCGACCGAAATCGGGGCCGCGGTGACACCCGCACTATACGGACCGGCCCCCGGACGTCACTAGTACTTTCAGGGTTTTCAGGCGACGTCCCAGGCGAGTGGCATCGTGTCGTTCAGGCGGGTGCGTCCGAACCAGGCGGCCACCAGCGCCAGGGCCGGCCCCGAGACGCGCTGCAGTTCGGCGAGGCTCGATGCGTCGGCCACGCTGACGTAGTCGACCCGGGCGCGCGGCTCTCCGACGAGCGTCTCGGTCATCCTCGCCCGCAGCACCTCGGCCGACCGCTCTCCGGCGTCGTACGCCTGGCGCGCCGCCGAGATCGCCTGGAACAGGACCGCGGCCGCATGCCGGTCCTCGATCCCAAGCTGGGCATTGGCCGAGGAGAGCGCGAGGCCGTCAGGTTCGCGGATGGTTGGGCAGACGACCAGTTCCACGTTCATGAACAGGTCCCGCAGCATGCGACGCAGGATCACGACCTGCTGGGCGTGCTTCTGGCCGAGGTACAGCCGCGCCGGGCCCACGATGTGCAAGAGCTTGAGCAGGGCCGTGGTCAGCCCGTCCAGATGTCCGGGTCGCGATGCGCCCTCCAGTCGGCGAGTCAGGCCGTCGACCGTGACCCGGGTGGTGTCGTCCGTCGGGAAGAGGGTGGCTGCGTCGGGAATGAATGCCAGATCGGTCCCCGCCGCGTCCAGCAGCGCCAGGTCGCGCGCCTCGTCGCGGCGCGGGCCGGACTCGTCGAGCGCGACGAAGTCGGCCGGGTTGGTAAAGCAACTCACCACCACGCACCCGTCGCTGGCCCGTGCCCGGGCCACGAGCGACAACTGGCCGGCATGCAACATCCCCATGGTCGGGATGTAGCCGACCGACTCGCCGGCGCGACGTCGCTCGCGGACGGCGCTGCGAAGCTCGGCGACCGACCGATGAACCTCCACCGCTAGCGGTGGGCGCGCGGGGTCCGGGGCGCGGCGGGCTCGGTCTCCGCCCGACGCAGGCGGTCGCTGATCAGGTCCCACAGCCGCTCGGCGACCTGGCGCTTCGGAAGCATCGGCCAGTCGGTCAGGGGACCCTCGGGGCCGAAGACGGTGACCTTGTTCTCGTCGGAGCCGATCGCGTCGAACGGGCCGCCGACTCGATTGCCCACGATCAGGTCCAGCCCCTTGTCTCGCAACTTCGAGAGCGCGTTGGCCTCGAGGTCGTCAGTTTCCGCTGCGAAGCCGACCAGGAAGGGCCGCACTCCGGCCGGCAGTTCGGCCACTTCCGCGATGATGTCCGGGTTCGGGACCAGGTCCACCTGCAGCCCTGCCCCATCGCGCTTGATCTTGCGACTGCTGGTGCGCTTGGGCGCGAAGTCGGCGACGGCGGCTGCCATCACCAGGACCTGCGCTCCGGACGCCTCGCGCATCACGGCCTGGCGCATCGCGGCGGCGGTGGTCGCCTCGGTCACCTGCACCCCGCGCGGCGGGGCGATGCTCATCGCGCCGGCGATCAGGGTCACGCTGGCCCCCCGGTCGCGGGCCGCCTCGGCGATCGCCACCCCCATCTTGCCGCTGCTCCGATTCCCGATGAAGCGCACCGGGTCGATCGGTTCACGGGTCCCGCCCGCCGAGACCACCACCCTGACCCCGTCCAGGTCGCCGGAGTGCGCGAAGAGCCGCTCGACCGCCTCGACGATGGCATCGGGCTCCGCCAGCCTGCCCACGCCGGTCAGGCCACTCGCCAGCGACCCCACGCCTGGGTCCACCACCAGGTAGCCGAATCCGCGCAGGGTCTCGATGTTCCTCGCCGTGGCGGGGTGGGTCCACATCCCCGCGTCCATGGCCGGCGCCACCAGCACCGGGGCGCGGGTTGCACACACCAGGGCGGAGACGGCGTTGCCCGCCAGCCCGGCCGCCAGCTCGCCGATCAGGTTGGCGGTGGCCGGCGCGATGACGACGGCATCGGCCGCCTCGGCCAACTCGACGTGCGCGATCTGTGACTCACCGTCGAGGGCCATCACCTCGCTGGTCACGGGTCGATGGCTGAGTGAGGCGAAGGTCAACTCGGACACAAAGCGGGTCGCGGCCGGGGTCATCACCACGTCCACCACCGCCCCACGCTCGCCGAGCAGCCGTACCAGGCTGGCGGCCTTGTACGCGGCGATGCTGCCCGACACGCCGACCACGATCCGTCGCCCGGTCAGCGACCCGCGCTCATCGGTCATGCGCCGGACTCGCGAGTGCTGGTCGGCGCGCCCGCCCGGATCGCCTCCCAGGCGTACGAGATCCCGCGCAGGGTGAGGTCCGGCTCAATCGCGTCGATGCCGGGCACATCGCGCAGCCAGGCCTGGTGGGTATGGCCCCCGGTCGCGATCACTGTCACCCGGCTGCCCGCCGACGAGCGCTCGATCAGCTCGCCGCGCAATGCGGTGAGCAGGCCACTCACCAGCCCGATGTAGCCGAGCACCGTGCCGCTCTGCATGGCGTGGACCGTATTCGCCCCGATGGCCGAGGGCGGCCGCCGCAGTTCGATCCGCGGCAGCTTGCTGGCGAATCCGACGAGTGCCTCCAGGCTGAGTCCGAGTCCCGGCGCGATCGCGCCGCCGATGTAGGCACCCTCGGCGCTCACCAGGTCAAAGTTGGTGCTGGTGCCCAGGTCGACCACGATCGCCGGGCCGCCGAACTCGGTGCGCGCCGCGAGCGCGTTCACCAACCGGTCGGCCCCCGCCTCAGCCGGTCGATCGATCTCGATCGCCAGCACGCCGGCCAGGGAGGCGGCATCGATCCGGATCGGGACAAGGCCCACTCGCTCGCGCAGGAAGTGCTCGTAGGTCTCGGTGAGCGGGGGCACCACCGATGCAATGGCCACCGCCTCGAGCTCGGCCAGTCGTCGCTGATCGAGCGCCAGCAGGCCCGCCGTCAGGGCGGCGGCTTCGTCAGCGGTGGCGGTGGCGCGGCTCGAGGCACGCCACGACCCGGTCAGCCGACCCTCCTCGAACAGGCCGAAACTGACGTTGGTGTTGCCGATGTCGCACGCCAGCAACTTCACGAGGGCCATCCTACCAGCCGTCCGAATCGGGTCCTTTCGCGGGAGCCGGTGCTAGACTCGCCCGCGATGTCCGACGCGCCCCGAGCCAAGCTCTACATCAATACTGGCGTCGTCACCAATAAGAGCGACATCTACAACATCCTGCGCCCGCTCCTCAAGCAGACGGTCAGTTACGCCTACCGGCGCGGGGACCAGGTCACCTCGGCCGGCACCGGCTGGGTCGAGCGGATCGTGGTGGATCACCCGGAGATTGCCTCGTACTTCACTCCGCTGGCGATCTGTCTCAATCTCGACTCGTTCGACTACCTCCAGTTCGACACCACCTCAGATCAGCTCCTGGTCTACACCCTGGTGCTCGGGACCGAACGGGTGGTGCTCGAGTTCGCGCTGGGGGGGCCGCGGCCCGGCCACGACGAACTCTCCGACGCCGGCCATCCGCTGCCGCGCACGTCGGCCGAGCTGGCGCGCGACCTGCGCTTCATCCAGATGGAGCTGATGATGTCGCCCGAGGCATCGGATGAAGGAGAGGATGGTTAGGGTGGCCGCCGCCCTGCCGGCGCGCCGCGCCCCGAGGCGCCCCCTCGCAGCGTCATACGAGCGCACCGTGCTGCCAGGCGGGCTGCGCGTGATCACCCAGACCATGCCGGCTGCCCGGTCGGTTGCTGCGGGAATCTTCGTCGGCGTCGGGTCGCGCCGGGAGTCGGCGTCCGAGGCGGGCCTGTCGCACCTGCTCGAGCACCTCGTCTTCAAGGGAACCGCCGCGCATCCTGACCCGGGGTCCGTGTCCGAGGCGGTCGAGGCCTGCGGCGGCACGCTCAACGCCTCCACCGATCGAGAGTTGACCGTCTATTCGGCCCGTGTGCCCGTCGCTGCCACCGACCAGGCGCTCGCCTCGCTGGCCGACCTGGTGCTCCGGCCTCGGCTGCGAGCCGCCGACCTTGCCGCCGAGAAGCCTGTGATCGTGGACGAGATCCGGATGTACATGGACTCGCCCGGCGATCACGTGTTCAGCCTCTTCGACGAGCTGCTCTTCCCCGACCACCCGCTCGGACGCGAGATCGCCGGCACGCCGCGCAGCGTCCGACGCGCGACGCGCGACGCGGCGGTCGGTCACTGGCAGCGCTGGTACCAACCCCAGCACCTCGTCCTGGCGGTCGCCGGGGCGGTCGACCACGAGCGCGTGCTGCGCGCGACGGCCGGCTGGTTCGACGGGCAGGATGCCTGGCTCGGCGGTCCCAGGTCCCCGGCCGGAGGCGATGCCGCCGCCGGGCTCCTGCATGAGCGTCCCCCCGAGGTTGCCCCCGCGGGGCGGGTGCGGGTCGCATTCCGCCGCCTGTCGCAGGGCAACCTGTGCCTCGGCATGCTCGGCGTCGCGCGAGATCACCCCGACCGCTGGGCGCTGGAGCTGCTCGGCGCCGTGCTGGGCGACGGCATGAGCAGCCGGCTATTCCTCGAGTTGCGCGAGCGCCGGTCGCTGGCCTACGACGTCTCGACCTTCTCGGCGACCTACGCCGACTGTGGCACGGTCGGGATCCATGCCGGGTTCGACCCGGAGCGTGCCACCGAGGTGCTTGCCGCCATCCTGGAACAGCTTGAACGGGTCACCCAGGAACCGGTCCGCGGCAGCGAGCTCGATCGGGCGCGGGCCTACACCAGCGGCCGGCTCGAGTTGCGGATGGAGGAGACCGGCGCGGTGGCTGCCTGGCTGGGAACCGGCGAGTCCCTGCTGCCCCGGATCCTCACCGTCGAGGAGGTGGTCGAGCGACTCGAGGCTGTCACCATCGAGGATCTGCTGCGCGTCGCGCGCGCCCACCTTCGCCCCGATCAGGCCCGCCTGGCGATGCTGGGCCCGTTCCGCTCGAGGCTTCCGTATGAGCGAATGTTGCGAGCATGACCGACGAACCGATGATCGAACCCGAGCCGCCCGCCCCGTCGATCATCGACCTGGTGCCCGATGATCTGGCCCTCGCCCGTGGCCAACTCGCCTCCGGCCTGCCGACCCTGGCCGAGTCCGTGCTCCGGCGCCGGATCGCGCGGATCGAGGCCGATGGTCGCGGCGGAGCCGAAGAGTTGGACGCCGCGCGATCGATGCTCGGCGAGGCGCTCTGGCGGCAGGGCAGGCCGCTGGCGGCGGGTGCCGCACTGGCCGGCGTTCGCGCGGTGAGCCTCGAACGGCAGAGACCGATCTTCGCCATGATCGAGGCGGAGGCACTGGCCGGTTCGGGACACCCCGACCAGGCCGATACCCTGGCCGAGCAGGTCGTGGCCGCACTGGGCGTGGATGAGGCATGGCGCCTGCGGGCCGGCGCGCCGTCGCGCATCGCCTGGCCGCAGCCGACCGCGTTCCGGATCCCTGATCGGGCAGAGCTCGAGGCAGTTTCCCCCGAGACCGACCGCCCGACCGGCGCCCCGCCGGATCCGGCCGATACGGCTGCCGCCCACGCCGCCCTGGAGCGTGCCAGGGTCGCGTATCGCGAAGGGAATCTCCCCGACGGCGACCGCCAGCTCGCGCTCGCGGTGCGGCTTGATCCGCGGCTGGCCGAGGATGGCATCGGCCTGGTCGAGCGGACCCTGGACGAGGAGCCTGCAGCAGAGCGTCTGCTACTCTTCGGCGACCTGCTCAAGGCCGCCGGGCGTGGCCCCGAAGCGGCAGCCGCGTTCAGCCGCGCCGCGCAGGCCTGATCCCCGTACTGGAGCGTCACCGACCCATGCAACGAACCCTGGTCCTGGTCAAGCCCGACGGCGTGCAGCGCGGACTCGTGGGCGAGATCATGGCGCGCTTCGAGGCTCGAGGCCTCAAGGTGGTCGGGCTCCGGCTGCTGAGCGTGCCACGCGAGATGGCCGAACGCCACTATGCAGTCCACGCCGGCAAGCACTTCTACGCCGGGCTGGTGGAGTTCATCACCGCAGGTCCGGTGGCCGCCATCGCACTCGAGGGCCCCGAGTCGATCGCCATCGTGCGACGGATGGTGGGTGCCACCATGCCGGACCAGGCTGCATCGGGAACGATCCGCGGCGACCTGGGGATCAGCGGCCTGCGCAACCTGGTCCACGCCTCGGACGCGCCGGAAACGGCCGACGCCGAGCTGTCGCTCTGGTTCGGGCCGGATGGACTGGTGGACTACCAGCGCGAGGCTGACGCCTGGATCGTGGCCGAAGAGCCGCCCCGCGGGTAGCCCCACCACCAGGCGGCGGGTGACGGCTGCGGGCTGGCCCGATCGGGCAGGCCCTCGTACGTCGGTCGGCTGATGATCCCCACCCGATCGAGCGGGAAGTAGCGCACAAAGGCGCGTCCCAGGACCTGGTCCTGGGTAATCGGGCCGAAGACGCGCGAGTCCTGGCTGCGCACCCGGTTGTCTCCGAGCACGAAGTAGTGCCCGGCGGGAATCACCCACTCGATCGTTCCCTCCGCATCACGCGGCAGGGTGGGGGCCGTGGCGCCGTTGGCGTCCAGCACCACGTACGGCTCATCCAGTCGCACCGACACGCCACCGGGTGGCTGAACCCAGACCCGACCATTCTCCAGCCGGACGGTGTCGCCCGGCAGCCCGATCACGCGCTTGATGAACGGGACGCTGCCCTCCCCCCCGCCGGTCGGGTTGAAGACCACGATGTCCCCGCGCCGGTAGCCGTCGAAGCGCGGCGTGATCTTGTCGATCAGGACGTACTCGTTCGGATTGATGGTCGGGATCATCGACTCCTGCTCCACCTCGAACGGCTGGGCCACGAAGGTATGGATCAGCAGATAGATGACCAGGGTCAGGACCAGGGTCTCGAGCACCTCGAGCAGGCAGCCGGCGCCGCGACGTTGGGCGGAAGCGGCAGGCTCTCCGGGCGTGGCACCGTCCGCGGCCGGCTCGGGGGCGTAGGTCATCGAGTCTCCGTTGCGAGGGCGTTGGGGAAGGTGCGACAGCATAGCGCAGCGGTTGACCCGGCTCGCCGCGGAGGGCTACCATACGGCCGCCTCGCTGGCGGGTTCCTCGCAGACCTCCCGCCGGCGATTCCTTGTGTCACATCAGCCCGCCGCCAGCCTGCCGCGACGGCGCGGCCCACAACCGCCCAGCCACACTCGGAGGATTCATGGAGTTCCAGTCGATCACCCTGGTGATCCCCATCGCCGGCCTCGCCGCCATCGCGTTCGCCCTGTACCTCGCCTGGTGGGTGCTGCGGGCCGATACCGGCACCGTCGCCATGCAGGAGATCGCCGGGACGATCCTGGAAGGTGCCGTCGCCTTCATCAAGCGCCAGTACCGGACCATCGGGTTCCTGGCCATCGGCGCAGCCGTGGCGATCGGAGCGATCATCGCCCTGGTCGAGGGCCGAGAGGTTGCCGATACCGACATCTTCGGGATGGAGCTCGGGATCCGGACCGGCGTGGCGTTCCTGGTAGGGGCCGCCTGCTCGATGGCCTCGGGAATCATCGGGATGTACATCAGCGTCAAGTCGAACGTGCGCACGGCGGCCGCGGCCCAGCGCAGCCTGGTCGGCGCGGTGCAGATGGCGATGCGCGGCGGCGCGGTCTCCGGCTTCCTGGTGGTAGCCCTGTCGCTGCTGGGGGTGTACGGCATCTTCGTCGCCTACGGCGGCTTCACCCAGCCCGAACAGGCCCCCTTCCTGATCGTGGGCTTCGGCTTCGGGGCGGCGTTCGTGGCGCTCTTCGCGCAGCTCGGCGGCGGGATCTATACCAAGGCCGCCGACGTCGGGTCGGACCTGGTCGGCAAGATCGAGGCGGGGATCCCCGAGGACGACCCGCGTAACGCTGGCGTGGTTGCCGACCTGGTCGGCGACAACGTCGGCGACTGCGCCGGTCGTGGCGCGGACCTGTTCGAGTCCACCGCTGCCGAGAACATCGGGGCCATGATCCTGGGCGTGGCGGTGTACGGCATCGCCGTGGCATCCGGCTGGGCCAACCCTGAGAACTGGATCTTCTTCCCGCTGGTGGTCCGCGCCTTCGGCCTGCTGGCCACCATCGTGGCCATCTTCTTCGTGCGCGGCCGTGAGGACGAGGACCCCATGCGCATGCTGAACCGCGGCTACTGGGCCACCACCCTGCTATCGGTCGCCGGACTGGCACTCACCACCAACGTGATGATGAATGCCAACGGCGCCGTCTCCAACGGCCTGCCGGTGTGGGTCTGGTTCTTCTTCGCGGGGCTGGTCGGCCTGGCCACCAGCGTGGCCTTCGTGTACATCACCCAGTACTACACCTCCGGCGCGTGGCGCCCGGTCCGAGAGATCGCCGAGGCTTCCAAGACCGGGCCTGCCACCAACATCATCAGCGGCACGGCGGTCGGCTACGAGACGACCGCCGTGACCGCCATCACCATCGGCCTGGCGCTCTTCGTCAGCCATTGGTTCGGCTCACAGGCCGGGCTCGTCAACGCAACCGGCGCCAACGTCGGCGGCATCTTCGGCACCGCGGTCGCGACCATGGGCATGCTCATGACCACGGCCTTCATCCTGGCCATGGACACCTTCGGACCGATCACCGACAACGCCGGCGGCATCGCCCAGTTCAGCCACGCGGAAAGCGGCGCGCGGGAGATCACTGACCGGCTCGACACGGTGGGCAACACCACCAAGGCACTGACCAAGGGGTACGCCATCGCCTCCGCCGCGCTGGCCGCCTTCCTGCTCTTCAGTGCCTACATCGACAAGGTGAACCTGATCTTCACCCGGCAGGGTCGGCCGCTGATGACCTCGGTGGACCTGGCCGATGTCAATGTCTTCATCGCGGCCCTGATCGGCGCGATGCTGGTCTACTTCTTCAGCAGCCTCGCGATCCGCGCAGTGGGGACCACCGCGCAGGCGATCATCGTCGAGGTCCGACGCCAGTTCCGGGAGATGCCCGGGATCATGGACTACACCCAGCGTCCCGACTACGCGCGGGTGGTCGATATCACCACTCGCGAGGCCCTGCGCCAGATGATCCTGCCCGGCGCGGTGGCGGTTGTGACCCCGGTCCTGGTCGGCCTGCTCCTCGGCTACGAGGCGGTCGCCGGGATGCTGATGGTCGGCACCATCGCCGGCGTTCTGCTGGCGACGGTCCTGAACAACGGCGGCGGGGCGTGGGACAACGCCAAGAAGTACATCGAGTCGGGGCAACTCCTCGATGACGAGGGCAACGTGCTGGGCAAGAAGTCAGCGGCGCACGCGGCTGCGGTCGTGGGAGACACGGTGGGCGACCCGTTCAAGGACACTGCCGGCCCGTCCCTGCACGTGCTGGTCAAGTTGCTGGCGACCATCACCCTGGTGATGGCCCCCCTCTTCATCCGCTAGCGCGCGGACGAGGCGCCGGCCGTGGAGATCGTCCTGCAGGCGATCCTGATCGGGATCCTGCAGGGCATCACCGAGTTCGTGCCGGTCAGTTCATCGGCTCACCTGGAGTTGGCTCCCTGGATCGCGGGGTGGGGGAGCGGAGGGCTGGTCAACTCACTGGCCTTCGACGTGTTCCTGCACCTCGGAACCCTCCTGGCCCTGGTCGGCTACTTCGCACGCGACTGGATCCGCCTGATCGGGGCGTGGTGGGCGAGCATTCGCGCGCGAAGCATCGGCGGCGACCCGCAGCGCCGGATGGCCTGGCTGCTGCTGCTGGCCACCATTCCGGCGGCGCTGATCGGTTTCGTGGGGGAGGACCTGATCAACCAGGGGCTCCACGCGGAGACCGACACGGTGCGCCTGGCCATCGCCGGCTTCCTGGTGATCGGCGCGGCGGCGCTCTGGCTGGCGGACCGCTACGGCTCCCGGACCCGATCGGCGGATGAATTGGGCGTCATCGGGGTGCTGACCATCGGCCTGAGCCAGGCCGCCGCCCTGCTGCCGGGGATCAGCCGCTCCGGAGCGACGATGACCGCCGGCCTGGCCCTGGGGCTGACCCGCGAGGCGGCGGCGCGCTTCGCATTCCTGCTGGCGACCCCCATTACCCTCGGCGCCGGGCTGTACGGGTCGCGCAACCTCTTGGCCGAGACTCATGCGGGCATCGAGTGGCTCGCGATCGCCGCCGGGTTCGCCGCCGCCGCGCTGGCGGGCTGGGCCACCATCGGCCTGCTGCTGGCCTGGCTGCGAACCCGCTCGTTGAACGCCTTCGTGGTGTACCGGCTTGTGTTCGCAGCGTTGATCGTGGGATTGGTCCTGGCCGGCAGGTGAGCGTCGAGTCGGCGCGAACTCCTTTGACGCCGCACCCGGACGCGCCTACAATCGCCCGGCGTCGGTCGCCCCGCCTGGGGCCTCCCCGGCGGTTTTTTGTTACCGATCCGCTCAGGCCCGAGTGCGTCCGTGCGCCACGAGGATGATGAACAACAAGCCCGTCTACCTGACCCCCGAGGGCCTCGAGAAGCTCAAGGCCGAACTGGCCCAACTGCTGAGCGTGGACCGGCCGCGGGTCGCCGCGCGGATCCACGACGCCAAGCTCGACGGTGATATCAGCGAGAACGCCGAGTACGAGGACGCCAAGCAGGAGCAGTCCTTCATGGAAGGACGCATCGCTCTGCTTGAGCTGCAGCTGCGCAACGCGGAGCTGATCGAGCACCCCAACGGCGATCGGGTGGGGATCGGCTCCAAGGTGGTGCTCAAGGACGCGGACGGTGAGCAGACTTTCACCATCGTCGGGTCGGCGGAGGCCGCGCCGCGCGAGGGTCGGATCAGCAATGAGTCGCCGGTTGGTGCTGCGCTGATGGGCCGGCGCAAGGGCGACAAGGTCGTCGTTCAGGCCCCGGCCGGGCCGATCTCCGTCACCGTCCTGCGAGTCAGCTAGCCGGGCCGGTCGCCGTGTTCTGGGCCGACGAACTCGCCTCGCGGGTCTCCGGGCCCCAGGTCGTCAACGACAGCAAGACCCCCTCGGGCACGGTTCACGTCGGTTCGCTGCGGGGGCCGATCCTGCTCGACGTCATCGTCCGCGCCTTGCGCGATCGCGGCCTGCCCACCACCCTGCTGTACGGCGTGGACGACCTCGACCCGATGGATGCCCAGGCCCTGCTCACGCCGGATGCCGCGGAACGCTTCATGGGCGTTCCTCTGGCCCATGTTCCCGATCCGGCCGGCGATGGTCACGCCTCGTACGCCCGCCACTTCGCAGGACTCTTCATCGATACCTTTGCCGGCCTCGGGGTCAACCCGGACCGCTATTACTGGATGAGCGAGCACTATGCCGCCGGGGATATGGACCGGTTCCTGCGCATCGCGCTGGAGCGAGCCGCACTGGTCCGCCAGATCTACCGCTCGGTCAGCCAGGTGGAGCGCCCCGCGGGCTGGCTGCCGGTCCACCCGGTCTGCCCGGTATGCGGACGGATCGGGACGACCCTGGCAACCGACTGGGACGGAGAGACGGTCGCGTACGAGTGCCGCCCCGACCTGGTCACCTGGGCCGTGGGCTGCGGCTCCACCGGGCGCGTCGATCCATTCGGCGGACGGGCCAAGCTGCCGTGGAACCTGGAGTGGGCAGCCCAGTGGGGCCTCTTCGGGGTGACCATCGAGCCGTGTGGCAAGGACCTCGCCACCAGGGGCGGCTCACGGGACCGATCCGACGCCATCGCGCGCGAGGTCTTCGAGCGGGAGCCGCCGTTGAACGTCCCATACGAGTTCCTCAACATCGGTGGCCGAAAGATGAGCACCAGCAGGGGGCACGGCGCTGCGGCGCACCGGATCGCCGAGGTGATTCCCGCCGAGCAGCTCCGCCTGCTGATGGTCCGGCCCCGTCCAGGGTCGGCGATCGAGTTCGACCCCGACCGGACCGATGCCATCCCACGCCTCTTCGATGAGTCAGACCGGATTGCTGCCGCCGCGGCGGGCCTCCCGGTGCGAGGTGAGCTGCCCGCCCACCCGGACCGACTCTTCGCGGCGGCGCTGCTCGACCCGGTGGCCAACACCTCCACCGAGGGCGCTCGCTACCGTCCGCCCTTCTCCCACCTGGCCCTCCTGGTGCAGGTCCCCGGGGTTGACCTCGAGGCGCGGATGGAGGCCGAGAAGGGCGGGCCGCTGACCGCGGAGGAGCATTCCACGCTCGACCTGCGCGCGGCTTCTGCCCGCTCCTGGCTCGAGACCTACGCGCCCGATGCCGCCCGCGTGGCGGTGGCCCGTGACGGCCTGCCGGCCGCGGCCGCCGAACTGGACTCCAGCCAGCGTGCCGCGCTGGCCACCCTCGCTACGGGCCTCCCAGCCGATGCATGGTCCGGGGAGACGCTGCAGGCGGCCATCTTCGATGCTGCCCGCACCCACGAATTGCCTGCCGGACGCGCCTTCGAGGCGGTCTACCGCGCCTTCCTGGGCCGGGCCAGCGGGCCACGCGCCGGCTGGCTGCTCGCCTCGTTGGAACGCGACTTCGTCGCGGAGCGGCGCCGCGACGCGGCCGGGGCGGATACCCTCAGTCAGTGATCGGCCTGCAGCAGATCCGTGAGGATCCGGACGGCGTGAAGGCGGCCGTTGCTCGCAAGGGCGAGGCCCCCGAGGTGATCGAGCGGATCGTGGCCGCGGACGCGCGGCGCCGCGCCATCGAGGCCGAGGTCAACGCCATCCGCGCCAAGCGGAATGACGGCAACCGCCAGCTTGGCGACCTGCTGCGCGCCGGTGACGCGGATCAGGCCAACGCGCTCAAGGCCACCCTGGCGACACTTTCCGATCAGATCGACGCAATGGCAGCGCAACTGGCCAGCGTCGGGGAGGCTATCGAAGCCGACCTGCTGACCGTACCCAACCTGCCCCACTCATCGGTGCCCGATGGTGCCGGCTCCGCCGACAACCCGGTGATCCGTTCCTGGGGCTCCCCGACGCCCGCAGGGTCGAGCCCACCGCACTGGGAGATCGGGGAGCGGCTCGGCCTGTTCGACCTGGAGCGCGGGGCCAAGGTGGCGGGATCGGGCTTCATCCTGTACACCGGCCCCGGCGCCAGGCTGCAGCGGGCCCTCATCGGGCTCATGCTCGAGCTCGCCGAACGGCACGGCTACCGGGAGATCTGGTCGCCGATCCTGGTCAATGCGGCCTCCGCCCGCGGCACCGGCCAGCTGCCCGACAAGGAAGGGCAGATGTACGTGGTCGAGCGCGACGACCTGTACCTGATCCCCACCGCCGAAGTGCCGGTCACCAATATTTACCGCGACGAGATCCTGCCCGCCGCGGACCTGCCCATCTGCCACGCCGCCTACACGCCCTGCTTCCGGCGCGAGGCGGGTGCCGCCGGTAAGGACACCCGCGGCCTGCTGCGCGTCCACCAGTTCGACAAAATCGAGATGGTCAAGTTCGTCCACCCCGATACCTCGTACGCGGAGCTTGAGACCCTCACCCGCGACGCCGAAGAGGTGCTCGAGGCGCTGGAGATCCCGTACCGAACCGTCGAGCGCTGCACGGCCGACCTGGGCTTCGCCCCGGCCAAGGGCTACGACCTCGAAGCCTGGGCCCCCGGGGTGGGCAAGTGGCTCGAGGTCAGCTCCTGCTCCAACTACACCGATTTCCAGGCTCGCCGCATGAACCTGCGCTACCGATCTGCGCCCGATGCCCGACCGGAACTGCTCCACACCCTCAACGGCTCGGCGCTGGGCATGAGTCGGACCTACGCCGCGCTGCTCGAGACCCATCTCCAGGCGGACGGGTCAATCCGGATCCCCGCCGCCCTGCAGCCGCACTTCGGGGCCGAATCGCTCGGCTGACGCCCCAGGGGCGCCCGGATTCTCGGCCAAGCGAAGTGGCGTGCGGGGTCGATTGTTACGGCTGGTTCGACGCTCCCGCAGCGGCCTTCAGTCGGCCGGACTCGGATGCGGCGGCGCCGTTGTCGGCGCCTGCGGCAGCATGGGCGTCGCCGTTGGCCCGCGCCGCGGCAGAAACGGCTGCGCCATGGGTCTTGGCAACGGCCGATACGGCCGCGCCGTGCGAGCCATCAACCAGGGCATCGACCGCCTTGGCCACGGCCGAAACCTCAGCTCCGTGCTTGTCGCTGGGCGGTGTGGCGAGGACGAGCGTGGCCGAGCCGGCGACGATCAAGAGGGCCAAGAGGGCCGGGGTCAGGATCCGCTTCATGCAGGTGCCTCAGTATCTGAGCGATGGGATTGCCTACTCCGAGAAGCGAATCATCGCCCATTCCGCTATGACCTGGCAACCGCGACAATCGTCCCACCTGCCGTCGATCCGAGTGAGCCACCTGACTTGACACGCCAAACCAACCGTCATCCCTTGCTGCGCACGCTGCCTCCGCTGCTTGCCGGCGTCCTCGTGCTGGCTGCCTGCGGAATGGCCGCCCCATCCAGCCAGCAGCCGAGCGCCGAGCCCGGCTTGGCAACTGCCTCACCCCCGAGCCAGACCGAGAGCGGCCTGCCGACTCCCGCGCCGTACGGCTTCGCCTTCAGCGACGAGGCGGTCATCGGCTACTACCAGGGGCAGGGCTTCATTTGCAGCGAGGTCCAGCCCAGCGCCAGCGCGGCCGGCTACTCCTACCAGGGCTGCCAGATGCTGGACGCGGAGGGAAGGACGCTCGTGATCGGCTTGGTGACCGATCCGGCCGGCGACCTGGCCGACGCCCATGCCAGCGTGCAGGGCGCCCCGGGCGAGACGATCGTGGACCCGACCGACGCGCTCGACCACCTCTCCGGGTTCCTGGGCGCCATGCTCGGCGAGGAGCGCGGCGGGTCGCTCCTGATCTGGCTCGCCGGCCACATCGGTGACGCGTATGCGCAGACCACGATCGACGTCCTGACCGTCGCCGCCTACACCGAATCGGAGACCGATCACTCCCGGCTGTACCTCGAGATCGCCAACCAGGCGTACCTCGACGCGGCAGGTCCCGGCGCGTCGTGATTTCAACACCAGTGACCGGGGCCACCGCTGCCTAGTCTGTATGGGCACGCGTCGCTTGCGTTGGCGCGCGCGATAAGATCGTCACCGGGAGGGGTGGCAGAGCGGACGAATGCGGCGGTCTTGAAAACCGCTGAGGTGCAAGCCTCCCTGGGTTCGAATCCCAGCCCCTCCGCCACCGGTCTGAGCATTGATGGTGCGAATCATGCTCCGCCGTCGAGTACAGATGACGCTGAGTGCGCGACTCACCATCGCCGGGTCGCTGCCGACCTCGAGCCGTCGTCCGTAGGCTCGTATGATCGCTGCATGCCAGCGGACCTTGGCTCGTGCAGCAACTGCAAGGAGCCGCTGAAGCCTGTTCCGATCATCTACGGTCTCGTACGCCGCGGAGGCCCCATGGATGAGTGGGGCGTCGCATTCGGCGGCTGCGTGGTCACGCCAGGACGTCCGTGGTTCGCGTGTGGCGGGTGCGGCAACCGCCTGACGGCCAGTGGCCGGGGCGATCGCACGTTACTCCAGGCATTTCTGGAAGAGGTTGATCGCAGGTACTCACGGGGCGAGATCTCGGCCACCGTCGTATCCGAGATCCGCGCGCTCTACGCACGGACCTGAAGGGTTCACGGTCCGCGAGGATGGCAGCAGTTCGTGCAGCACGAGCGTCGTTCACAGGCGGCCACTCAAGGGCGCTCCCTTGAGACATCGCATTCGAACCCCAGCCCCTCCGCCAATCACGGCCTAGACCGATGCGGCGGGCACCTCGTGGTGCTGCCGGCAGCGGGCCTCATATTTCTCGTCGCCCAGCCCGCCGATCACGATCAGGGGTGAGTCCGCCGGCGCGGGCTGACCGTCAATCAGACGCTGGGTGCGGGTCGCCGGCTCGCCACACACGATGCAGATCGCGGTCAGCTTGGTGACCTGGTCGGCGAGCGCCATCAGGCGCGGCATCGGCCCGAACGGAATCCCCCGGTAATCGGTATCCAACCCCGTGACCAGGACCTGCTTGCCGGCATCGGCCAGTCGCTCGACCACCGCCGGCAGGCCCTCATCGAAGAACTGCCCCTCCTCGATGGCCACGATGTCGGCGTCGCCGACCATGGCCTCGATTCCGCGCGAGTCGTCCACGGTCACCGCGCGATGCTGTGCACCTGAGCGCGAGACCACCAGCGCCTCATCGGTCCTGGTATCGAGCCGCGGCTTCACCAGCAGCACCCGCCGCCCGGCGATCGAGAAGCGGCGCAGCAGGCGGAGCATCTCGTCGGTCTTGCCGCAGAACATGCAGCCACAGATGACGTGGATCCAGCCGGCGGTATAGAACATCGCCACTCCGCGCCCTAGTCGCCGACGACGGGGGCGCCCTCCTCGGGCGCGCCGAGTTCAACCGATAGCGCCGCGCGCATCGCGTCGGCGGGAGCCTCCTGGCCGATGAGCAGCCGATAGGTCACCCCGGTGCCGGCCAGGAACGCCGCCTGGCCGTTGGCCACGCTTCCCCCGCGGGCACGCACCTCGGCCATCAGGGCGGTGCTCTCGGCGTGCAGGACCAGGTCGAGCAGGTACAGCTCCGCGGGCAGCAACTCGGGTGGGATCGGCATCTCGTCCGCATCGGCACCAATCCCCGACGCGTTGACCAGCAGACGGGCCTTGGCCAGCTCGGACCCGATGAAGGTCTCGTGCCAGGGCTGCGCCCTGAGTTCCATGTGGCGCGCATGGCGCGCGAAGTCCGCGACCAACGCCTCGGCCCGATGGAGGTGCCGGTTGAAGACCGCGATCCGCTGGAAGCCCGAGCTGATCAGGACCGCCACCACCGCCCGCGCCCCACCGCCAGCTCCCAGCACCACGGCCTGGCGCGGCCAGCGTCCGGCCACCTTGGGGAGCAGGGCGGCAAGGCCGGCGCGCACGCCGTCGAGATCGGTGTTGTGGCCGCGCAGGCGGGTCCCGTCGCGCACCACCAGGTTCACCGCGCCGGTCAGCTTCGCATCATCCGACAGGGCATTCAGCAGGCCACTCGCCCGCTCCTTGTGGGGTGCCGAGACGAGGGCGCCAAGGATCTCGGTCCCGCGCAACTCCTCGATGGCGTCCGCCAACTGGTGCGGCTTGCGCTCCCACGACTCGATCTCGACCTGCTGGCCGCTGGCCTCGAAGGCAGCCCGCAGCACCGCCTCGGAGGCGGAGTGAGTGAAGGTCTGACCGATGATCGGGAGGCGCATGCAAGGTACCGCGGTGCTCAGCAGGATGCCTGGAAATCGAGTTCGGACCAGGTGGTCCGCGAAGGACCCCATGCTATCATCGGCGCCGCTCAGCGGGAGAGGTCGCATAGAGGCCTAGTGCGGCGGTTTGCTAAACCGCTGAAGGGGATTTCCTCTTCCGAGGGTTCGAATCCCTCCCTCTCCGCCAGCGGCGCGTGTGCCCGTAGCTCAGTGGATAGAGCGTCAGGTTGCGGACCTGAAGGTCGGAGGTTCGAGTCCTCTCGGGCACGCCATAGCAACCTTTTCGGGGATGGCGAGCGCCGCCCGTCTCAGCGGCGGTATCCAGCGGAGCTCCGAGAACGGGCCGTGCGGCTGGTCGCACAGACGGCCGACGCGGGCGACCTGGCGCACCCCTCATGAATGCCCGAGCGCCAGCCACGCGGCAGCATGAGGGTCGTCCCCATCCAGACTCGCCGAGGAGGAAACCTGCAATGAAGGACACGCAGAAGTCCGCCAAGAGCACCACCGCCAAGACGTTCAAGGGATTCACGGACGAGGAACGAATCGCGATGAAGGAGCGCGTCCAAGAGCAGAAGGCGGCCGCGCGCCGCGGCCCGCGCGCGGACAAGGCGGACGGGGAACGCGACGTGCTCGCGAAGATCGCCGAGATGCCGGAACCGGATCGCACCTTGGGCGAGCGGATCCACGCTGTCGTCAAGGCCAATGCGCCTGCGCTCTTGCCGAGAACGTGGTACGGGATGCCCGCCTATGCCAAGGACGGCAAGGTCGTCTGCTTCTTCCAAGCCGCCGACAAATTCAAGGCGAGGTACGCGACGTTCGGCTTCAACGACGCGGCGAACATCGACGAAGGCACCATGTGGCCGACCGCCTTCGCGCTGAAGGAGTTGACCGCAGCCGACGAGGCAAGGATCGGCGCGCTCGTGAAGAAAGCGGTGAGCTGAGGGCTGAGCTCGCCACCAGACCCGGCCCCAGGCGGGACGGCCGATGCGGCAGAACGTGGGGACTGACCCGAGGCCGAGGTCAGCGGCGGGTTGACCCCTCGAGCACGACTGACGAAGCGAGTTCGTCCACCGCCTTGCGCGCAAGGAATGCAGACCGGTAGGACTCACCCGGGACCGGCGCTCCGTCGCCCCGGACCTGCCAACCGCTGACCGCCGGGACATACACGATTTCGAACCCGACCCGCTCTTCGAGCGGGTGGTCGGGATGGGTGGCAATGGCTGCGCGGCGCAATGCCGGAGTGCTCGCCGCCTTCAAGCAGCGACTGCAGCGAGATGACACAAGTCCGTGCACGCAGGTCCGGCAGGAGGCGCACTCATCGGTCCGGAAGGCGTGGATGCAGGTTTGGCGCATATCGTCCTTGGATTGGGGAACCCAAGAGTACCTCATGTTCGGCCTTGCCTGAGTGCCCCACGGCCGGAGCGGGCGGGCACTCCCAGGCCTACCCCAGGGTCATGGACTCCCGGACTCTCCGTACGGCGATAGCCGCCAACCCGCCAACCCCCGCCAGGGCAAGGAGCGCGAGCAAGGGGGTCGTCGGCCGGGACGGCTCCACCGCTGCGTTGCCAAGCTCGTCGTCTCCTCCACCCTCACCGGGAGCTGCCGGCGGGCCCCATGCCATCGAGTCGATGACCGGCTGCGCCCGATCGAGGCTGGCCTGCACGTCGACTCCATCAAAGTCGTCGACGAAGATGACGATGGTGGATGCCACGTCCTGCGCGATCACCCGCACGAACTCCCCGTCTGCGATCCGGAACCACGACCCGGCGGTCTCCACCAAATAGGGGCGCGCGAGGCACTCCGCCGGTACCACGCCCACGATGTCGACCTGGAGTGCGCCAAGGCCGCCGAGCGAGGTCTCGACGATGGCCGATGCGTCCAGCGCCGAATGCGTCACCAGGTATTCGGCAAACGAGCCGCTGCTGATCCCGATCAATTGCGAGAGGATCCCGTCCGCGTCGTTGTACCCGCACGGAGGCACTCCCACCACCCCGCCGAAGTTCACGACGTAGATCCCCGTCTCACCGGACGGGTGTTCGAGCCACAACGCATCGCCGGGTACGGTTCCCATCCACTCCTCGTCGAGGGTGAAGCTCAGCTGCCGGCTGAAGCCATTGAAGACGTAGTCGCCGGGTGCGAGCGGGCCGTCGCAGACCTGTGGTGCGGCGCACGGCGGTGGTGGCGGCGGCTCGTATCCGAGCTGGCCGCGGCCGGCCCCATCCGGGAATGCTTCGGTATGCAGGTTCACGTAGAACGAGTTCGGGTCGTCGACAATCCCCTGCAGCGCGGTCGGATCGAGCCCAAAGGTGCATGGGTCGCCAACGGTGCTCTCGAAGGGCGTCGGCAGACCGATCACCACTCCGCCGGCTGCCCCCGACGCGCCGGCGTGGACATGCGCCGCAGTTGCCGCGTCGATCCCGCTGATATTCCACCAGGCGCACACGAAGCCGTCCTCGACGTCGAGGTCGAGCTGGACCGACCCGCCGATCTTCGGATCGCCGGGGCCCGGCACCTCTAGATCCCCTGCGATGCCGGCGAAGAGCGTGGTCGGGTAGGGCGCCTCATCGGTGCTGAGCTGGCCGCGCACCGCACCGTCGGGGAACTCGTCGGTGTGGACGTTCAGGTAGTACCCCGCCGGATCGCCCACGATCGCGGCCAGCAGGCCAGGGTCGAGACCCTCGAGGCAGTTCCCGGCCCCGCCCTCCACCGGCGCGTCCAGCGTGATCACCGCCGTGCCCGACACGCCCGCTGCGCCGGCGTGCAGGTGGGCGGCGGTGGCCACCCCCAGGCGCTGGGTCTCGATCCCGTAGCAGATCGTGCCAACGTCGGGGAAGACGTCCACGGACCCGCGTCCGTCACCGTCAGTATCTCCGGGTCCGGGTACCTCGGCAGCGCCGTCAAGCTCGAAGTACAGGTGCGCCGGCTCATGGTAGAGCTGCCCGCGAATGGCACCGGCGGGGTAGTCGGCGGTGTGCACGTTGACGTAGTAGTCCGCCGGCGCATCGACGATCGCCTGGAGGGTCGCTTCGGCCTGCCCGTCAACACAGCCCTCCTCGAAGGGCGGGCTGAGGGTCACCACCGGGCCGCCCGCGATGCCGGCGGCGCCAGCGTGAATGTGAGCCGCTGTGGCCTCGCCGATGCCATCCCAGAACACTGACCAGCACACCGTGCCGGCGGCCGGATCGATGGCGAACTGCGCGAACCCGGTCGCATCGGGTGCCCCCGGCCCGGGGACCTCCTGGTCGCCGGACAGGTCTGCCCAGACCCCTGACTGAACGGCCAGGACCGCCGCGGGTGCGGCGAAGAAAGCGAATGCAAGGGTGATCGGGAGCAGGAAGGCGAAGAGGCGGCTGCGCGACACCGGATGGGCACCTCCGTGCATGTCCCGCGGCAGAGTGCGTCAACGCACCCGCACGCCAGCGGGCCAAGTCGCATGGTACGTCCGGCGTCAATTCGCCGGACCCGGAACCCGCGCCGTTCAGATCCAGCACCACCCCGCCGGCGGAGGCCCACGGCTGCCCTCGTCGTCGGGCAACGTCATGGTCGGTGCTCCCTGCCGCGCGCAATCGCGCAACCAGATCCGGTCTCGCCACTCGGCGGGTGAGAGCGGCTGGGCGGTCAGGACCGGCCAGAAGAACGCGAACGATGCCAGCACCGCGGCACCCACGACTCCCATCGCAACCCTGCCGAGCGTGGAGTTCCACGCCCACGCGGCGACGGCGCCGAGCCCGATGTACAGGAACGGAATTGTCGGCAACACGTACCAGATGAATACCTGCGACCGCGACCCGGAAAGGAAGAGCCAGGGCAGGAAGGTCGCCGCCGCGGCGATGCCCACGACCCATGCCGCGGCCCGTAGCCGGCGCTCGCGTCGCGCGGCCACCACCAGGACCCCGATTGTGGCCGCTCCGCCCCACCACGTCAGCGGGTTGCCGATCGCCAGCACCTCCCGATACCCGGAGGCCGTCGCGTCGAACCAGAAGGCCACCGGTCGCTTCAGCAGCAGCCAGGACCAGGGCGGGGACTCGTACGGATGGCTCCCCTCAAGCCCCAGGTGGAAGCGCAGCATCGCCAGCTGGTGACCCGCCACCTCTCGCCACCAGCTCCCTTCCTGCCACGGGATCGCCACCAGGGACCCATGTGCGAAGCCGATGTAGGAAGCGAGGTACACCCCCATCGGCACCAGCCCCAGCGTCAGGAGCAGCGATCGCCACTCATCCCGGATCGATCGCCGGACGGCAACCCAGCGCCCCTCGCCCGCGCCCTGCCGTGCGGCGATCTCGGCCAGCAGGATCAGCGCGACTGCGCCGATCCCTGCATACGCGCCCGACAATTTCACCGCCACCGCCGCGCCGTGGGTGATTCCCGGCGCCTGGCGCCACCGGCGCCGGCGCCCGGTCCGGGCACCTGCTTCCGATGCATCCATCACTGCGAAGCCGATCGCCGCCACGC
>JBKJYH010000120.1:0-2891 GCA_046715765.1 Candidatus Limnocylindria bacterium
CGTGCTTGGCCGACTCGGTGGCGTGGTGGCTGGCCGCGATCGTTTCGACGTGATCGTCGAAGGTGACCACCGCGAAACGGTCCTGCGGGGTCAGGCCGGTGAGGGCGCGCTCGACCGCGTACCGGGCAAGGGTCATCTTGTCGCCGGCCATCGAGCCGGATCGGTCCAGCACGAAGCAGACGTTCACGCCGGGGCGGGGGGAGGTGGCGGCCTTGCGTCGAGCGGCCGGCGCCGTGAGGCGGACCAGGATGTGGCGCCGCTCGGAGCGATCAGCGTGGACCAGGCGGCGGTCGGGGTGGGCGGAGAACGCGGTGCGCTTGGTTCGTGTGGTCATGGGTGATACCTCCGATGTGCTGCGCTGGCGGGGTGCCATACTCCCCTTCGAGTCGTTCGTGCCCCTCGCGGGCTTGCGTCCCGCGCGGCGTGCGTGTATACGTATCTACACACACTATAGCACACTGTCAAGCGAAATGGACACATGACGGACGAGACCTCACCCCAGACCGATGAGCGCCGGCGCCATGGCCGGCGCCTGGAGGAGCTGGTCCGGGACCGATGGACCGATCCACGGGGCATCCGGGGCCTGAGCCAGGACCTGGGCGTCAGCCGCGCCACGCTGTATTCCTGGTTCAACGGCGCGACCTCGCCCGATACCGGCTCGCTCACCCGCCTGGCACGGCTCTTGCTGGTCTCCCCCGCCGAGCTGCTGGCAGCCCTGGAAGGGTCCGACCAGACCGCCCAGCTCGACGAGCGGATCCGCGCCGTCGCCCACCAGACGCTGCGCGAATACGTCACCCCCGTGACCGATCAGCAGGTCCGGATGACCGCCCGCGCCCCCGACTCCTGGCGCCTGGCGCCCGCGGCCCCGTCGATGCCCGCGATGCGGGGCGAGTCAACCGCGCGGCCAACTTCGGCACCGAGGGCGGCCGGACGCTCGCGCTGGATGCTGCCGAGCGACGTGTCCCGCTCTCTCTCGCGACGAGCCCGCGCGGCGAGCTTGCTGGATGCCATCGGCCCGCAGACCGTCGAATGGTGCGACGCGGACGAACCGGTCGGACCGGTTGCCGTGCGCCTGTACCGGGGCAACTTCTCCCAGCTGCCGGTGCGCGACCGGGATGCCTGGGTCGGCCTGCTGACGACCGACACCATTGCCCGATGGACCGCGGCCCGATCCGGCCGGGGCGCAAGCTACGACGAGGCCACCCCGGTCCGCGAGGTGCTCGCCTACGCCGAGGACCCGGACAACTTCAGGGTGGTTCCTGCCGACGCGCTGGTCGAAAACGTGCTGCGGACCTTCGACGAGTCCGCCACGCAGGGCCGATCCCTGGCTGCGGTGCTGGTGACACCCACCGGAGAGCCGCGCGGCGAGATGGTCGGGATCGTGACCGCGGCGGACGTCGCGCAGCTCAGGCGGTAGCACCGCTACTCGTTGCACCGCCACTCGTTCCACCGCTAGATTCTCCTGGGGTGCAAGCGGCGCAGCGTTCGACGGCCAAACCCGGCCCGGGCGGTCACCTGGCGAGAATCTGGCGGTCGAGCGGGCAGGCACGGACGCGGGGGCGGGCGCGGGGCGGGCGCGAGCGTGGTGACGGACGCGGGCGGGCACGGACCCGGGTGAAGTCCCGCTTGTGCGCCAGATATTCGTGGAGCGAATGCGGGTTGGCGGTTCGGCCGGTTTCGGCGCCATACCCCATGCCTGGCGAATGCCACGCCCCCCTTTGGCGCAGTTGTCCGCATCGGCATGCAAGGGAGTCATATCTGGCGCTCAGCGCGCTGCGGGAGGTGAGGATCTCCCCCGGCGATGCTGCGGACCCAGGAACGGCGAATCAGCCGCGAGCGACGGTCACCGTGTCGGCCCACGTGGAAGGGCTGGGCAGCGGTTCGCCGTCGTCGCGCATCCCCTCGAGGTGCATCTCGACCGCCGATCGGATGAGCCGTTCAACCTCGCGGCGCGTCGCGCCCGCCGCGACACAACCGGGAAGATCGGGCAGGTAGGCGGAGAACCCGGTCGGGGTTTCTTCGTAGATCACCGTGTAGTCCATCACTCGTCCCCTGGATCAATGCGCGCCTGTCTGAGAATACTCTTCCAGGTTCCCTCAGCCAGCTGATGGCTCGGCCTTCCGGCAATGGTCACCTTGCCCGGAGCCATTACCGACGGCGTACCGCCGGGTTACTCGACCAATGTAACCGGTCGCGCTGGCACGGCTGCGCGGGCGGTACAAGCATAAATGGCCTGTGGCCGTTCGAGAGGCGGCAGCGCGTGGTGCCTCTCCTCGTTGCGGTGCTTGATCTGCTGGAGGACGACGATGAACGGGCTCGACGGGCCGCACTCATCGCTCTCGAGAGCTAGCGTGCTTCGCTGCGCCCTGCTTGACACCGCGGCCAAGGCCCGGCACAGTAACGCTAACCGTTTGATTTGTTGGGTTTAGTGAGCACAGACGCGATGACATCCACCCAAGATCCAGAGCTCATGAGCACAGGCCAGGTCGCACGTCTGCTGGGCACGACGGTGCAGCACGTCGTCAACCTCTGCGAGCGCGGCGAACTGCCCTACACCCTGACCGGGACGCACCGCCGTATCCGACGAACGGATGCCCTGGCACTCAAAGAGCGGGGAGCGGCAAACCGGGGCGGCCCCCTCACCGACGACCAGGTGCGTTCACTGTGGCTCCACCGCGCTGCCGCGGCTCATGTCGCGCGAGACCCGATCGGCTCATTGGCCCGCGCGCGTGTGACCGCGGAACGACTCTTGGCCAGGCGCCCCGACGGCGAGCGGTGGCTGCGCCACTGGCTGTTGATCATCGACCGGGGACCTGAGGTCGTCATGCGAACGATGGGCTCCACCGATCCATTCGCTCGCGAGTTACGCCAGAACTCCCCCTTCCTGGGTC
>JBKJYH010000121.1:0-31415 GCA_046715765.1 Candidatus Limnocylindria bacterium
GCGGAGAGATGAGCGACGAGCGCTTCGTGCATGCCTGGCTGCTGCGCCTGGATCCGGCGTGGCGACGCCTGCCGGCTGCCGAGCGGGAGGCGGACATCGCGACGTTCACGGCCGCCGCTGACCGCTCCACGGCTCGCCTGGTGCAACACGCCTACTCGACCATCGGCCTCCGGGCGGAGGGTGACCTGCTGCTGTGGCGGATGGCCGCACGGATCGAGGAGATCGAGGAGACGGCTGCAGACCTGCTGGCCAGCGGGATCGGTCGCTGGCTGAGCCCGGCCATCTCGATGATCGGGCTGACTCGGCCGAGCCAGTATGTGAAGCGGCCCAGCAGCCAGGAACAGAGCCTCTTCTCCGGTGATCGGTCGCGGTACCTGGTGGTCTACCCGTTCGTGAAGAGCGTGGAGTGGTACCTGACCTCCGCCGAGGAGCGGCAGGAGGTGATGAAGGGCCACATCCGGGTCGGACATCGGTTCCCGCAGGTGCGCCAGCTGTTGGCCTACTCGTTCGGCCTTGACGATCAGGAATTCATCGTGGCCTACGAGACCGATGAGCTTGTCGCCTTTCAGGACCTGGTCCGCGAACTGCGCGAGACCGAAAGCCGCCGCTCCACGGTGCGCGATACGCCGATCATCACCGGCGTCCACCGGCCGCTCGGCGAGATCCTTCGGCAGCTCTCCGGGACAGGCGGGTGAGGGCAGCGGCGTCGACCTCGCGATCCGCCGAACTGATGGCCCGCGCGGAGCGGGTGATCCCCGGGGGCGTCGACTCGCCGGTGCGCGCCTTCCGCGCGGTGGGCGGCACTCCACGGGTGATCGAGCGCGCATCCGGCGCGTACCTGTGGGACGTGGATGGCAACCAGCTGATCGACTACATCGGCTCCTGGGGGCCGATGATCCTCGGACATGCGCACCCGGCGGTGACCGAGGCGGTGATCGAAGCGGCGGGCAGGGGCACGTCGTTTGGGGCGCCGAACGCCGGCGAGGTTGCCCTGGCCGAGGAGATCGTGGCGGCCATGCCGTCGATAGAACAGCTGCGCTTCGTGAACAGCGGCACGGAGGCGGCAATGTCCGCGGTGCGGCTGGCGCGAGCCTTCACTGGTCGAGATCGGATCATGAAGATGGCTGGCGGCTACCACGGGCATGCTGACGCCCTCCTGGTGCGCGCCGGATCCGGCGCCACCGGGCTGCCCGCCAGCGCCGGGGTGACCGCGTCCGCCGCGGCCGACACGCTGGTGGTCGATTACAACGACCTCGACGCGGCCGCGAAGGTGCTTGGCAACGGGGACGTGGCAGCGCTCATCGTCGAGCCGATCGCCGCCAACATGGGCGTCGTCCTTCCCGTCGACGGCTATCTCGCCGGTCTGCGCCGGCTCACCGAGCAGCACGGGACCACGCTCATCTTCGACGAGGTGATCACCGGCTTCCGTGTGGCTCGTGGCGGTGCCCAGGAGCGGTATCGGGTCCGACCGGACCTCACCATCCTTGGCAAGATCATCGGAGGCGGGCTGCCGGTGGGCGCCTATGGCGGATCGGCCGCGATCATGGGCCTGGTGGCCCCACTCGGGCCCGTATACCAGGCGGGCACCCTGTCAGGCAATCCACTGGCCATGGCCGCCGGGCTGGCGACGCTGCGGGTGCTCACCCGATCGCTCTACACCCGACTGGACGAGGCCGGCGCCGTGCTGGAGGAGGGTCTGGCACACGCTGCGGCCGGCGCCGGAGTTGGGGTGCGCGTCACGCGCGCCGGCTCGCTACTGACCGTCTTCTTCGATGACGATGTGCGCTTCGCGCGCTTCTTCCACGCCATGCTCGAGGCGGGCGTGATGCTTCCGCCCTCGCAGCACGAGGCATGGTTCCTGAGCGCCGCGCACGGCCGACCAGAGCTCGATGCCACCCTGGGCGCCGCGCGGCATGCATTCGCAGCTCTGTAAGGCCCGATGCTCGATACCCACGTTCTGCCCATGACCGGTGAGGGTCGTTTCCTGGCTGCCCTGCGCCACGAGCAGCCTGATGCCACCCCGGTCTGGTTCATGCGCCAGGCGGGCCGCGCCCTGGCCGACTATCGCGCCCTGCGCGAGCGCTACCCGATCCTGACCCTGGCCAAGACACCGGAGCTGTGCGCCGAGGTCACCCTCATGCCGGTCCATACCTTCGGCGTGGACGGGGCTGTTCTCTTCGCGGACATCATGCTCCCGCTCGAGCCGATGGGCGTCTCCCTCGAGATCCAGCCCGATGTCGGACCGATCATCCACCACCCGATCCGCTCCCGCGCCGACGTCGACGCCCTGCGGCTCATCGAGCCGAACGAGGAGGTCGGCTTCGTGATGGAGGCGATCCGCCTGGTGCGCCGCGAGCTCTCCGGGAAGCAGGCCGTCATCGGCTTCTCCGGGTCACCCTTCACGCTGGCCTGCTACCTGATCGAGGGGCGGCCGTCGCGCGACTACGCGATTGCCAAGGCGTTCATGTACGGCGAGCCCGCCGCCTGGCAGGCGCTGATGGAGAAGCTGGCCGAGGTCGTGATCCGCTACCTCAACGCACAGGTGGCCGCCGGGGCGCAGGTGGTGCAGCTCTTCGACTCCTGGGTGGGCGCCCTCTCGCCGGCCGACTACGTTGCCTACGTCCAGCCGCACGTCGCCCGCATCTTCGCGGCCGTGCGCGGCGCTCCCACCATCCACTTCGGCACCGGGACAGCGGCACTGCTGGAGTTGATGGCCGACGCGGGCGGCGACGTGATCGGCGTGGATGCGCGCCAGTCGCTCGATGTTGCCTGGAAGCAGATCGGCTTCGGGCGAGGCATGCAGGGCAACCTGGACCCAACTCGGCTGCTGGCCGGCTGGGATGCCACGCGAGACGGGGCCCTGGACGTGCTGCGACGCGCCGCGAACCGGCCGGGCCACATCTTCAACCTGGGTCACGGCGTCCTGCCCGAGACCGATCCTGGCCTGCTCACCCGACTGGTCGAACTGGTGCACGCGGAGAGCGCGAGATGAGCGCGGACCCGCGTCGGCTGGGCGTTCTGCTGATGACCTACGGCTCGCCGGACGACCGCAACGACATGCCCCGCTACCTCTCCGCGGTGCGCGGCGGACGCCCCGTATCGGACGAGGTCGTCGCCGAGTTTCGGCGCCGCTACGAGGCGATCGGCGGCTCGCCGCTGATCCCGATCACCCAGGCGCAGGCGATCGCGGTCGAGGAGCGCCTGCGTGCCGATGGTCTGGATGCGCGCGCCGTTGCCGGGATGCGCTTCTCCGAACCGACCATCGCGGCGGGGCTGGCTTCGCTCGCGGCGGCGGGTTGCGGCGTAGTGGTCGGCATCATCATGAGCCCACAATTCTCCGGCCTGCTGATGAGCGGGTACGAGCGTGCGCTGGGGGACGCGGCCCTGCAGCTCGGGTCGGACGCGCCGGACGTGCATCTCGCGCCGGCCTGGTATCGACAGGAGTCGTTCCTGGACGCAGTTGCCGCGCGCATCGGCGAGGGGCTGAACAGGCTGCCGCCGGCGGAGCGGGATCGCGCACCGGTGCTGCTGACCGCCCACTCACTGCCACGCCGGGTTGCGGAGATGGAGCCCGGATACCTCGACCAGCTTCGCGAGACGGCCGAGATGGTGGCCTTCCGGGCGGGGCTGTCAGCCGAGCGCTGGCATTTCTGCTGGCAGTCGGCGGGGCACGAGCCAGGGGAGTGGATGAAGCCCGATTTCGCCGACCTGCTCCCCGAGCTGCGAGATGCCGGCCATCGGTCTGTCCTGGTCGCTCCGATCCAGTTCCTGGCCGATCACCTGGAGGTGCTGTACGACATCGACATCGGCGCCCGAGGGCAGGCCGACGAGGCCGGCATGGCCTTCGCCCGTATCGAGTCGCTGAACGTCATGCCGCTGTTCGTGGACGCGCTCTGCGATCTGGCCTTGGCCACCGCGTCGTCGGGGTAGACGACGGCGTGCCACGCCCGCTGAAGGTTGGCGTCCAACTCCCCGAGGTCGAGTACGTCGCCCGGTGGTCGGAGCTGGTCGAGATGGCGCGCCGCGCCGAGGCGATCGGGCTGGACTCGATCTGGGTTGGCGACCACCTCCTGTATCGTGGCGACGGGTTGCCAGCCCGCGGGCCGTGGGAGGCTTGGTCGACACTTGCAGCGCTGGCCGCGGTCACCGAGCGGGTCAAGCTGGGGCCGCTGGTGGCCTCCACCAGCTTCCACAACCCGGCGATGTTGGCCAAGAAGGCCGCCACCATCGAGGAGATCAGCGGGGGTCGCCTGATCCTGGGATTGGGCGCCGGCTGGAACGAGCGCGAGTACCGCGCCTACGGCTTCTCGTTCGACCGGCGAGTGAGCCGATTCGAGGAGGCCTTCAGCATCATCCGCAGCCTGCTCGCCGACGGCCGCTGCGACTTCCACGGCACCTTCTACGACCTCGACGACTGCGTGCTCCTGCCGCGCGGCCCGCGTGGCGAGGGGCCGCCGCTGATGGTCGGCTCGATCGGTCCGCGGATGCTCGCGATCACGCTGCCCCACGTCCAGGCCTGGAATGCGTGGTATTCCTGGTTCGGCAACAGCCCGGAGGGCTATCGTCCATTGCGCGACCAGGTTGACGCGGCATGTCTGGCGGTGGGGCGCAACCCGGCCGAGGTGGAGCGCACCGTCGCGCTGCTGGTCGCCTTCCCCGGCGCGCTCGCCCGCCAGCGGGTGGACCGCACCCACCCGAACGTGGCGCCCATCGACGGAGAGCCCAAGGTGCTGGCCGCGGCCCTGCGCGCCTTCGCGGCCGAGGGGGTGGGCCACGTGCAGCTGGTGCTCGACCCGATCACCCGACAGACCGTGGCCGCGCTGACACCCATGCTCGAGCTGCTCGACGGGTAGGGTCGGCTGCTATCCTCGATCCCATGCAGCCCGGACCGGACTCACTGCCGCTGGGCGCCACGGGCAGCCTCGAGGTTCTCTCGTTGCGCAGCCCCACCGGTGAGCACGCCGCCCTGGTCCGCGACGCTCGCGCGCCACGCGCCCTGCTGAGCACCACGCTCGACCTGGACGGCGGGGAGCAGATCGTGGTCACCCCCCTCGACGACGGGGTCGAGGTCCGTGTCGACGGGGACGCGCTGGCGGTCTGGTTGGCATCAGGCTCACTCGTCGCCCAGCCGCGCGGGGAATTGCCGGGTTGGACGAGTGTCCTCGGCACGCTCCTCATCCTCGGGTTGGCGGCGCTGGCCGTCATCGGCGGGGCGACCGTCTTCAGTTGGCTGCTGGGCTGGTAAGGCTTGCCCCGATGAGCCGCTCTCTGCCGCCAGTCGTCGGGCTGCTGGCGATGCGGATCGGCGCCGAATTCGGATCCGTCGCCCAGTTCGCCGATGCCCTGCAGCGAGCGCTGGCGCGGGGCGGGGAGCGCGGGGCCACGCTGGTCGCGGCGCTTGACCGGGGGGACCTGTCGATCCATATCCCGCGCGAGGACGGCCCGTCGTGGAACAGCGTGCCGCTGGTTCACGCGCGGCGTGGCATCCCGGCCGACGCCGCGGATTGGGCCGGTGCCAACCTGATCATCGAGAAGCTGGAGAGGTACCGCTGAGGTGACCGGCTCCAGCATCGACCGTGCCCCTGCCGGGGCTGGGGTATCGCCCATGACCGATGAGCAGCGCAACTGGCTGCGGGCGATGATGGGCCGCTTCGCGACCGGCGTGAGCGTGGTCGCCGCGCGGCACGGGCCGCTGCTGGCGGGAATGACCGCCAATGCGATCGCCAGCGTCTCGATCGAGCCGCCCTTGATGCTGGTGGTGGTCGGGCAGCGTTCGGAGACGCACGACGCGATCGTGGGCAGCCACTCGTTTGCCGTCAGCATCCTGTCCGACCAGCAGCAGGACATTGCGCGGTGCTTCGCCCAACCGACCACCGCCGCCAAGCTGCGACGCTTCTGCGACGCGCCCTGGCACGAGGCTGAGACCGGTTCACCGATCCTGGACGGGGCGATCGCCTATTTCGACTGCCGGATCACCGCCCGACATCCCGGCGGCGACCACACCATCTTCGTGGGCGAAATCGTTTCGGCAGGGTACGACGAGGCTGCTCAGCCGCTGATCTGGTACGGCTCGCGCTACCGGAGCCTGGCGCCCGACGCCGAGGGGTGAGCGCCTAGGCGCCGACCTCGTCGAGCGACTCGCCGATCAGGCGGACCGCCAGGTCCACCTCGTCCTCGGTGGTGACCAGCGGGGGAATGACTCGGACCACCTGGCCCCAGGTCCCGCAGGTGAGCAGGATCAGGCGGCGCGAGAGCGCCGCGTTGAGCAGGCCGCGGGCCAGGTCGGGGCGCGGGGTGAGCGACTCGGGGTCAGCGAACTCGATGCCGATCATCAGTCCGCGGCCGCGTACTTCGGCGACCGATGCTCGCCCGGCGCACGCTGCGCGAAGTCCGGCCAGCAGCCGGTCACCCATGCGCTGCGCGTTGCTGATCAGTCCCTCCGACTCGACCACCTCGATGGTGGCCAGCGCCGCCGCGCACGAGACCGCGTTCCCGCCGTAGGTGCCGCCGTGCGAGCCCGGCGCGAAGCGTGCCAGCAGACCGGTGCGGGCCATGATTCCGGAGAGGGGCATGCCTGACGCGATCCCCTTGGCCATGACCACGATGTCCGGCCGTGCGCCGCTCCACTCGGTTGCCCACATCCGGCCGGTGCGGCCGAAGCCAGACTGCACCTCGTCCACGATGAGCAGGATCCCGTGCCGGTCGGCCACGACGCGCAGGGCGGGCAGGAAGCCGTCCGGCGGGATCACGTAGCCGCCCTCGCCCAGGACCGGCTCGACCAGGAAGGCGGCCACGTCATCGGGCGCGACCAGGGTCGCGAACAGCTCGTCGATCTGGTCCATGGTCCAGGCCAGGGAGGCCGCCTCGGTTCGCCCGGTGGGGTTGCGCAGGGGGTACGGGTACGGGGCGAAGTGCACGCCACCCATGAGCGGCTCAAAGTGGGCGCGGTTCTTCAGCGCCGAGCTGGTGAGCGCCATGGTGCCGTGGGTCCGGCCGTGGAATCCGCCCCGGAAGGCGACCACCGCTGGGCGGCGGGTCGCGACCTTGGCCAGCTTGACGGCGGCCTCAACCGCCTCCGCGCCTGAGTTCGACAGGAAGAGCCCCGCCTCCTCGCCGTCGGCGAGCCCAGGGAAGGTGCGCGGCAGGCGAGCGTGGAGCTCAAGGCCGGGCTTGTGGTACAGGATGTTCTGCTGGGCGTGGATGATCTTGCTCGCCTGCTCGGCGATGGCGGCCGCCACCCGGGGATGGGCATGCCCGGTGTTGGTGACCCCGATCCCGCAGGTGTAGTCGAGGTATCGCTCGCCATCGATCGTCTCGATCCAGGAGCCGACGCCGCGCTCGACCACCAGGTCGGTGTAACGGGCCCAGACCGGGGCCACGCCGGAACGGCGGGCGATCCACACGGCGCTGTCCTCGGCGCGGAGGTCGATCATCGGTTCGCGGGTGAGGCTCATCGCATTGCAATGGTGACCGGCGCGGCCGGTTCTGTCGAGCGGCCGGCGGTGCGCTGGCTCCAGACCTGGACCACGATGAAGACGAGCGCGACCAGGAAGATCAGGGTGCCGAGCACGTTGACCTCGGGCGGGATGCCGAGCCGGCTGACGCCATACACCCACAGCGGGAAGGTCACCGTGCGGCCGGCCGAGAAGAGGGTGATCACATAGTCGTCGATCGAGAGGGCGAAGGCGAGCAGGGCGGCGGAGAGGATGCCGGGGAAGATGAGCGGGAAGGTCACCTTCCAGAACGTGGTCCGGCTGTCGGCGTACAGGTCCATCCCGGCCTCCTCCAGCGATCGGTTCATGCCGGCAAGGCGTGCCCGCACGGTGACCACCACGAAGCTGATGTTGAACATGATGTGCGCAGCGAGGATCGTCAGGAATCCGCGCTCGACGCCAAGGCTGACCCAGAGCGTCAGCAGCGACGCGCCCAGGATGATCTCCGGTGCGGTCATCGGGATGAAGAGGAGCAGGTTCATCAGCCACCGGCCGCGGAACTCGTAGCGGGTCAGCGCCAGCCCGATCATCGTCCCGAAGGCGGTGGCGACGAGGGTCGAGACTGCTGCCACTGCCAGGCTGACGCTCATCGCGTTGGTGATGACCGAGCGGCCCCACAGGTCGAAGTAGTTGCGGAAGGTGAATCCCTGCCAGGTGATGTTCTGCCGACCGGCCGGGTCGTTGAAACTGAAGGCGATCATCACCGCGATGGGCGCGAAGAGGAAGAGGAGCAGCAGCCCGGTGAAGGCCGGCAGGGTCAGGCTTGCCAGTCGGGATCGCATGGATCTTGAGCGGTGCGGACGGGCGTTGGTCGTCATCGCAGCGTCAACCGGTCAGCCGGTCGTTGCCGACCAGCCTGGTATAGATCGCCACCAGTCCCATCACCGCCGCCACCAGCACGAATGCGAGCGCCGCCGCGGCGGGATAGTCCAGGCTGTCCAGGAACTTGCGCTGGATGATGTTGCCGACCATGAAGACCTGCGGGTTACCGGCTCCGATCACCTCGGCCGTGATGAAGTCACCTACAGCCGGAATGAACGTGAGCAATGACCCGGCCACCACCCCAGGCAGGGAGAGGACGAAGGTCACGCGCCAGAAGGCCTGCGACCGACTGGCGTATAGGTCGGTGGCCGCCTCGATCAGCCGCCGGTCGATCTTCTCGAGGGCGACATACAGCGGCAGGATCATGAACGGCAGGAAGTTGTAGGTCAGGCCGAAGATCACCGCGGCCGGCGTCGCGAGGAAGTGGAAGTTCAGTTCGAGCAGGCCGAAGTCCTTGAGCGTCCCAAAGATCAGCCCGTTGTCGGACAGGATCATCCGCCAATTCAGGGTCCGGATCACGAAGCTGACGAAGAAGGGAAGCACCACCAGCAGCAGGAGCGCGTTCTTGTACCGACCGGCGCGGAAGGCGATGGTGTATGCCACCGGGTAGCCGATGACCAGCGTCAGCGCGGTGGTGGTCAATGCGAAGGCCGCCGATCGCAGGTAGAGCTGCCAGTACTGGCCGATCACCTCGGGGTAGATCCCGAAGTTCCAGGTCAGTTGGTAGCCGGTGTCGAAGGTCCCGGTCTGCAGTGACACCACCAGCATGAGCGCCATCGGCACGACGAAGAAGACGACCAGCCAGCCCCCGCCGGGGAGCATGAGCAGGATCGGCGCCAGCCCTCGGCGCACCGAACGACCGGCGATCGCCCCGACCGCGTCAGCGGTTGACTAGGCGGGGGCCAGGTTGGTGAGCACCACCTCGAAGAGGTCGTTCCACTCGCCCTCCTCCTCCTCGGAGAGCTGCTTGTCGGTGTAGGTGCCGGCGACCTGGTCCGGGGTCGGGACGAGGGTGGGCGCCATCGCCTCGAGGGTGTCGGCCCACTCGGCGTCCTCCGCCCTGATCGCCTCAGCGTCCTCGAGCACCCTGGCGTCGAGATCCTTGACCGGGGTGAAGTAGCCAACCCATTCCGACAGGGTCGCCGCGGCCGTGGTGTCGTAGTAGTAGTTGAGCAGCTTGTGGGCTCCGTCGATGTTGGCGGCGCGCTTCGGGATGACGAGATTGTCGTTCCAGCGCATGCCGCCCGAATCGGGCACCACGAACTTCACCTTGTCGTTGTCGTAGAAGTTCATCTGGCTGACGTCGCCAGACCAGGCCACGCAGATGGCCAGGTCGCCGGCCGCCAGCGCGTCGTAGTAGGTGTTGTCGTACCAGCCGCGGAAGTGGCCGGCCGGCGCCGACAGCAACTTCTGCTGGGCGCGCTGCACGTCGGCGACGGTGGCGTTCTCCGGCTCGACACCGAGCGATAGGAGGGTCAACCCGAACATGTCGCGCATGTCGCTGAAGCCGCCAACACGTCCCGAGAAATCGGTATCGAGTAGGTCGTCGAAGGTGGTGATCTCGCGGCCGGTCAGCTCCGGGTCGTAGGCGATGCCGGTGATGCCACCCTGCCAGTAGACGCTGTACTTGTTCTCCGGGTCGAACCAGAGGCCCTTGGCGTAGTCGGCGCAATTGGCGCTCCAGTTCGGCAGCTTCGAGTGGTCGATCTCCTCGAGCCAGCCGTTGCGGGCCATCCGCTCGACCACCCAGCCGCCGGGCGACATGATGTCCCAGCCGGTCTTGTTGCCGGCGCGCAGGTCGGGCGCGTACTGGGCCAGGAAGTCAGCGTTGTCGAGCAGCCCTTCGCTGTACTCGACCTCGATCCCGGTCTGCGCGGTGAAGGCGGCGAGGCTGGGGTAACTGCTCCCATCGTCCGAGATGTCGATGTAGGCCGGCCAGTTCAGCCAGTTCAACTTCTTGCTGGTGTCGGCCTCACACGCCGCCAGGAAGCCGGGGAGCGTCAACAGCGCCCCGAGCGCCACGCCTCCACGGCCGGCTCGGCCAAGGAAGGCTCGCCGCGTCAGGCGGTCCTGGCGCATCACCCGCTCGATGGCGGTCTCGATCCGGGAGGGCTGGTCATGATCCGACATCGGTTTCCTCCGCTGCGTTTGAGCCGATTATGGGCTCTGGGTTTCTGATGCTGCGCCGGGAATGACGAACGTGTGCTGCGGCATCCACGAGAGCCGTACCTGCTGGCCGTCGGCGTGCGCTTCAGCCGCACCGGCCGTGTCAAGGTTCTGCGAATAGACCGTGAGGGTATAGCCGGCCGCGGTGCGGACCAGGTATTGGGTGCTGACCCCGATGTAGCTGGCGTCCAAAACGGTCCCCTCGATGGTGTTGAGGGTCGGGTCGGGAGCGGCCGCCGAGCCAGTGGTGATCCGCAGCTTCTCGGGGCGGACCCCCACCCGCACCAGCCCGGCGCCCGCCTCGAGATCGGACGGCGCTCGGACCACGCTCCCGTCGCCGACCCGCACGCTGAGCATCCCGTTGTCGCGGCCGACCACCGTCCCGGCGAGCAGGTTGCTGACTCCCAGGAAGCCCGACACGAAATCGGTCTTGGGGCGCTCGTAGAGTTCCTCTGGAGCGCCCAACTGCTCGATACGCCCGGCGCGCATGACCGCGATCCGGTCGGACATGGTCATCGCCTCTTCCTGGTCGTGGGTCACGTAGATGAACGTGATCTGGACCTCGGTCTGGATCCGCTTGAGCTCGATCTGCATCTGCTTGCGGAGCTTGAGATCGAGCGCGCCGAGCGGCTCGTCGAGGAGCAGGACGCGGGGGTGGTTGATCAGCGCGCGGGCGAGCGCGACCCGCTGCTGCTGCCCGCCGGAGAGCTGGGCGGGCTTGCGTTTCTCGTAGCCGGGCAGCTCCACCAGGTCGAGCATGGCGGTCACCCGGGAGCCGAGTTCCGCGTCAGGCACCTTCTTACGGCGCAGGCCGAAGGCCACGTTCTCGTACACGGTCAGGTGCGGAAAAAGGGCATAGTTTTGGAAGACCGTGTTGACGTCGCGCTTGAAGGGGGGCAGATCCGTAACGTCTGCGTCGCCCAGGTAGATCGTCCCCGAGGAGGTCTCCTCGAAGCCGCCGATCATCCGCAGGGTGGTGGTCTTGCCGCAGCCCGATGGGCCGAGCAGGGAAAAGAACTCTCCGCGCACGATGTCGAGTGAGACGTCATCAACCGCCACCACCTCGCCGAAGCGCTTGGTGACGTGATCGAGCCTGACGTCCAGGGTGGCTGACACGATTCGGCGAGTATAGGCGGGCGATCGGTGCGGATGAGGGACTTGGTAGACTCGCCCCGACGCGGGTGCCACGGCCATGAGGCCGCAACCTGCCGTCCTGAACCAGCACCGATCGAGGCGCCCGCGTGGACTTTGCCCTCTCCGGGGAGCACGAGCAGATCCGGCGCACGGTCCGCGATTTCGCCGAGCGCGACCTCGCCCCGATAGCCGACGAGATGGAGCGTCGCGCGGAGTTTCCCGCCGAGGCGATCCGGAAGGCAGCAGGGCTGGGCCTGCTGGGCGTGCCGTATCCGGAATCGGTGGGTGGCACCGGGCTCGACTCGCTGGCCTACGCGATCACGGTCGAGGAATTGGCCCGAGTTTGGGGCAGCATGGCGATCATCGTCAGCGCCCATACCAGCTTGGGCTGTGGGCCGCTCTACCTCGCCGGCACCCCGGAGCAGCAGCAGCGCTTCCTGCGGCCTATGGCCAGCGGGCAGAAACTCGGGGCCTACGGCCTGACCGAGCCGGATGCCGGCTCCGATTCGCGGGGGACGCGAACCCGCGCCCAGCGTGACGGCGATCACTGGATTCTGGACGGCAGCAAGCGCTTCATCACCAACGCGGGTGTGGCCGGCACCTACATCGTCACCGCCGTCACCGAGTCGTCCTCGGCATCGGGGAGGATCTCGGCCTTCATCGTCGAGGCGGATACCCCCGGCTTCTCCGTCGGACGAATGGAGGAGAAGATGGGCCTGCATGCCAGCCGCACCGGTGAGCTGCTGCTGGACGGCTGCCGGATCCCGGCCGACCAGATGCTGGGGGCCGAGGGCGACGGCGATCGGCTCTTCCTCAAGACCCTCGACGGGGGCCGGATCGGGATCGGGGCCATGGCGCTGGGCCTGGCCCAGGCCGCGTACGAGGCGGCATCGGCCTACGCCAAGGAGCGTCAGCAATTCGGACGCCCGATCGCCGCCTTCCAGGGGGTGGCATTCATGATCGCCGACATGGCGACCCGGATCGAGGCTGCTCGGCTGATGGTGTATCGCGCGGCGTGGCTGAAGGACACCGGCCAGCCGTACTCGACCGAGGCGGCGATGGGCAAGCTCTTCGCCAGCGAGGTGGCGCGCGACGTGACCAACGATGCGCTCCAGGTCCATGGCGGGTACGGCTACGTGACCGAGTACAAGGTCGAGCGCTATCTGCGCGATGCGAAACTGACCGAGATCGGGGAGGGAACGAGCGAGATCCAACGCCTGGTGATCGCTCGCAACCTGCTCGGCATCCGCGCGATGTAGCGGGTCCCGTCGGAGTGACCTGCGGCGGGCCGCTGGAGCGAATCAGGGCTCGATGCGGCCCCTTCCCGCGTACTCAAGGAACGCATCCAACGCCTGGGGATTGGCGAGCGAGCCGCGTGAGGCGGCCTCGTCCACCGGGGTGCCGGTCAGGATTCGCTTCAGGGGGACCTCCAGCTTCTTGCCGGACAGGGTGCGCGGAACGGCTGGGACGGACACGATCCGGTCCGGCACGTGGCGTGGCGAGAGCTGGCTGCGCAGCCCGACGCGGATCCGTTGCTGCAGCGCGTCATCCAGCTGCTGCCCCTCGCGCAGCGCCACGAAGAGGAGCAGCTCGTCACCCACCTCGAGGTGGATGACCACAGAATCGGCAATCTCGGGCAGGCTCTCCACCACCGCGTAGAACTCCGCGGTGCCGATCCGCACGCCGCCCCGGTTCAGCGTGGCGTCCGAGCGGCCGGTGATGACGCAGGACCCGCGCTCCGTGATCGTGATCCAGTCACCGTGGCGCCAGATCCCGGGAAACTCCCCGAAGTACGCGGCCCGATACCGGGAGCCGTCATCGTCGTTCCAGAAGCGAACGGGCATCGACGGCATGGGTGCCGTAAGCACCAGCTCACCCTGCTCTCCGATCAGCGCGCGACCATCCTCCGCGAAGGCCTCTACCGCCGCTCCGAGCGCCCGGCAGCTGATCTCGCCCTCCCAAACCGGGACGAGGGGAGAACCGCCAACGAAGGCCGTACAGACGTCGGTGCCGCCCGACACCGATTCGAGGCGGACCGACGGGGCCACCGCCTGGTGGACGTAGTTGAAGCCCTCGGCCGGCAGCGGAGACCCCGTTGAGCCGATGCCGCGCAGGGTCGACAGATCGACGCTCAGCGCCGGCTCGACGCCGGCGCCGCGGCACGCCATCAGGAAGGGCGCACTGGTACCGAAGTAGGTCAGCTCCTCCTCCGCCGTCAGCCGCCAGAGCGTCAGCAGGTCGGGCTCGGCCGGGGAGCCGTCGTACAGGACGATGGTCGAATCGACCAGCAACCCTGAGACCAGGTAGTTCCACATCATCCAGCCGGTGGTGGTGAACCAGAAGAACCGGTCGTCGGGCCCAAGGTCGTGATGCAGGGCAAGCATCTTCAGGTGTTCGAGCAGGATGCCGCCGTGGCCGTGGACGATCGGCTTGGGGAGGCCGGTGGTGCCCGACGAATAGAGGACGTAGAGCGGATGATCGAATGGCACCTGCTCGAACGCGAGCGTGCTCGTTTCGGATAGCAAGTCGGCCCAGCTCGTGGCGGCGGGAATCCGAGCGGCATCGGGCCGGAGGTAGGGGAGAACGACGGTTTCGCGCAGTCCGGGAAGTGCAGCGCGGATGGCGGCCACCTGATCGGTGCGGTCCACCTCGCGGGTCCCGTAGCGGTAGCCGTCGATCGTGAGCAGCACCGTCGGCTCCACCTGGCCCAGCCGGTCGACCACACTCCGGGTCCCGAACTCGGGCGCGCACGAGGTCCAGGTCGCGCCGAGGCTGGCGGTGGCCAACAGCGCGACCACGCTCTCCGGAATGTTGGGCATGTACGCAGCGACGCGATCACCGCGCCGCACCCCGAGGCGCTGCAGTCCGCTCCGTGCGCGGGCAACCTGGTCTCGCAACTCGCTTGCGGTCAGCGTCATTCTGTCGCGCGTCTGGGACCGGCCAACGATCACCACATCGTCGTCACGTCGCGTGCGCAGCCGCAAGGCCTGCTCAGCCCAGTTCAGTCGGGCATCCGGGAACCAGCGCGCGCCCGGCATGCCTGGATCTGCCAGCCCGAGCCCCGCTGGTTCATCGCTCACCCCACAGAAATCCCAGACCGAGCGCCAGAAGGCATCGAGGTCTGACACGGACCAGCGCCACAGCTCCGCGTAGTCGGCGAAGTGCCTGCCATGGGTTGCCTCAAGCCAGGCCAGATACCGTCCGATGCGTGACCGCTCGCGCACGTCAGGAGGTGGCCGCCACAGAACCTCCGGATGGGGCATGGGCCGATGATGCCACGGACCACGCCGCCCGCCACCTGCGCGCGGCACTGACGACCCTCCGGTCAGCCCTCGCGTCTACGGCGGGCCAGGCGCTCCGCGAGGGTCTCGGTCGGCGCAGGCGCAGGCGGCGCCGAGCCAGGCGGCGGTGCCGTGGGACTGGTCTCGGCGGGTGCCGACGGCGCAGCCGCCTCGGGCGCAACCCGCTGGGGGCGTTGCGGTGGCGTGGCGGTCCGCGGAGGCGGCGCAGTGGGGCGCTCCGCGCGACGCTCGGATCGCGACTTTGCGGCCCGCAGTTCGGCCAGCCCGGGAGCGGCCTCGGGCAGTGGCCGGGCCAGGCCCAACCGGCGCCGGATCCCCTCGCCGGCCCGGGTGAAATCGGAACGGGCCAGCGCAACGCGGCGAACCCCCACGTCGATCGGGACCAGGAGCATGGCCATGACCAGGAGCCACGGCCAGATGGGGGTCGGGAAGGCGTTGGCCTCGATGTCGTGGGTCCAGACCTGGTCGAGCAGTTCGGCTTGCTCCTCGTCGGTGGCGGCCGGGTCCAGTTCCAGCTCTCGCCCCGCACCGGCGGCCGCGTAGCCGGCGAGCGCCTCGCGGTCCACGCCGAGGCGGCGGAATTCCTCCGCGGCGGGCGAGACGATCCCCAGGGTGCGGCTGGCCGAGTCGGCACCGTCGCGCGTCTGGGCCACTCGGACCAGGTAGGCGCCGGGATCCTCGGCCCGGACCGTGCCGGCGTAGCGCCCCGGCCCGACCTGGGTCAGCACCGCCTGAAGCGGGGTCAGGTCCGGCCCGACCAGTCGCAAGACGGTTCGGAAGAAATTACGCGGGGAGCCGTCGTCGTCGAAGGAAGTGACCTCCACGTTGAGGTCGCCGCCACGCCCCGGTGAGAAGGTGACGTCGATTCCCTGCTCGTCCTGTGCCGGCAGGGTCCAGCCCACCAGCTGGGCGACCAGGGTCCCGAATGCTTCGGTTCCGATCCACGGGGTGGCCCACTGCTGCCGCGTGTCGGAAGTCCAGGCCACCGATCGGCCGAGGCCGTACTGCCACTGGGCCAGGAGTGGGTCCTCGCGGCCGGTGAGCAGCGACACGGTGGCGGTCCCCTTGGCGGTGGTGGCGTTGTAGCCGAGCAGCGGCGGCAGGCGGCCTGCGTCGAGGCCGCGCAGGATCTCCGACGGAGCGGAGGGGATCGGCTGGAAGGGTTCCTCGACGATCTGCTCCCCGGCGGTCTGGATCGTCTCCTTGAGGAAGATGTCCGGGATGGTCGTGGCGTCGGGGGCGTCGTAGTAGCGCCCGCCCGATTCCTCGGCCAACCGGCGCAGGATGTCGGCGGAGCCGCCACCGGTACCGATCGTGGAGAGGGTGATTCCCGCCGCCTTCATATCTGCCAGCAATTGGTCGTACGCTCCCGACTGGCTCCAGCCATCGGTGATCAGGATGATGTGGCGCAGCTTGGCGGGGTTGCGCAGCAGGTCGTCGTAGGCTGCCTTCAGGCCGGCATAGATGTTGGTCTGGCCCTCTGCCTCGAAGCCGAGCGAGTTCTGGAGCCCCGCAATATCAATCGGTCCGGTGCGCAGCGCCCAGTGCGCGCTCTCGTCAAAGGCCACCACGCCCAATTGGTCGGTTGGCGAGAGGGCATCGGCAGCGCGCAGGATTGCCTCCTTGGCCAGGTCCACCTTCTCGAAGCCTCGCGTGCCGCTGCCACCGCCCCCATCCGGGCCGGTGCAATGGCAGTCGGCCATGCTGCCGCTCTTGTCCACCACCGCCACCAGCGCGACATCGGGGGAGCGGTCCCGGTCCCGCACCGTCATGTAGACCGGCAGGACCTCCTCCAGGATCGAGTTCAGATACCCGCCGGCCCCGTACGAGTCGCGCCCGCCGAGCATGACCAGGCCCTTGCCCAGGTCGCGCACGTACACCTGCAGGCTCTGCATGGTTGCCACCCCCAGCGACGACGCCGAAACGTTGTCGAGGACGACCGCGTCGTATCCGGCGAGGGTGGCGAGCGACGAGGGCACGCCGCCCACCGGCACCACGTCGACGGTCTGGCGGGCCTCTTCCAGCGCGGCGACCATGTCCGCGGCGCGGCCGGGGTCATCGGTGGCCAGCAGGATGCGCGGCTCGCCGGTGACCAGCACGTACGCATCGGCGGCATTGTTCTCGGCGAAGTGATCCTCCACCGGCTCCAACACCGCCCGGAAGACGTGGAAGCCGGCCTCGTCGGCGCGGACGGTGAAGTTCACCTCGATCGTGCCGGGGGTGAGGGTCAGCTGCCGGGTGGCGACCGTCTCGCCGTCGGCCAGCAGCCGCAGCGTGGCGCGTGTGTCGATGGTGGAGCGCACCCGTACCGTCAACTCCATCGTCTCGCCCAACCGCGCCCCGCGCGGCGCGTCGATCCGGTCGATGAGTGCCTCGCCCTGCGTCTCGCCCGAGGGAAGCACCACGTCCAGGTGAACGCCGCGTTCGGAGGCAGCCAGGATGGCCTGCTCCGCCTGGCCGGCCGTGTCGTTCCCGTCGGAGAGCAGCACCAGCCGCTGCTGGCTGCCGGCCGGGAAGATGGCGGTCGCCAGGCGAATCGCAGCGGCCACATCGGTCGCGCCCACCACCGGCACGGAGGCCGGTTCCTGCAACTCGTCGAGGCTCGATGGCAGGCGGTCCACCAGCGCGTTAGCGCCAAAGACCACCACCCCGGCGGTGTCGCCCTCGGGCATGCGTCGCACGGAGTCGCGCGCGAACTCGAGGAGCTGCTCGCGGGTGGCGTCGACCATCGAGGCCGAGGCGTCGACCAGGAAGACCACGCTCAACCGATCCGAGGGCAGGGTCAGCCGCGCGCCGGCCAGCGACAGGCCAATGCACAGCACCAGTACCAGCCGGATGACGAGCGCCGCGATCCGTCGTCCGCGGGGCAGCATCCGCGAGGCGGTGGCCCAGCCCAGCCAGACCACCACGAACGCCGCCGGCAGCAGCCAGAGCCAGGTCGGGTCGGTGAACGCGAAGGGCATCAGCTGCGGCCCACCAGGCGAGCGACGGCCCGACGCGATGGGCGGTGGAAGAGGAGCCATTCGAGCAGCAGCAGGCCGAAGGCGGCCAGCGCGATCGGCCACCACCACTCGGCTCGCGCCGGCAGCGACGAGGCCCCGTTGGCAGGTCCGACCCGTCCCATGTCCTCGATCCGGAGCGGGTCGCCCGGCGCGACCTTGGACTCGCCGGGGTCAAACAGGTTGGCGGCCGTCCGACCCAGCAGGGTCCCGTTGAGCGCGGCCTCTTCGCTCACGATGCGGAGTTCGCGGACCCCGGTAACGCGAGCCGCGGGCAGCGTCAGGTGGCCGCCGATCACATCGAGCTCTAGGGTCTCGCCCGCCTCCGTCAGGTCGGGCGCAGGGCCGAGCGAGACGCGGGTGATCGCCGGTTCAAGATCGACCACGATCGGCTCGCCCAGCGCAACTGAAGGCGGCAGCACGCCATCCACGCTCGGCAGCAGCGCGTCGGCGAGGTTGCTCATCAGCAGCGGGAAGGCGATCTGGAGAGGGAGGTCCGAGTCGCTCAACGCGAACGAGAGGAGGCCGATCGAGCGACCCTCGACCCGGCCGACCGCCACCAGCGGCTGCTCTCGGGTGGTCTCCACCACCGGGCGCATGCCCTCGACCAGGGTGATCGTCCGGGCGCGCCCGATGTGGACCGTGGACAGGTCCACGAAGCGCAGCACCGAGTCATTGGGGTCGGTACGGGCCAGGGCTGGGCCGTCGATCACGGCACCGACCACGCCGTAGGGGCCGTTGGCGGTCGGTCCGACGTAGAGCACCGGCACGCCGTTGGGGGGATCGTCCACTACCCGGTCGAAGACGATCAGTCCGTACGGCGTCCCCTCCTCGGAGGCGGTGGCCAACGCGTCGTCGTAGCCAGCCGCGCCGACGGCGTACAGCTCCAGGCGCGGGAGGAGCGCCAGGGCGTTCTCGAGGTAGGTATTGCCCGGCCCGACCAGCAGGGTGCGCACTGCACCCTCGCGCGGGACAAGGGCGAAGGCGGCGTCATCCACGGCCAGCGCGTCCTCGCCCGCCAGCCTCGCCTCCACGGTCACCGACGCTGCGGGAACGCTGGAGATGAGCGCCTCCGCACGCCGCCCGGCCTGGATCGTCAGGTCACGCGCGTCGACCAGCACCCCGTCGGCATAGATCTCCAGGCGTCGGGTGACGTCGGTGGCCGACGGATTGGCGACCGCCACGAACAGGTCGAGCTGCGCTCCGCCGCTGCGTCGCAGCAGCGATAGGGCGGCAACCGCCTGGTTGGCATCGGTCTCGCCCACGCGTTCGACGACCACCGGCGCGCCGATTCCCACCGCCGGCAGCCGGTCCGCGTTGGCATCGCTGACGACCACCACGGTCGAGTCGGCGTCGCGCGCCGCGAGCGCGGAAGCCAGGGCGAAGGCATCGGTCAGGTCGCCGGGCAGCTGGGTGGGCTCGATCTCGTCGATCGCTGCGAGTGCGGCCGAGCGGTCATCGGTCTCGCTGACCAGCACGTGGGCCGAGTCGTCGGCCGCAACCACGGTGATGTGCCCGCCCTCGGGCAGCCGCCCGATCACACGCCGGGCGGCGTCGCGGGCCGCCTCCATCCGCGGTCCGCCGGGGTCGGTGGTTGCCATCGAGGCGGAGGTGTCGATGATCAGGACCACGTTGGCGGCAAGGTCCGAGTCGATGGTCACGAACGGGCGCACCGCGGCACCCACCGCCAGCGCCGCGATCAGGAGCTGGACCAGCAGCAGCCACGAGAAGCGCAGGCGCTGCCACGGGGCGTTGGCCTCGACGTCGCGTACGAGCTGCTGCCACAGGAAGGTGCTCCCCACCGGGACGTCGCGCCGGCGCAGACGGAGCATGTAGAACGCGATGATGATCGGCAGGCTGATCAGCCCGATCAGGGCCAGTGGCGCGATCACTCGATCACCCGTCGCCGCCTGAGCACGTCAAACAGCAGGTCGGCCAGGTCCAGGTCGGAGGGGACGGTCACGTACGAGCCGCCGCGCTTCGCCACGAACCCGCCGATCTCCGCCTGCCACTCAGCCAGGCGGGCCCGATAGCGTTCCAGCAGGTCGTCATCGCCGGTCACTTCCACGGGCTGGGTCGTCTCCGAATCCACCAGCCGCGCGTCGGCCGGCAGGTGGGGGTCCACTTCCTCGGGCGCCAGCACGTGCAGGACCGAGAGCTGGCAGCGGGTGCCGGCCAGGTCGCGCAGGGCATCGAGGTAGCCGGGGTCCATCAGGTCGCTGATCAGGAGCAGCGGGCCGCGCCCGCGCAGCCGTCCGGCGTAGTCGCGCGCGGCAGCCGCCAGCCCGGTGAGCCGCTCGTTGCGGTCCGATGCCAGGAAGCGGAAGACTTCGAAGACGCGCGCCTTGCCGCGGATCGGACGGAGCATCTCGGCTCGCCCGTCGCCCAGGAAGGCCACGCTCACCCGGTCGAGGTGGGCCAATCCCAGGTAGGCCAGGGCGCCGGCCGCGCGACGGGCGAAGAAGAGTTTGTTGGGCTCCCCGAAGTCCATGCTCCGGCTGGCGTCCACCAGGACGTGGACCGTCACGTCCTCTTCCTCGACGAAGAGTTTGACGAAGAGGCGCTCAAGGCGCGCGTACACGTTCCAGTCGAGCTGGCGCAGGTCGTCTCCGGCGGTGTAGTTGCGGTAGTCGGCGAACTCCACGCTCTGCCCACGCCGGGTGGAACGCCGCTCACCCTTCATCCGCCCCGCGGTCAGTCGCCGCGAGGCAAGTTCCAATTGCTCCAGGCGACGCAGGAACGCCTCGTCGAAGAGGAGGTCCGTGCTGCCGCCCGGCTGCGGCTCGACGGCCGGCGCCTGGGTCACGGGCGGGGCCGACTACTCGGCCGGTTCGCTGGGCGTTTCGGCCAGGACGGCGCGGACGACGCTGTCTGTGGTGATCCCCTCGGCCTCGCCCTCGAAGTTGAGGATGACCCGATGCCGCAGCGCCGGGGCGGCCACTGCCTGCACGTCGGCAAAGGCCACGTTGAAGCGTCCGTCGAGCAGCGCGTGGATCTTGGCCCCGAGGACCATCGCCTGCGCACCGCGCGGAGAACCGCCGTAGCGGACGTACTTGCGCACCAGCTCAGGCGCGCCCTCGGTGTCGGGATGCGTGGCGCGCAGGATTCGGACCGCGTAGGCCATCACGTGGGACGCGATCGGGACGTCACGCGCCAGCGCCTGCATGGCCAGGATATCGGCCCCCGTCGCCGCCGCCCGGAGTGTCACCTTCCCGCCGCCGGTGGTGCGGGCCATGATCTCAATCAGCTCCGCTTCGGACGGGAAGGGCACGTCCACCTTGAAGAAGAATCGGTCCAGCTGCGCCTCGGGCAACGGGTAGGTGCCCTCCATCTCGAGGGGGTTCTGGGTGGCGAGCACAAAGAATGGCTCCGAGAGCACATACCGTTGCTTGGCGACGGTGACCGAGTGCTCCTGCATCGCCTCCAGCAGGGCGCTCTGGGTCTTGGGGGTGGCACGGTTGATCTCGTCGGCCAACACCAGGTTGGAGAAGATCGGGCCCTGCTGGAAGCGGAAGCGGCGCTCGCCGCCCTCCTCGACGATGATGTTGGTGCCCACGATGTCGGCAGGCATCAGGTCCGGCGTGAACTGGATCCTGGAGAAACCAAGGTCGAGCGTCTCGCCCAGGGTCCGGATCAGCATCGTCTTGCCCAGCCCCGGCACGCCCTCCAGCAGCGCGTGACTGCCGGCAAGTAGGCTGATCAGGGTCTGCCGCACCAACTGGTGCTGCCCGACGATGAACCTGCCCACCTCGGTCTCGATGCCGCTCGCCAGCTCACTGAAGCGCTCCGGCGAGATGGGTGCGACGGCTTCGGCCACTGGCTGGGTGGCGGTGGCGGGATCGGTCATCGGGATCCTCCTCAGGTGGTCGGTTCGAGCCGGCTGAAGTAGTCGCGCACGAGGTCCTTGAGGGTGATCGGTACCTGCGCGGAATCCAGTTGGTAGTTCGCGAAGTTCAGGAACAGGTCGAAGACTGACCTATAGGGCACCACCGAGTCGTTGTCGAACCCGACCCCGCTGCCGCTGCCGGTCTGATCCGGGCCGCCGTCGCCCCCCTGGCCAGCGATGTAAGACGGGTCGCCGGGCTCACCGATCCGATCGAACGGCGCGAAGAATGGGTCGAGTCCCTCGAGGCTGTATGGCTTGTTGCCCATGGACGGACCGTCGAAGCTGCCGGTTCGGACGCCGCCGGAGGGGATGCGGCGCACCGTTGTGCCGCCACCGCTTCCGAGCTGGCCGCTGCCGCCAGGCTGCCCCGAACCGCCAGGTTGCCCCGAACCACCAGGTTGCCCCGAACCACCAGGCTGCCCCGAACCACCGGGCTGGCCGCTGCCACCGGGCTGGCCGCTGCCGCCGGGCTGCCCCGAACCACCAGGCTGGCCGCTGCCGCCAGGCTGACCTGAACCGCCAGGCTGCCCCGAACCGCCAGGCTGCCCCGAACCGCCAGGCTGACCTGAACCGCCAGGCTGACCTGATGAACCTGGCTGGCCGGAACTGCCCGGCTGCTGCTCGCCGGCACGCGCCACTTGGCGAGAACCGTCTTGGAGGGTCGATTGGGCGCGCGCAACGTCGCGCTGGAATTGGCGATCCTGCTCGGACTGCCGAATGGCGTCGGCGGCGCGCTGCAGGGCCTCCTCGGCGGCTTGCTGATCCGCCTGGTTGCCGGTCCGCTGCGCGCGCTCGAGAGCGTCCGCGGCCTCGGCCAGCTGTTGCGCGACCTCGGGCTGGGAGGCGCCGGCCGATTGCGCGGCCTGGCGCAGCGCCTGGGCGGCGGCGGCGGCCTGGGCCGCGCTCATCTGCCCCAGTTCGTTCTTCAGTTCCTCGAGGTCCCGGGCGGCCTCTTCGGGGTCACCGTCGGGGTTGGCCTGCGGATCGTTGGTCGCGGCACGCGACACCTGGCGCGCAAGTTGGGTCAGGGCAGCGTCCTTGGCCGCGGCCTGTGGGTCAGCCAGACGCGAGAGCTCCTCCTGCACCGCGCCGATGCGCGCCAGGGTCTCCTGGCGGTCGCCGCTGTTCTCGCGGAGTTGGCGGGCGAGCCGGCGCAACTCGTCGAGGAGCGCGTCCCGTCGCAGGTCGGGTGTCTCGGCCCGCTGCTCCGCCTCGTCGGCCAGTTGGTCGATCCGTTCGGCCACCGCCCTGCCGGCGTCGCGCGCCGCCTGGCGCTGGCGCAGGATTTCGTCCTGCGGATTCGGCCAGATGACGAGGATCAGGAGCATGGCGAGCGCCACTCCGCCGATCGCCGCCGGACGGCGAGCCAGCCGCGGACGGAATGCGCCGCGGAGGTCGAGCACCGCCAGCTTCGTGCGCGTATCGGCCAACTGATGCGCCTCGAGGTCGGCCACCGATGGAGCACGGTGACGGTCAGAAGCGTGTGCGGCCTCGAGTTCAGCAACCAGCTCGATCGCCGTCGCCAGCCGCTCCCGGAGCGCGAGTTCGGCGTCGGCACGGCGGGCCGTTTCGGCGAGCGAAGGGCGCAGGCGCCAGCTGACAGCCGCCCAAACGAGGAAGGCAATCCCTGCCGAGCCGCCCATCAACCACCCGACCAGCTCCAGCGGGAAGGTGCGCGCCAGCAACTGAGTGCCCGCGAGGCCCCCGGCCAGCGCGGCGGCCGCGATCAGCGCAACGCGCAGCGAGCGTCGGCGCCACAGGCGGCGGCGCAGCACGCGGAGGCGTGCCAGGGTATCGGGCCCAAGGCGCGAGGCGAGGGCGATGGCGATGGCGCGGTCGTTCATCGTTCGGCTCCGGCAGGTGGTTCAAGAAGTCTGGGTTCAATCTGGACGGCAGCGGCGGTCGGGCGGGGTCGCCGGAATGCGAATCGCATCCCGTTGGGAACCACCAGGCGCATGGCGGCCACGGTCAGCAGCACCGACAGGACAGCCATCGTCAGCCCGTAACGCGGCCACAAGTGACCGGCCAGGGTCGTGGGCGCCGGCGCGATGGCCATCGTCAGGTCGAGCGCGGCTCCAGGGTCATCACCTGCGGCAGGCGCCTCGGCACCGCCACCATCCGCACCGCCGCCCTTGAGCCCGCGGACCGGCAGCGAGAAGGGCTCGGTGGGCGCGGAGCCGCCGTTGGTCTGCCAGCACATGTCGCCCTCGCACACCACCTGGCTGCCGGTCAGCCCCGCAAGCACAATCGTGAACCATCCCGATCCCGGCTCGGTGTAGGCCACCACGTCGATCATTGCCACCGCTGGGTTGGCCCACAGCAGTTGCTCGGGGGCGGGCTGCGGGACGCCGAACGGGTTCTCGGCGTTGTACGTGTTCGTCGCCGACCAGAAGGCGTAGATCATCGGCGTGCCGAGGATCAGGAACAGGACCGTCAGGTAGGTCAGCACCGTGGCCGCCTGGGTGCGCTTGACCAGCGCGGACCAGAAGATGCCGATGCTCCCGAGACCGACGGCGGTGATCAGCAGGACCGCCTGTTGGCGGACGATGTCATCGAGTGTGGCGCCGCCGTACATCAGGACCAGCGCCGAGAGGGGGACGGCAGCCAGGATCAGCAGGCCGAGGAAGGCAAGTGCGGACAGGAGCTTGCCGACCACGATCCCGCCTGGACGGAGCGGCGTGCTGACCAGCAGGTCAAACGTCTGCTTCTCGCGCTCGAGGCTGATCGCCCCGGTGGTGAAGGCAGGCGCCATGAAGGCGACCAGGATCAGCTCGAAGATCGAGAGGAGCGCAAAGATGGCTTGCCCGATCGTGGCCGAGGCGTTGGCGATGGTGATCCCGAACCCGTCATTGCGCGGCCCGAACCCTGCCTCGAGCGTTGCCTGGGGAGCGACCACGGCATATACGCCGTACGCCAGCAGGGCCAGCACGCCGAGGTAGATGGTGAGCACGATGAATGCCCGCCGTCCGCGGAATCGCCCACGCAACTCCTTGCTCATGATGGTGGCCACGGAGGAGCCAAACGCGCGCAGGGCGGAGAAGCGGACCGGTGCGCCGATCGTCGCCACTGTCATGCCGCGCTCTCCTCTTCGCTGTTCCCGGTGACCTTGAGGAAGATCTCCTCCAGGTCGGTGGTGGCCTGGCTGAAGCCGCTGATGACGTGTCCGGCCTCGATCATCGCCCGCAGCAGCGCCGCCTGCTCATCGGGCGAACCACTGAACGGGACTTCCAGTCGAACACTCGGGGCGGCATCGCCGTCCAGGCGCATGACGCCGCCGACCCGCTCATCGGTTCCCAGCCAGGTGGTCGCAGCGTCAGGATCGGAGAGCAGGTCGATCCGAAGGATGGCCGTGGCATGCAGGGATTGCTCGATCTCGGCGATCGTGCCGCTGCGCAGCAGCCTGCCATGGTCGATGATCCCGACCGACGTGCACAGCTCACCGAGCTCAGGCAGGATGTGACTCGAGATCAGGATCGTCTTCCCCATTCCGCGCAACTCGCGCAGGATCTCGCGCAGCTCCACCCGGGCTCGTGGATCGAGCCCCGAGGCAGGCTCATCCAGGATCAGGAGTGCCGGATCGTGGACCAGGGTGTGTGCGAGGCAGAGGCGCTGCCGCATGCCGCGCGAGAGCGACTCGACATACGCATCCCGCCTGTCGCTGAGCCCCACGATCGCCAGCAGCTCCCCGATCATGCTTGCGCGCCGGCCGCGCGCGACCCCGTAGCAGCGCGCAAAGAAGTCGAGGTATTCCCAGACCCGCAGATCGTCATACACCCCGTAGAAGTCAGGCATGTACCCGATCCGACGGCGGACCTCGATCGGGTCGGCGGTGACGTCGATGCCGCACACGCGCGCCTCGCCGGCGGATGGCGCCAGCAGGGTGGCGAGGATTCGCATGGTGGTGGTCTTGCCCGCGCCGTTCGGACCGACCAGGCCGTAGATTTCCCCGGCGCCGACGGTCAGGTCGATGCCGGCAACGGCCAACTCGCCGTCGTAGCGCTTTGCCAGTCCGCGGGTCTCGATGACCGGAACGCCACTCACCGCTGCCCCGCTCACGGGATGATTCCTTCCACCACGGCCGAGGCGAAGACGCTGATCTGCCCGACCTCGTCACCGATCCCGCTGCCGCTGATCCGGACCAGGATTCGGCCCGCCTCGTCCAGGAAGCGCGCCGGATCCTCCATCTCGTAGCGGCTCTTGACCGACAGGTCGCCAACGTCCAGCCACTCGGCCGCTGCGCCGTCGTAGACCGCCATCCGGTACCCCGCCGGGAGCAGCGATCCGAGGTTCTGCTGGTCGTAGAAGATCATGCCCGGGTCGTTGCCGGCGATCAGGGTGACCTGGCTGGGAACGATCCCGCTGGCCTCCAGCGGCAGGCTGATCCGGAAGGTGACCTCGCCGTTGCCCAGGCTGATGTAGCCGGGCTCGTTCTGGGTGGCATCGCCGACCAATTCGATCGGCTCGGTGCTCAACTGCGAGGCGGCCAGCCGGACCTCGCCGGGTCCGAGCGCAGGGCGACCCGAGATCACTTCCACGGTCTGCGCATAGCGCTGCGCCTCGTGTCCGTCGACCTCCACCTCCAGCGGCGTGGTGTCGGGGTGCCATCCGATCACGAACGGTCCGCGGTCGATCCCCGGGCTGCCGTCGGGTCGCCCCGCCCATCCGCCATATCCGACCAACGAGTCAATGACCTGGCTGCGGATGAGCACCCGTCGCTGGCCCTCGGTGGTCGGGTCCCAGTTGGCCTGTCCGTAGACCTGGGCCGATGCGGATGACCCGGTCATGTTGAGATAGCGGAACAGGAAGGTCTTGGACTCGCCTGCTTCGAGCGTTCCGACCAGCAGGCCCCCCGCACCGCTGATGATGGCAACGTCCTCGACAGTCTGCTCGCCAACATTGGTGACGCGACCCTCCACCCCGTCGAGTCCGGCCTTCCACTCCACGCTCAGGCTCGGGGCATACGCCACCACCGCATCCGCGCGCACGGCTTGCAGGCCGAACACGCCGATTGCCATGCCACGCAGGTGAGCGGGATCTCCCTGCTCGGTGAGGTACTGCGTGGCGATGCCTCCGAAGGTCGGGTCCATCCCGCCATACAGCAGGCCCGAGAGGAGTGCCTCGCCGCGCACGGTCAGATCGTAGGTCGCGCGGGTCGGGCTGAACACGCCGGCGAAGGTGGAGACGCCCGCTGCGCTCCCATCCTCGGTTGTGCGCACCACCGAGATCTGGTTGACGATCACGTCACTGCCCTTGAGCGAGATCCCGATTCCCCAGGTCATCGCCGAAAAGACGATGACCAGCAGCGGTGCGGTAACCCATGCGAGTTCGCGCCGGTCAATCCGACGCAGGACAAGGTAGCTCACGGGACCGATCAGGAGGATATAGCCGATGATCACTGCCAGCAGCAGTTCGGCCGGCGGCACGTCCAGGCTGGGAAGCCGGCTGAGTGCCTGGGCCAGGAGGCTGGCGGCCTCTTCGTCCACGATCCCGCCGCCTCCCCACTGCTGCAGCAACCGGTCATCCGGGATGACCCGGGTCCAGAGCTGCGGGGCACCGGCCCACGCCCGGAAGGCCTCCGTCGCCAGGTCCACCCCGATCCAGGTGATCCGGCCGGCACCCGAGGCGATGGCGCTGGCCAGCAGATCGCCGTCCGAGGTCCGAGCCAGGGCGATCGCCCCATCGCTCAACGTGCCGAGCGCAGCCGTGACCGTCGTCACCCCGGTCGGCGGGTCGACGCCAACCCACCTCGCAAGGGGGCTGATGGGGGTGGCGTCTGCGCCACGGAGGCCCTCAACCGGCAGGAGCGCAGCGAAGGCCGCCACGCGGGCCTGCCAGTCCGGCCCCCCCAGCACCACGAGCTGTCCTCCGGACGCGACCCACCGTTCGAGTGATCGACGCTGGGCCTCGCCCAGGCCGCTCGAGTCAGCAGCCCAGACGATCGTCTCAAGGCCGCGCAGCGGTTCGGGGCGCTCCGGGAAGTCACGCGGCGTGAGCAGGATCGGGTCCGGCAGCCCGGTGGCACGGCTGATCAGTTGCGGTCGAAGCATGGCATTCGGGTCGCCGACCACGGCGACGTGCCCGGTGGTCCGTTCCAGGACTCGCACGTCGCCGGTGGCACTCCCGAGGGAGTTGCCCGCGTCGTTCACAAAGGTGATGGTCACGTTGCGGGCAAACGCTTCCGGACGCACATACAGCGCAACCTGCTTGCGGGATCCGGCAGGCAGTTCCACGAATCGGCGTACCACGCCATCGCTGCTCTCCGCGGTCAGGTAGCCACTCACCGGGGCGCCATCATTGGCCAGGTCGACCGCGAAAGCCACCCACCCGCCGGCCTCGAAACGGCCCGCCAACATGGTGCGGACCTCGAGTTGGACGGTTTCCGCAGCCACGGCGGGCGGGCTGAACGCGGACAGCAGCAGGATCGCCAGCGGGAGCGCGCGGGCGAGGCGGAGCACGGACCGGGTGGGACGGCTCATCGTCACCGTAGACGCATCATGCGCGCAACCGGTTGCAGTGGTGGCCGCGCTAGACTCGGGGCGTGCCCCAGGTGCGCCCGCTGCGCGGGCTCGGTTACGCCCTCGACCCCGCCTCGGCTTCCGCCCTGCCCGATAGGGTGACGGACCTGAGCGATCTGGTCTGCCCGCCATACGACGTCATCTCCCCGTCGCAGCAGGCAGCCCTGCTGGCCCGACACCCGCGCAACGCCGTCCGACTGGAACTCTCTGCCGAGGCGAATCCGCACGCTTCGGCCGCAGCCGCACTCGCCGCGTGGCGGGCCGATGGGACGCTTGTACGCCGCGGCGAGCCGGAACTGTTCGAGTACTGGCACGCGACACCGGCCGCGCCGGACCAGGCGACCGTCCACGGAACGCTGGCGCGGCTCCGACTGCAGGCGTGGGGACCGCAGATCCAGCGCCACGAGCACACCCTGCCGGGGCCGCGTGCCGACCGGCTGGGGTTGCTGCGCGCCAGCCGGACCCAGTTCTCACCGATCCTGGTCCTCTACTTCGACGCATCCGAACCGGCTCCCGACGCCGACGAGCGTCCGGCCGAGGGCTGGCAGGCGCGCGATCTCGACGGACTCATCCACAGGCTGATCCCACGGGATCCTGATCCGGAGAGGCTCGATCGCCTCTCCGCCCAGCGCCTGGTGGTGGCCGATGGGCACCACCGCTACGAGACGGCGCTGACATACCAGGCCGAGGTCCGCGCCGATCCCCGCGACGCCGCTGCGCCGGCCGGCAGCCTGGGGGCGGACTGGATTATGGTGGTGCTGGTCAACGCCGCGCGCGAGGGGGTCGAGATCTGGCCGACCCATCGGCTTCTGCTCAAGGTGGATCCGGAGCTGCTGCGCGACCTCGTCGCGGACCCGGGTCCGCTCTGGCAGGCCCTGCCGGTGGCGCCCGAGGACCTGGCGTCACGGCTGGATCAGCTCCGAGAAGCGGCGACGCCGGCCTTCGGCCTGGTGATGCCCGGCGACGCAGGCTGGCTCCTGGTCGGGGATGCCGACGGGTTGGCCGACCGGATGCGCCGCGAACCGGGCAGCGAGGCACTGCGCACCCTGGACCTGTCGATCCTGCACACGGTGCTGCTGGGCGACCGGCTGCAGATCGGGCCCGAGTCGGTCGCCGCAGGAGAGGCGCTGGCCTACACTAGGAGCGAGGCCGATGCCCGTGCGGCGGTCGCCGGCGGCGAGGCCGGAGCCGCCCTGCTGGTACGCCCCACCCGCCTGGACCAACTCGCCGCGGTGGCGAGTGCAGGCGAGGTGATGCCGCAGAAATCGACCTACTTCTACCCGAAGCTCCTGACCGGGCTGGTCTTTCACCCTCTGGAGGGATAGCAAGCACTCATGGTCCAGGCCATCAAGCGCGACGAGGTCTACATCGAGCCGGAGGGGATCTACGTCGAGACCCAACAGCCCGAGCGCCGCAGTCGCAAGCCCCCTCTGCTGCTGGTCCACGGCGCCTTGACCGGCTCGTGGCTGTGGTCGTCCTTCTCCGCCTACTTCGCCGAGCGCGGCTGGGAGGCGCACGCCATGAACTTCCGCGGCCACTACACCTCCGACCTGGTCGACCTCGACACGCTCCGGATGCGCGACTACGTGGCCGACATCGGGGTCGCGGTGCGCAATCTGGGCCGCCCGCCGGTGATCATCGGCTGGGGGATCGGTGCCCTGGCCGCGCTCATGTACGCGGAGCGCAACCGGGTGCTCGGGCTCGTCCTGCTCGCGCCCTCGCCGCCCGCCGGCGCGCTCCCGCGGCGCCCGTCCGACCAGGAACTGCGCGACGTCCCCCCGATCTACGACGCGCGCTGGTGGGGTTGGATCGCATCGGCCGAGAAGCTGCACGAGACCTATCCGGACATGACCGACGACGAGCTGGAGAAGATGCAGGAGATGCTCGACGGAGCGCGCGAGTCGGGCAGCGCGCGCCGAGAGCGGATGCAGGGCGTCCCGGTCGATACCTCGCGTATCCTGGCGCCCTGCCTGGTGATCGGGGCGGGCCTGGATGACGTGATCACTCCGTCGGAGGCACGTCGCACAGCCGATCTGCTCGGGGCAACCTACGAGTACTTCCCGCGCGCCAGCCACTTCGGGCTGGTGATGGGCTCCGAGTCGTGGCCCCAGGTCGCCGGCTCGGTGCTCGGCTGGCTCGAGGAGCGCCGCCACGCCATGCTCGCTAGCGCACCCCCTGCCTCGGTCCACTCCAGCCTACGCTGAGCCTCCGCCGCATCACTCGCTCGGCCGCGATCACGCCGGAGGCGATTCCGGTGCGGATGTGACGCAGCATGGGACCAGCCCGGTGTCGCTTCCCATTCACAGCAGCATGAAATAGCCACGCTAGGGCTGCAATTGGCCACCTTGAGGCTGTTGTCTCGCCGGCATGCGTCACCACACCCCTGAGTGAATCAGGCCTGCTCGCGGAGGCGGGCCTCGACCCGATTGCTATACTCCCGGCCGTCCCCTCCGCGGACCGTGCCGCATTCGTCTAGAGGCCCAGGACACCGCCCTCTCAAGGCGGAGATCACCGGTTCGAATCCGGTATGCGGTACCACAGCCGCGCGGTGGCAGGCCAGCCATGAGCACATGCTTGAAACCGAGCGCTGTGCTGCCGCGTAACGAAGGTGGGCTTCGTCATGCGCTTGCGCCGGCCTTGGCTATCACCTCGCCGCCGACCATAACCAGTGCAGGATGCTCCAGCACCTCGGGGTCGTGGCGCGGGTCGGCGTGGTAGAGGACGACGTCTGCGGGCGCGCCCTCCTCGAGGTCGCGTAGCCCGAGGTACGAGCGCGCGGTGGTGGTGGCGGAGGCCATGGCGGTCTCCGCGTCGAGCCCGTAGCGGTGCAGCGCGGCGATCTCCTGCCAGAAGTCGGCGGGGGGAACGGTGTCCGAGCCGGCGACCATTCGCCCATGCTCCGAGGTCACCTCCGCGTAGGGCTGCGGCTCGGCGCTCCGCTCGCGACGGCCGTGCTCCTGAGTCTCGGCCCATAACAAGAAGCCTCCAGCGATGGCATGTCAGCCTGAAGAAGTCTGGGCGCGGCTGTCAGTCTGAACTGCTGTCCGACCGAATCCACTGCAGGACCTCCTCGGCGTTCTCGTCTGGTGGGAACACCG
>JBKJYH010000122.1:0-9450 GCA_046715765.1 Candidatus Limnocylindria bacterium
AGCTCGCCGACCTGGTGCGCTTCGTATTCGGTCGCGACCATGCCACGGCGCACCGCGCCATGCCGGACGCGGAGGCGGCCGCAGAGCTCTTCCTGAACTTCACGAATGGCCTCCCGGAGCGCCTCGACGCGCTGCGGCAGGAGATCGCCGCCGAGGTGCGCCGGGCACGCGAGAACTACAACCGGGGCGAGCAGGGTGACCGGCTCGAGGACATTCGGCGTCGCCACGGCATCGGCTCACCGCTCATGGACGCGGTGACCAAGGCAACGGTGCGCGAGCTCGTGCTGAGCGAGAACGTCCGCATCGATGGCCGTGACACGAAGACGATCCGTCCGATCAGCGTGGAGGTCGGCGTCCTGCCGCGCACCCATGGCACCGGCCTTTTCCAGCGCGGGCAGACGCAGGTCCTCTCGATCGCCACCCTCGGCCCGTCGAGCAACGTGCAGCGCATGGACACGATCTCCCCCGAGACCGAGAAGCGCTACATGCACCACTACAACATGCCGCCGTACTCGGTCGGCGAGGCCAAGTTCATGCGTGGACCCGGCCGCCGAGAGATCGGCCACGGCGCACTCGCCGAGCGTGCGCTCCTCCCGGTCCTGCCGGACGCCAGTGAGTTCCCGTACGTGATTCGCGTCGTCAGCGAGTGCGTGAGCTCGAACGGCTCGACATCGATGGCCTCCACCTGCGGCTCCACGCTGGCGCTCATGGATGCGGGCGTGCCGATCAAGGCACCGGTCGCCGGCGCGGCGATGGGCCTCATCAACGACAAGGAAACCGGTCGCTATGCCGTCCTCACCGACATCACCGGCAAGGAGGACGCGTACGGCGACATGGACTTCAAGGTGACCGGCACGGCGGAGGGTGTGACGGCCCTCCAGATGGACATCAAGGTCGCCGGCATCACCACCGAGATCATGCGGGACGCGCTCGAGCAGGCGCGCGATGCCCGGCTGCACATCCTGGGCAAGATGACCGAGGTCATCGGCACCAGCCGCGAGGAGCTGAGCCAGTACGCGCCACGCATCACGACGCTCAAGATCCCGGTCGACAAGATCCGCGACGTCATCGGCGCCGGCGGCAAGGTGATCCGCCAGATCACGGCCGAGACCGGTACCCAGATCAACGTCGAGGATGACGGCACGATCCAGATCGCTGCGACGAGCGGCGAGGCAGCCCAGAAGGCAATCGCCTGGATCGAGGGCCTGACCAAGGACGTCGAGGTCGGCAAGGAGTACCTCGGCAAGGTGACCCGCATCATGAACTTCGGCGCGTTCGTCGAGATCATGCCTGGCAAGGAGGGGCTGGTTCACATCAGTCAGCTGGCCGACTACCGGGTGGCACAGGTCGAGGACGTGGTCGCCGTCGGCGACGAGCTGATGGTGGTGGTGACGGAGATCGACCGCATGGGCCGCGTCAACCTGAGCCGCCGCGCGGCGATGGAGCGGCACATGGCCAAGGCAGGCAGCGCCGAGTCGTAGACGCCGATGGGTTCGCAGGCGCTGCTGGCCGAGATTGCTGCCGAGGCCCGCGCCTGCACCCGTTGCGCATTGCACCGGGGACGGACCCAGGCGGTGCCTGGTGAAGGCAACCCGCTCAGCGACGTGTTGTTGGTGGGAGAGGCCCCCGGTGCTCGCGAGGACGCCAGCGGTCGGCCCTTTGTCGGGCCGGCCGGTCAGCTCTTGAACGAGCTGCTGACCTCGATCGGCTGGTCGCGCGAGGAGGTCTTCATCGCCAATGCGGTGAAGTGCCGTCCGCCGGCCAACCGCGATCCCGAGCCGGTCGAGATCGCGGCCTGCGCTCCGTTCCTTGATCGACAGGAGGCGGCGCTCGCACCGGCCGTGGTCGTGACCCTGGGCCGCCACTCGCTCGCGCGCTATTTGCCGGGGGCTCGCATCAGCGAGGCTCACGGCACGCTGCGCCGGAGCGGTAGTCGGTTCATCTTCCCGATGTACCATCCCGCTGCGGCACTGCACCAGGGATCCCTGCGGGAGACGCTCTTCGCCGACATCCGCGGCTTGCCGGAGGCGCTGCTGCGAGCACGGGAGGTGCTTGACGCAGAACGAGCCGCTGGATCGGCCGAGATGCAACCGGCGCAGGCTCCTGAACCGCCAGCAACCCTGAACGACGAGTCCTCCACCGACTCAGCCGAGCAGATGACCCTCTTCTAGGAGCACCCATGTCAGACACGCTGCGAATCATCCCGCTCGGGGGAGTGGGCGAGGTCGGCAAGAACATCACGGCGATCGAGGTCAGCGGAGAGATTCTTGTCATCGACTGCGGCCTCGCCTTCCCGGAGCCGGAGATGCTGGGGATCGACCTCGTCATTCCCGACGTGCGCTACCTGGTGGAGCGGCGCGAGCAGGTGCTCGGCATCCTCCTGACCCACGGCCACGAGGACCACACCGGGGGCCTTCCGTACGTCCTGCCCCAACTGCCGGGTGTGCCGGTCTACGCCGCACCGCTGACTAGCGGCCTGGTGCGGGGCAAGCTCAAGGAGCACAAGCTCATCGACAAGGTGCGCCTCGAGCCGCTGGAGCCGGGCGTGGAGACCGTCATCGGTCCCTTCCGGGTCACGCCCTTCCGGGTGAACCATTCGATCCCCGACGGCCTCGGCTTCGCGATCCGCACCCCGCTCGGCACGGTAGTCCACACCGGGGACTTCAAGTTCGACCTGACTCCGCCCGACGGACGGCGTGCCGATCTCGGCCTGATCGCCGAGTTCGGACGCGAGGGAGTGGAGTTCCTTCTGTCGGACTCGACCCGGGCGGAACGCGAGGGATACACCCTGTCCGAGGCCACGGTGGGGGAGTCCCTCCACCAGCTGGTCGGCGAGGCGCAGGGGCGAGTGATCGTGGCCACCTTCGCCAGCAACATCGGCCGCGTGCAACAGGTGCTCGACGCGGCCTGGGCCCACGAGCGGCGGATGGTCCCGCTAGGGCGCTCAATGGAGCAGAACATCGCCATTGCGGTAGAGCTCGGCTATCTCGATCCGCGGGAGGGGACCCTGGCCAGCCGTGACTCGCTGGCGAAGCTGCCCAAGGACAAGTTGGTGATCATGACCACCGGCTCGCAGGGCGAGCCGATGTCGGGCCTGACCCGGATGAGCAACCGAGATCACCGCAACGTGACCATCGAGCCGGGGGACACCGTGATCGTGTCCGCCTCGCCGATTCCCGGGAACGAAGAGGCGGTGGCCAGGACCATCGACAACCTGTTCAAGGAAGGCGCGATGGTCCACTACGAGCCGCTCAAGCACTGCCACGTCTCCGGGCATGGTTCGCGCGAGGAGCTCAAGCTGATGCTCGGCCTCGTCCGGCCGCGGCACTTCATCCCGGTCCACGGCGAGTACCGGATGCTGGTCCAGCACGGCCTGCTGGCGGTTGGGGCGGGGGTCCCGGTGGACGGCATCTTCGTGCTGGAGAACGGCCAGGTGGTCGAGTTCGACGGCACGCGGGCCCGCCTGGCGGGCCAGGTCCCGGCCGGCGCGGTCCTGGTCGACGGGCTCGCCGCAGTGGACGGGATCGACGGGGTGGTGCTGCGTGACCGACGCGCGCTCGCCTCCGACGGCGTGCTGATGGTGGCGCTCACGGTGGACCGTGCGACCGGACAGGCCGTGTCAGGGCCTGACCTGGTCGGTCGAGGATTCCTGGCCGACCCGAACGACCCGGTCCTTGCGGATGCCCGGCAACACCTCGCCGACGCGCTGCGTCAGCCGGCGTCGCATGAGCACGGCGCGGAGGCCGGCTACCTGAAGGCCAAGATCCGCGACGTCCTGTCGCCCTACCTGTTCCAGCGTACGAAGCGGCGACCGATGATCTTGCCGATCGTGTTGGAGGTCTAGGCCAGACCGATGAGGTCGCGGAAGTCGTCCTCGGGGCGCCGCCGCTCTTCGCGCCGACGGACCACCACCGTGGTGATCAGCGGCCGGCTGGCCCGTGAGGGATCGGCCCTGTTGCTGGTGATCCTGGCGGTCATCTCGCTGATCGGTCTCTTCGCGCCAGGTTCTGGAGCCTTCGTAGAGCCATGGAGCCAGTTCCTGGTCCGACTCCTGGGCTGGGGCGCCTGGCTCGCTCCGCCCCTGCTGCTGGCGCTGGCCCTGATGCTCTGGATGCGGACCCTGCCCGTCGAACGGCTGATGGCCGGATCGGGGGTCCTGCTGGTGGTGCTGGCGATCGTGGCCATGTTCCACTTGGCCGGCGGCAACGGGAGCGCCGGGCTCGACGGCGGGTATGGGGGCGGGTGGGTCGGCTATGTGGTGAGCTCGTTCATGGAGGGCGCGCTCGGCGCTGCGGGGGCCTGGGTCGTGCTTCTACTCCTGTCGCTGGTCGGCCTGCTGCTCTGCTTCAACATGACGATCGGCGACCTCATGGCATCCTGGCTCGGTAGTCGCGCGGAACGAGCGGAGGCCGAGGCGGCCGCGGCCCGGCTGCCGGTCGACCGCCGAGCTGAGGTGCCGGGCGACCCGCCCAGAGCTTCAGGCCTCCTCGGCCGGGTCCGGGGCGTCCTCGGTGGAGTGGAGCCTGACCCCGAGCCGCTGATCGTGCGCCGCGCTCGTCCGGTCGAGGGGGCGCGAACGCCGACCCTAGCAGCAACAAACGCTCCACGAGGCGAGGCGACCCAGGGCGATAGCGCCTCGATCGGGCCCGTACCCGACAGTGGTGGAGACGCCCTTGTCACGCCGAGCGCGGATGCCGAGGGCGTGGACGCAGCACTCGAGTCGAGCACCCACGCCTGGGACCTGCCGAGGATCGACCTCCTGGCGGATGCCGCTGCGTCAAGCGCGGTTCAGCTGGACCTCACCGCCAAAGGCACCCGGATTCGCGAGACGCTCGCGCACTTCGGGATCGGCGTGAAGGTCTCCCGGATCCAGGAGGGTCCGGTGGTGACCCAATATGCGCTTGAGGTCGAACCGGGGATCAAGCTCAGCCGGATCGAGGGGCTTGCCGACAACCTGGCTCTCGCCCTGGCGGCGCGCTCGATCCGAATCCAGGCTCCGATCCCGGGCGAGCCGTTCGTGGGGATCGAGATCCCCAACGCCGCATTCGACCTGGTGACCCTCAAGGAGGTCCTCGCCTCGCCCAACTTCGAGGAGGCGGGCGAGCGCAGCAAACTAGCCTTCGCGCTCGGCCAGGACGTGGCCGGGCAGCCGTTCAGCGCCGACCTGTCGCGGATGCCGCACGTCCTGATCGCGGGTGCCACCGGATCGGGGAAGAGCGTGTGCGTCAACGCCATCATCTGTTCGCTCCTGATGCGCGCCACCCCCGCCGAAGTGAAGCTGATCCTGATCGATCCCAAGCGCGTCGAGATGGCCCAATACCGCGGCCTGCCACACCTCCTGACCGAGGTGATCGTCGACACCGACAAGGCGGTCAACGCGCTCAAGTGGACCGTGGGTACGATGGAAGGCCGGTACCACGAGTTCGCCAAGCGCGGGGTGCGCAATATCGCGGGCTACAACGAGGCGTTGCGGCCCGCCGAACCAAGGATGCCGTACATCGTGGTGGTGATCGACGAGCTGGCCGACCTGATGATGATCAGCGCCTACGAAGTTGAGGCCACCATCACCCGCATTGCGCAGTTGGCCCGCGCCACCGGCATTCACCTGGTGGTGGCCACCCAGCGACCCTCGGTGCAGGTCATCACCGGGCTGATCAAGGCCAACGTCCCTTCCCGGATCGCCTTCGCCATGACCAGCGGAATCGACAGCCGCACCATCCTGGACACCGTTGGAGCGGAGGACCTGCTGGGCCGCGGTGACATGCTCTACCAACCGATCGACGCTCCCAGGGCGGTGCGGCTGCAGGGTGTGCTGGTCACCGACCCGGAGATCGAGGAGCTGGTGCGCCACTGGCGCGCGCAGGGCGGGCCGGCGTACCGGCCTGAGATCACCGCACCGCGACGCGAATCCCGGGGTCCCTCCGACGACGGGTCGGATCCCGACGCCGACCCATTGTTCACCCAGGCGGTGGAGATCGTTCGTCGCTCCGACAAGGCCTCGGCCTCGCTACTGCAGCGGCGGCTTCGGATCGGGTATGCGCGAGCGGCGCGGATCCTTGACCAGATGGAGGATCGCGGCATCGTCGGGCCCGCCGATGGGTCGCGCTTCCGCGAAGTACTCGTCACCGCCGATGGTTGGGGAGGAGAGGTCGCCCCCGGCGAGGACGACGAGTGACCCTCCCCGAGCCGACGACGCTCGGGGAGATGCTCCGCACCGCTCGACTCGCCAACGGGCGCGACCTCGCATCCCTGGCTCACTTCACCCGTATCCCGGAGGCCCACCTCGACGCCCTGGAGCGAGGCGACTGGCGTGCCCTGCCAGACCGGATCTACCAGCGCGGGTTCATCCGCATCCTGGCCCGCACCATGGACCTGGATGCGAGCGACCTGCTGCGCCGCCACGAATTGGAGACGGGTCGGGCGGCCCTCCAGCCCGGCCGCTCGGGTTCGCGGCCAAGGCGCGTGGCGCGCGCCGGAGCGACCCTGGTCACGCCGGGACGGATCTTCGGCCTGTTGCTGGTCCTGCTGGCGGTGGGGGTGGTTACCTACCTGGCTGCAGAGCTGGCCACCTTCGCCCGGACGCCCGAGCTGCGAATCACCGATCCGGCGCAAGACATGGCCTCGTATTCCGGGACTGACTACCTGGTTCGGGGGATGACCGAACCGAACGCCCGCGTCCAGGTCGATGGCCTCCGGGCGAATCCAACGGTCACCGCCGACGCGAGCGGGCGGTTCGAGGTGCAGGTCGGGCTAGTGCCGGGAGCCAACGTCATCACCCTGGTCGCCTCGGACCCGCTCACTGGCCGCGATTCGGCGCCCGCGCACCGAACCATCGTGGTGGTGCCAAGATAGGGCAGCGACCCAGAACCGGAGGAACCATGGCCGACTCCACCTTCGACATCGTCAGCGACTTCGACCAGCAGGAACTGGTCAACGCCCTCGACCAGGTCCGCCGCGAAGTGGCGACCCGGTATGACTTCAAGGGGAGCCGCATCAGCCTGGAATTGGGCAAGACCGAGATCACGCTCCTGGCCGACGATGAGTACCGGGCCACATCGGTCAAAGACCTGCTCCAGACCAAGGCGGTACGCAGAAGCCTTTCACTCAAGATCTTCGACTGGGGCAAGCTGGAGCCGGCGGCGGGTGGCACCGTTCGGCAGAAGATCGAACTGCGCCGCGGGCTGAACGCAGACCAGGCGCGGGAGATCAGCAAGGTCGTGCGCGAGCACTTTCCGAAGGTCAAGCCGATGATCCAGGGCGACGCGGTGCGTGTTGCAGCCAAGAGCCGGGACGACCTGCAGGCGGTGATTGTCCACCTCCGCGAACTGGATTATCCCGTCGCGCTGCAGTTCACCAACTACCGATGATTCCGACCGAGGCGCAGCTCGCCGATGCCGCGGCGCGCCTCGGAAGCGAACTGCTGACCCGAGGCTGGCACCTTGCGACCGCCGAGTCGTCGACCGGCGGCCTGATCGGGCAGGCCATCACCATCGCTCCGGGGGCGAGCCGGTACTACGCAGGCGGGGTGATTGCCTACTCCAACCAGGCCAAGGAGGTCCAGCTCGGGGTCACCCGGGACCTCCTGCTCGAACACGGCGCGGTCTCGGCCGAAGTGGCGGGTGCGATGGCCCAGGGCGTCGCCGACCGATTCGGGGTGGAGCTGGGCGTGGCCGTAACCGGGATCGCCGGCCCGGACGGGGGATCGGGCGCAAAGCCGGTTGGAACTCACCAGCTGGCCGTCGTCATCCTCGGTCGCCTGCCGCGGGTCGAACACCGCGCTTACCCCCATGATCGGGACGGGAACCGCGCCGCCGCAGCGCTCGATGCGCTGACCCTGGCGCTCGACGAGGTGCGAGGCCTGCCGGTGAGCGGCTAGGCTTGGGGGCGTGGTACGCAGTGGGGAACGGATCCACCTGATAGGCATCGCGGGCTCGGGGGCCGCCGGCGTCGCGCTGCTGGCCCACCACGCCGGGGCGATCATTGACGGCTGCGACCTCGACCCGGTCTCACCGTACACTCCGCCTCTGGCGGCGGCGGGAATCGCCGTCCTGACGGGCCACGATCCGGCTCACCTGGCCGGGGTTGACCGCGTGGCTTTCACCCCGGCCCTGCGTGCCAACCCAGACCTGCCCGAACTGCGCGCGGCGCAGGAAGCAGCCTTGCCGGTCCTACCCTGGCCGGAACTCCTGGGCGAGCTGATGGGCGCCCCCGGGCGAATCGGACTGGCGGTGACCGGGACCCACGGCAAGTCAACCACCACCGCTCTGCTCGGCCACCTGCTGGCGGCCGCAGAGATGGACCCCAGCGTCGAGGTCGGTGCGGTGATCCCGGCCTGGGGGGCCAGCGTGCGGCTGGGTGGCGGAGCACCGTTCGTGGTCGAGGCCGATGAGTTCGGCGACAACTTCCTCAACTACCACCCCGCGGCGGCCATCGTGACCAACGTGGAGATGGATCACCCCGACTACTTCGCCGACCTCGAGGCAATCCTATCCTCGATGGAGCGATTCGTGCGCGGGATGGGCACCGATCCGCGCGTCGGTGGGCGGCTGTTGCTCGGATGCGCAGGGGATGGGGGAGTCCAGCGCCTGCTCGCCCGGCTGCGCGACTGGCCGGGGCGCATCCTGCGCTATGGGCCCGGCGGCGAGGTCGAGGCAGGCGAGATCGAATACGGGGTGGACGGCACCCGCTTCACGCTCTTTGACACGCGGTTCAGCTCACCCTTGGCGGGGGAGCACAACGTCCTGAACGCCACCGCCGCCCTCACCCTCGCGCGGGCGCTGGGCGCTCCGCTGGCGGCCCTGGTCGAGGGGATGGCCAACTTCGGCGGTGCCGGGCGGCGCCTGGAGCTGATCGCCGATACTGGCGGGGTGCTGGTCTTCGACGACTATGGCCACCACCCGACCGAGATCCGGGCGACGCTTGCCGCGACGCGCCAGAAGGTCGGTGATCGACGCCTGTGGGCAGTCTTCGAGCCGCACATGTACAGCCGCACAGCCCTCCTGATGGACGAATTCGCGGCTGCCTTTCGCGGCGCGGACGAGGTGGTGATCGTGGATATCTTCGCCAGCCGGGATACCGATACCAGTATCACCTCCGCGGAGGTGCTCGCCGACGCAGTGGAGCGGATCAGCGCGGTCCCGACCATCGCCACCGGTGACGCGGAGGCCAGCACGCGGTACGTGGCCGACCATCTCAATCCGGGGGACGTGGTGCTGGTGATGGGCGCCGGCAAGTCGTACCGGATCGCGGCCGGACTGGCAGCCGCGCTCAAGGAGGCAAGCCGATGAGTGGCACGCGCAGCGGGCTGGTGCTTGTCGTGTTGGCCGTGCTCGTGGCCGTGCTGGGCCAGGGGCTCGTCCTGCTGGTGCAGGCGTGCCGCCCCCCCCCGGCGCCCGCCCGTGGCCGGATACTGCGGCTGGCCGCCGTTATGGGGCGGCGGACCCCCGGGGG
>JBKJYH010000123.1:0-16322 GCA_046715765.1 Candidatus Limnocylindria bacterium
AGCAGGTCCGGCAGGCGGTGTAGATGATCGGGAGGTAGTACTCCTCGACGATCTCCTTGGTCGGGAAGATCAGCTTGGCGGAGAGGGTGGAAGAGCTCGGCATCGGCAGGGCGAGGATACCACCGCCAGAGCCACGTTCAGGTTCGTTATCCACAACATGTAGCGGTGTGGATAACCACGCACCGCTATCTTGTGTCGTCGGCCCCAGGCTGGGTAGGAGTCTCGGCAGGAACCTCGGAAGCCGATTCGTCTGCTGCAGGTGCCGCGTCCTCCTCGGGCGCAGGTGGACCCTCGGGGCGCGCGAACCCGTGCAACCGATCGAACGCGATCCGGTTCCCGCCGCCCGCCTTGGCCGAGGCGAGCGCCTCGTGGACTGCGGTGAGCAGCTGGTCGTCGGTGAGGGCCAGCTCGGCGCGCATGATGGCCACCCCGATCGAGAGGGTGACGCGCAGCTCGCCGGCATCGGTCAGGATCGCCCGCTCGGTGGTCAGCCGGCGCATGGCATCGGCGAAGACGGTTGCGCCGCGCTCGTCGGTATGGGGCAGGATCGCCAGGAAGGCATCTCCGTCGATCCGGCCAATGGCATCCGCGGTCCTGGTCCGCACCCGCAGGCGAAGGGCCACCTCGCGCAACACCTGATCGCCAACCTCGCGGCCGTGGCGCCGGTTCAGGTCGCCCATCCCGTCGATGTCCAGCAGCGCCACGGCGAACGGGTGCGCGTAGCGTCGCGCTTCGGCGGTCTCGATCCGCAGTCGCTCGAGGACGGCAGGCCGGGGTGATACACCGGTCAGCGCGTCGACGCTGGCCAGCCGATCAATCTCGTTCCGCTGCAGCTCCACCGTGCGGCGGGCGGCGCTGAGCTCCTCGATCGTGGCGCGCAGCTCGCGAGCCAGGCGGCGTGCCTCTTCCAGTTCTGCGTCGAGGGTGGGATCCCCAAGGACCGCAGTGACGGGGAGCCGCGACCCGGTTGGGGCAGCGGCGCCCAGGGCCCCGGATGGGCGGGTGAGGGGCTCGAACCGGTAGGAGAGTGGCATCGCCACGCTCGTGACCAGCAGGCCGGCCAGGGCCAGCAGCCACTCGGCGGTACCAGGCCCGGCGACCATGAACACGGCGGCGGCTGCTGCCCCCGAGGTCGTGGCAAGCACGCGCAGCGGTCGTTCGATCGCGGCGACCCCCGCTGCCAGCAACACGGCGGCAGCGCCGGCGAGGATGAAGTCGGGGATCTCGACCGCCGTCCCGGCGGCATGCAGCACCAGCGCCGCTCCCAGGGTGGCCTCAATCGCGAGGAAGGCTGCGACCGATGCCGCACCGCGCGGCAGGCCCGGATCCAGTCGGGGCCGCGGTAGCAGCGACGCGACCAGCAGCAGGGGCGCGGCGACCAGCACGCCGACTGCCACCCCCGGAAGCAGTGAGCCGTAGTTGGCCGCTGCGGCAGCGGCTGCGGCCGTGGAAGCGGCAAGGGCGCCCATCGCGGTGGCGTCCAGGAATCGGGTGACGCGGCCGCGCCGCAGGGCTGCCGCAATCGCCGCGACCGTTGCGCCGCCCGCGGCCACGGCGACGACCCAGGTCGCCGCGGAGCCGACCCAGTCGGGGAGCGAGATCGGTCCCACGGCCCGCAGCCCAGCCAGAGCGGCGAGCGGAATCAGGCCGGCGGCAAGCGCAAGTCCCGACCAACCGGCCGCAGGCATGCCTCGGCGCGCGTGCGAGTCCGGGGCGGGGGCGTCCGACGCGCTGGTCGCATCGGTCTGGGGTTCGGTCGGGTACGGTGCGATGGGCTCCAAGCGGGTCATCCGTTGCGGCGCTGCACCGCGAGTCTCGGCCCGTCGAGCGCGCCCCGGCAATAGTACGAAGGGCGCTGCTATCCTCGCGGGACCCATGCCGGCGCTGATGACCCTGCGCGACTTTCTGGCCCGGACCGACCGCCTGATCACCGATGGCGACGCCCTCGTCACAGACCCCGATTGGGACCGATTCCGCGCGTGGCTCCTCGCCTCCGACGAGCTCCTGGAGCAGGCCTGGGGACGGATGGACCGATACCACCTGGCCTGGCTCAACGTCGGCCGCGACTCCGCTCCGCCGGGCAGCCCCATGAACGAGTCCGATACCGCGCGCTTCATGGTCGAGCTGGCCAGCGCCAAGCTGGCCGTCCTGCGTACGATGCGGATCACCGAGGCCGAGCGCGGGTCATCGCGCTTCTCCCACAATCCCGACGAACCCCGTGAGGAAGATCCGTGATCGAGCGACCCGATTTCCTGACCGGCGGCCTGGCCGCGGTCTTCGCCCATCCAGCCGACGAGAGCTTCAGCTGCGCCGGGGCGATGGCACTCGCCCACGATGCGGGACGCCCGGTGCGCCTGCTAGTCATGACCCGCGGCGAGGCGGGGAGTGCCGAGGGCGCTGCGGACGAGGACCTGGCCGATATCCGCGAAGAGGAACTGCGCTGTGCGGCCGGCAAGATCGGGATGCAGGAGATCACCGTCTTCGACCACCCCGACGGCGGGCTGGCCGAGATCCCCTTCTCGCAGCTGGTGAGCGAGATCGCTGATTGGCTGGCCGACCGGCAGCCCGACGCGGTGATCACGTTCGGGGCGCACGGCGTGACCGGTCACCCCGACCACGTGCTGGTCGGCTCGGCCACGCGTTGGGCGGTCGAACGACTCTCGGAGACGGGTCAGGCCCCCAACGCGGTGTACGTCGCCGCACCGATCTTCGGCCGTGGCGCGCGTCGCTTCGACCTCTCCCCGGAGGAGGGTGCTGCTTCACACCGGGTGGATGTCACTGCCGTCGCCGGCCGCAAGCTCGCCGCCCTCGAATGCCACGCCAGCCAGGCCGATGCCGGCGAAGAAGCCACCGAGCTGCGCGCCCTTCTGGATCGAGCCGGAGTCCTGTACGAGGGCTTCACCCGGGTCCGTCCGCTCGTCCCTTCCCCGCACCCTGTCTTCGACCAGAAGCTGCTGTAGGGCCTGCCGCCGCGGGTCTCGCCGCCGGTTTGCAGCCTGGGCACATAACTACGAGGCAGCCGCTCTGCTCATCGGGGAATTGCGCCAGGTGCAAATCTCCACCACCGGCGAGCCTGAAATCCACCCGTTTGCCCCGATATCGGGCCCTCGTTCGTAATTACTTGCCCCAGCTGCAAACCGCCGCTCGGACGGATCCGGGTGGCGCTCGGAAGCTCCCTCGCACGCGACTGGTACACTCCGCAACCAATGACCATCGACGCCAACCTCGCCAAGGTGGACGAGGTGATGACCGCCCTGTACGAGATCCACGACCCGGAGATCGGGATGAGCATCGTGGACCTGGACCTGATCAAGCACGTCGAGATCGGGGCCAATGGCGCGCCGACCGAGATCAAGATGATCCTCACCACCCCGTTCTGCCCGTGGGCCGGTGAGTTGATCCAGACGGTCAAGCAGAAGACCGAGGAGGTCGTCGGACCGCCCGTCAAGGTCACCCTACTGGCCGATCGTTGGGAGCCACCCCCCGGCCTCTTCTAGGCCCGCCACGCGGCATGTCGCGCTAGGATCGACCCGATGCGCATCTACACCCGCAAGGGCGACACCGGCAGCACAGGCCTGCTCTTCGGCGGCGCGCGGGTGAGCAAGGCGGACCTGCGCACCGATGCCTACGGCACCACCGATGAGGCCGTCTCGGCCCTGGGCCTGGCCCGCGCCGCGCTCGGCCCGGAGTCCGGGCTGGCCGACCTGCTGCTGCGGCTCCAGCGCGAGCTGTTCGTGGTCGGCGCCGAGCTGGCGACCCACCCGGACCGTCGCTCCCGCCTCACTCCCGGCACGAGCCTGGTCACGGCCGAGATGGTGACCGCCCTGGAGCGCGAGATCGACGCCCTCGAAGCGGATCATCCGATGCCCGCCGAGTTCGTGCTCCCCGGTGAGTCGCTGGCCGGCGCGGGGCTGGACCTGGCCCGCACCACGGTGCGCCGCGCCGAGCGTCGGGCGGTCGCCCTGGCAGTGGCCGGCGGACTCCCCGATTCACAGGTCGTGCCCTACCTCAACCGCCTGGCAGACCTGCTCTTCGTGATGGCCCGCGCGGCCGACGGGGGCTATCGACCGATGCGCACCCGGCAGTAGAATCCGGCCGTTCCCTTCGTCCCCATCAGCGCCCGATTGCGGCACGAGGATTACCGATGACGCTCACCGCCTCCAGCACCCCCAAGATGTTCATCGCCGGCGAGTGGCAGGACGCCTCCGACGGCGAAACAACCCCGGTCATCAACCCGGCCACCGAGGAGGTCATCGCCCAGGTGCCCAAGGGCACCATCGCCGATGCAAATCGGGCCGTTGCCGCCGCCCGGGCAGCCTTCGACTCCTGGTCGCGGGTCAGTCCCGCCGACCGGGCCGGGATGCTGCTCAAGTTCGCCGATGCGGTATCGGCCAACACCGAAGAGCTGGCCAGGGTCGAGAGCGCCAACGTGGGCAAGCCGATGGGGGTGGCCCGCTTCGACGTGGAGTTCAGCGTGGACAACCTGCGCTACTTCGCCGGCGCTGCTCGGGTGATCGAGGGGAAGGCCGCCGCGGAGTACTCCCCGTCCCACACCAGCATGATCCGCCGCGAACCGGTGGGCGTGGTGGCCCAGGTGGCCCCCTGGAACTACCCGCTGATGATGGCCATCTGGAAGCTTGGCCCGGCGCTGGCCGCGGGTAACACGGTGATTCTCAAGCCCTCGTCCTGGACGCCGCTCACTGCCCTGATGCTGGCCGAGCTGATCGCGGATATCTTCCCTCCCGGCGTGGTCAACGTGCTGACCGGCCCCGGGCCAATCGTCGGGCAGCACCTCGTGACCCATCCCGATGTCGACATGGTGTGCCTCACCGGCGACACGGCCACCGGCAGGAAGATCGCGGCCCAGGCGGCGGCCACCGTCAAGCGAGTCCACCTGGAGCTTGGCGGCAAGGCCCCGGTGCTCGTCTACGAGGACGCCGACATGGAGGCGGTTGCGGCCGGCGTGCGGGTCGGCGGCTTCTTCAACACCGGCCAGGACTGCACCGCCGCGACCCGGGTCCTGGTCCGCGACAACGCCTACGACAAGCTGATGTCGGAGCTGGTCCCGGCCGTGAATAAGATCACCGTCGGCGACCCGGCCAGCTCGCCGGATGACCTGGAGATGGGGCCGCTGGTGGCCATGGCCCAGCAGGAGCGGGTGGCGGGCTTCGTGGAGCGCGCGGTGGCGGCGGGCGGGGAAGTGGCGGCCGGCGGCTCGACCATCGGGCCGAAGGGCTTCTTCTTCGAGCCGAGCATCGTGATCGGCGTCAACCAGTCATCGGAGATCGTCCAGCAGGAGGTCTTCGGGCCAGTGGTCACCGTCCAGCGCTTCAGTTCCGAGGAGGAGGGCCTGGCCTGGGCCAACGGCACGCCGTTCGGGTTGGCTGCATCGGTCTGGACCCGCGACATCAAGAAGGCGCTGCGCGCCGCTCGCGCCCTGCGTTTCGGGACGGTCTGGATCAACGATCACCTGGCCATGGCGTCCGAGATGCCGCACGGTGGCTTCAAGCAGTCCGGCTACGGCAAGGACCTGAGCAGCTACGCGCTCGAGGACTACAGCGTGGTCAAGCACGTGATGGCCAAGATCGTCGACTAGACCGATGGAGTCGTGGCGCGCCCAACGCGCGCCTGGCGCGGCCGGCCCGTGCCGCTTCGGAGATGAAGTGATGGGCGACTTCACCTTGGAACCGGTTTGCAGGTGGAGCACATAACTACGAAGGGACGTCCGAAACGGGCGCCTGATGGCTGATTTCGGTCCCCTGCGCGCCGGCTTCTTGCACAGGGCGCAAGAATCCATCAACCGCGACCGCCTGCCTCGTAGATAGTTGCTGGGCCTGCAAATGCGCGCGTCTCCGTATTGCGAGGTCAGTCCCTACTCCATCGGCTCCAACACGAAGACCGGAATCTGCCGGTCCGTCTTGGCCTGGTAGGCGGCGTAGTCGGGCCAGGTCTCGCAGGCGCGATCCCACCACGCGGCCTTCTCGTCAGCGGTGGCCTCGTGCGCGAGGTAGTCGCGCTTGGCAGCCCGATCCTGCAGTTCACAGTGCGCGTGCTTGACCAGGTTGTGATACCAGGCCGGATGGTGCGGGGCGCCGCCCATGGAAGCGACCACCCCGTACGTCCCCTGGTGCTCTACCCGCATCAGGGCGATCTTGCGCAGGTGCCCGCTCTTCGCCCCGACCGAGGTCAGCACGATCACCGGCCGGCCGCGCAGTTCGCCGCCCTCCTCCCCATTGGTGGCCTCGTAGGACTCGACGTTGTTGCGCGTCCAGGCGGAGGTGCCCGGCTGGTAGGTGCCCGTGAGTGGCATGGCCTCCCTTTCTCCGCTGCCGAACCCACCAGCGATGCCGATGCAGGGGCTGCGGCCGCTATCATCGGGCCAGATGGCTGAGCAGACAACGAAGCCCGCGCCGGCCCGCCGCAGGCGGACGCGCGATGCGGCCGTGTCGGCCACTCCTTCGGCCGCGCCGGAACCGATGCGCCTCGACCCGGCCAGGTTTGAGGAGATGATCGACACGGGGGTGGCGCTCTTCAATGCGGCGCGCTACTGGCATGCGCACGAGGTCTGGGAGGAAGTCTGGTTGGCCGCCGAACCCGATGAGAAGCCCTTCTTCCAGGGTCTGATCCAGGTCGCCGCGGGACTGCTCCACCTCCAGCGCCGCAACGCACGAGGCGCGCGGAACAAATTGGCGGAAGGCCTGGCCAGGCTGGAGGCGTTCCAGCCGGTCCACCGCGGGATCTTCGTCAACGAGCTGGTCGGCCGCGCCACCGCCACCCTGCAAGAGCTCAACGAGGGCCAGTTGCCGTACCTGATCCCTCCAGTGATCCGGGTGGTGGACCGATGAGGATCGAGCACGACTCGATGGGCGAGGTCCAGGTCCCGGCCAATGCGAAGTGGCAGGCGCAGACCCAACGGGCGGTGCAGAACTTCCCGATCAGCGGGCGACCGATTGACCCTGAACTGATCCACGCGCTGGGTCAGATCAAGGCCGCCGCGGCGACCGCCAATGCCGAACTCGGAGTACTCGAGGCAGAGACTGCCTCGGCCATCCGGGCAGCGGCCGAGGAAGTTGCGGCCGGCACGTGGGACGACCAGTTCCCGATCGACGTGTTCCAAACCGGCTCCGGCACCAGCAGCAATATGAACGCGAACGAGGTGATCGCCAGCCTCGCGGCTGAGCGGCTGGGCCGGCCGGTGCACCCCAACGACCAGGTCAATGCCAGCCAGTCGAGCAACGACGTCTTCCCGTCGGCCATCCACCTTGCCGCCACGGCGGCTGTGGTCGGCGACCTGATCCCCGCCCTGGAACAGCTGGCCACCGCGCTGGAGGCCAAGCGCGACGAGTTCGGATCGGTCGTCAAGTCGGGGCGCACCCACCTGATGGACGCCACGCCGGTGACGCTCGGCCAGGAGTTCGGCGGCTACGCGGCGCAGGTGCGCTACGGGGTTGAGCGGCTGAACGCCACGCTGCCGCGCCTGGCCGAGTTGCCGCTGGGCGGCACCGCGGTGGGCACCGGGATCAACATGCCGGCCGGCTTCGCGGCCAGGGTCATCGATGCGCTGCGGCGCGAAACCACGCTTCCGCTGAGCGAGGCCCGCAACCACTTTGAGGCGCAGGGGGCGCGCGACGGGCTGGTCGAACTGAGTGGCCAGCTGCGGACGGTCGCCGTCTCCCTGTACAAGATCGCGACCGATATTCGCTGGATGGGCTCCGGGCCACGCGCGGGCCTCGCCGAGATCAACCTGCCCGACCTGCAGCCGGGGTCCTCGATCATGCCCGGTAAGGTCAACCCGGTCATCCCCGAGGCGCTCTCGATGGTCTGCGCCCAGGTGATCGGCAACGACGCGGCGATCGCGTTCGGCGGCGCGGCCGGTAACTTTGAGCTGAACGTGATGCTGCCGATGCTGGCGCGCAACCTGCTGGAGTCGACCCGGCTGCTGGCATCTGCATCGGTCCTGTTTGCAGACCGATGCGTCAGCGGCATCACCGCTGACGAGGCGCGCGCCCGGGAGTTCGCGGAGGGGTCGCCCTCCCTGGCCACCGCCCTCAACCCGATCCTCGGCTACGAGGAGGCGGCCGCCATCGCCAAGCAGGCACTGGCCGAGGGGAAGTCGATCCGACAGGTGGTCATCGAGCGCGGCCACGTCGAGGCCGGCACGATCAGTCTCGAGGACCTCGACCGACTTCTCGACGTGATGGGCATGACCGGCGGGAGCGCGCCGCAGCCGCCTAGGGATTACACCTAGATCACCTGGTGGGGCATCGGCCGCAGCAATGGTGCTCGCAGCAGCAGTTTTCGCATCTCGTCACGACGTTCCTCCCTTTTCGAGCCTGATGAGTGGGCGCGGTGACTCGCCAGCCGCCAGATCGCCCTGGAGATGAGCCAACCGGCGGTCGAGGTAGCGCATTTCGTCCATGCGGCGCCCCAGCTCTGTTCGCTTCTCCGCGAGGGCGTCCCGCAGTTCTTTCGATACGTCATCGCATCGCCCCTCGGCACACATGCTCGCCAACCCGGCAGCCTGTTCGAGGGGCAGATCAAGTTGGCGCAGACCGAGCAGCAGGCGAAGCCGCTCAGCGTCCGCCTCGTCGTACTCGCGGTAACGGTTCGCGCCTCGCGGCGGCGTCGGTAGGAAGCCGTGCCGCTCATAGAAGCGGATGGCGTGCGGCGTCGTGCCGACCTGATCCGCGAGGGTCCGAATCTTCATGTGCGCACCCTAACCATTAGAGCCGGTTGAATGTCAAGCGGTGCGCGGCTACGAAGCCCAACGGAGCGCCCAACTAGGCTTCCCTACGGCCGCGGCAGCACGACCAGGACCTCTTCACCCAGCATGTCGGTGATCTTCACGGCGACGGGCATTCGTGACCGTATCAGTCGGTTGACGCTGGATCGCCGGGGCCGACTACCTGGAGATCGGGAAAGTGACTCCGGTAGTAGCCGCGGTCACGTGTCAGCAGACGGCTCGCCCGCATCGACGCGTGGGCGCCAATAAGGAAGTCGGCCAGGACGCGCTGGCGTGACCCTCCTGCGTTCCGGTAGTGCCGCCAGGCGGTGCCCGCTGCGAGTGCAACGTCGCGGTCCACTGGGTCGTACTCGACTCCGAGCCGCTCCAGCGCAGTCACGGCATCGGCTGGTCTGGAGAACGCTGCGGCGACCTCCGCCCACACCGGCGCGCATGCCACCAGGCTTCCCTCCTGGGCGCAGCGGCTCAGCGCAGCCCGTGATGAGGCGCCGAAGCGTTCGTCGTGTCGGAAGAAATCCACCAGAACGCTGGTATCAACCGCGGTGATCACCTTCCGCGGATACGCTCGATGAACTCGTCAGTGGACACGTCCATCTCCAGGATTCCGTAGAGCTCGTCAAACACGTCCCGGATGGAGGCCTTGCGCCCCACCAAACGCCCGCCGTCAGCCTCGAACTCGACGACGGTCCCCGGCCGAAGGCCGAGCTTCGCGCGCAGTGGCTTGGGGATGGTGACCTGTCCCTTCTCCGAAACGATCGCTTTCATACCGATAGGGTAAGAGTTCCTACCCATGTCGTCAAGAAAGCGGCCACCGTCTCCGCTTGATCGGCGTCGGTCAGATGCACGTTGCTCCGCATCAGCAGTTCGATCAGGAACTGGCCGATGATCGGGTTTGGAGAGGCCGTAGTCGCCCCGCAACACGCGGATGGACTCGAGCAGGACGGCGGTGGAGATGACCAGGACCGCATCTGAATCGATTAATTCGGCGGCAGCCAGCGCCCGCGGAGAAGCAGCGCTCATAGACGTCGGCGATATGGGGGGTGTCCTCGACCAAGCGGAGGTACCAGTAGGTCTCCAGGGCCCGGATCTGCGGCTCGCGCAGGTAGCGCGAGGGAGCCATCCTCGTTTCGGGCGTGGAGCAGGATCTCCGCGATGGCCGGGCAGCGGTCGTGGGGTAGCCGGCGCTTCGCCAGCCGCTGACCCGTTCAGCAAGGACCTGGTGGAGCTCGGTCACAGGATCGGGGCGATGGTGACGGGCTGGCGGATGCCCTTCAGTTTCTCCACCCGGCTCGGACCCTGCGCCACGGTGGACTGGGTCCCGGCGAGCACGTCCGCGCTGGCCAGGATCTCGTCGGGGCCGGCCAGGGCGGCGATCCGGGCGGTGATATGAACACCCCGCCCGGCGTAGCTCGCGCCGCTTCGACTCGCCTCTGCGGCATGCAGGCCAATCCGCAGGCCGGGTGCAAACCCGTGCTCTCGGCGGTGGTCGCGCATCGTGCGTCGAATGGCCAGCGCGCAGGCGAGGGCGCGATCGCTGTCTCCGAACGCGATGAAGAATCCGTCCCCGGTGTGGTCCACGATCTCGCCGTCTTGCTCGATCACCAGGTGCCGAATGATCTGGTCGTGCCAGCGGCGCAGGCTCTCCCAGGCCTCGTCGCCGATCGCCTCCAGGAGGTCGGTCGAACGCACCACGTCGGTGAACATGAAGACCTTCTGCACCCTCGCCGGCGGCGGCGTGAGTTCGGGACTGCCGGCTGCCCGATCCAGGATCGCCCGGGTGCGCTCCAGGTCCGGCTTCGCTTTCAATTGCTCGAACGTGGCGGCCGCCGAGCGAAGCTCCATGACGGCCCCTTCGCTTCGCCCGCCGGCCAGCAGGGCCTCTCCCAGGCTGATACGGGCGCGAGCCGTCTCGTATGGTGCGCTGAGTTCCTGCCACAACTTTCGTTCGCGACGGAATGCGTCCGCCGCCGCTGCGGCATTGCCCTGCGCCAGGTCCACCTGGCCGCGCGCCCGTGCTGCGACGGCCCGTAGCGCATGAGTCCGGTAGGTGTCAGCCAACTCGCCCATCTCGGTGGCGGATGCGTCGGCGCCGCTCGGATCGTTCGTCGTCAGGGCAACTTCCACTCGTGTGGGCAGGAGTCGCGCTCGGCCCAGAGGGGTGATGGTCGGGTCCGACAGCGCCTCGCCGAGGAGGTCCCGGGCGGCGTCGGGCCTGCCCTGGGCCAGGCGGAGCATGGCCAGGCCGGGCTGCGGGTCGCGTCCCAGCTCGTGGGCCTCGTTGAAGGCGGCCTCGGCCGCGCCAAAGTCGCCCAGCCGCAGGCGAATCTCACCGATCTGGTAATAGCCCTCGCCGGCATAGTCGAGAGCGAAGCCGCGCAGTTCGTCGGTGGCGCGGCGGGCCTCCGACTCGGCGAGCTCCCAGTCCCCACTGAGCCTGATGATCTCCGCGCGCCGGACACGGCACATGCCAGGGAAGCCGGTGATCTGCTGGCGGTCGCACCAACGCTTGGCTGCATCGGCGAAGTCGGCCGCGCGCCGATAATCGGTGAGGTCCTCGCAGGCGACCGTGGCGTTGCAGTACACCGCGGCGGTGGCATGGGGCGAGAGTTGGTCGCCGACCGCGGCGACGATGGCCTCCTCCAGCAGGCCCATCCCCTCCTCGACCTGGCCCTGCGCGATCATCACCCGCCCCATGTCCTGCAGCGCCAGCGTGGTCAGGTCGGTCTCGTGGTAACTCTGGCCGATCTCCAGCGCCCGCCGGGCGCGGCGCAGCGCCTCGTCCAGGGCGCCTCGGTCCAGGGCGACATTCATCAGGGCACGCTCGAGATACCCGTGGTCGACCGACTCGGGAAGGTCCTCGAGCAGGCGTTGAGCCCGTCGCAGCCAGCCGGACGCCACGGATTCCTGCAACCGGTGTCGATAATCACCGGAAAGGCTGATGGCAGTCGCGGCCGCGTTTTGCAGGTCGCCGGCAGCGGAGAACGCGGCAAACGCGCGCTCCTGTGCCGAGATGCCCAACATCATGTCCCCTGACCACCAGGCAGCGCTCGCTAGGCTCGTGAGATCCTCAGGTCCCAGCGCTTCCTGTTGAGCTGCCGCGGCGAACAAGTCCACGGCCTCGCTCCAGCGATGGCCCACGATGGCGGCGCGTGCCTGCGTCACCGCGTCGCCCGGCGACGTCTCCGGCGTGATGGTGCTCATCGACCTGCGCGGTGCCTCCTGAGATCCCGAGGGGAGGGGACTGTGGTCTCCCTGATCCTACAATGGAAGGCCGGACCACTGAGAGCAGACCACCAGGAGATATCGAGTGCCCACCACCACCGCGTACCAGAACCTGATCGGCGGCCGATGGGTCGGCGCCAAGACCGGCGCGACCTTTGCCTCGACCAGCCCCGCCAACCGCGACGAGGTGATCGGCACTTTCGCCGCCTCCGGACCCGCCGACGTGGATGCTGCCGTTGCGGCCGCCCAGGGGGCCTTCCCGGCCTGGAGCCTCATGCCGGCGCCGAAGCGGGGCGAGATCCTGTTCAAGGTGGCGCGGATGCTGGCCGAGCACAAGGAAGAGCTTTCGCGGCTGATGACCCGCGAGATGGGCAAGGTCCTGACCGAGGCGCGTGGCGACGTCCAGGAGGCGATCGACGTCGCCTACTACATGGCCGGCGAGGGGCGGCGCCTGTTCGGCCAGACCGTGCCGTCGGAGATGCCCGACAAGTTCGCGATGGCCATCCGCCGCCCGATCGGCGTGGTCGGGATCATCACCCCCTGGAACTTCCCGGTGGCGATCCCGGCCTGGAAGCTCTTCCCGGCGCTGATCTGTGGCAACACCGCGGTCATCAAGCCCGCCTCCGACACGCCGGCCTGCGCGGTGCGCTTCGTCGAGCTGCTGATGGAGGGCGGGATCCCCGAGGGCGTGATCAACATCGTAACCGGCTCGGGCGCCGAGGTCGGCAACGCGCTGGTCGAGCACCCCGACGTGCGGGTGATCAGCTTCACCGGCCACACCGATACCGGGGTCGAGATCAGCACGCGCGCCGCGAAGACGCTCAAGCGGGTGAGCCTGGAGCTTGGCGGCAAGAACCCGATCGTGGTCTGGGAGGATGCCGACCTGGGCCTGGCCCTGGACAGCGCCATCTGGTCCGCATTCGGGACCAGCGGCCAGCGCTGCACGGCTGCGTCGCGGCTGATCGTGCATCGGGCCGTGTACGACACCTTTGTCGAGGCGCTCCGCAAGCGTGTCGCGTCACTTGTGCTGGGAGACGGCCTGGACGAGGGGACCGATGTCGGACCGGTCATCAACGACAAGGCGGTCGAGCGGATTGCAGCGTACGCCGCAATCGGTCGGGGAGAGGCCGAGCTGGTGATCGGCGGCGAGCCGGCGAACGGTGGGGCGCTGGCCAAGGGCTCCTTCTTCCAGCCGACGATCTTCGCCGAGGTCAAGCCCGATGCGCGGATCGCGCAGGAGGAGATCTTCGGGCCGGTGACATCGGTCATCCCGGTCGACTCGTGGGATGAGACGGTCCGGATCGTGAACAGCGTGAAGTACGGCCTCTCGACCTCGCTCTTCACCCGCGACATCAACCTTGCGTTCCGCTCGATCCGTGACTTCGACTCGGGGCTGGGGTACGTGAACCACGGGACCATCGGGGCGGAGGCGCACCTGCCGTTCGGCGGGACCAAGGCCACAGGCAACGGCCACCGCGAGGTGGGGCAGGCCGCGCTCGACTTCTTTTCCGAGTGGAAGAGCGTGTACATCGACTACTCCGGGAAGCTGCAGCGGGCGCAGATCGATATGGAGTTCGTCGACCAGGGCTGAGCCAGGGACCGGCGGCGCCCAATTGCCCCGGCGGGTGGTGGGGTGGCAGCTGCCCCGGCTGTGATCAGCCCGGCTTATCGTCCTGCACCGGAGCTGCTTTAGCCGCGTCGCCTGATCACCCTTACTTTTCAGACGGCGCCAGGACCGGGCCATCGGCGCACGTTGATTACCCCGACTTATGAGGGTGCCCACGCGCCACGGGCCGCCCCGAGTTGCCGTGCCGCAGAGCCCGTGCCAGCATGACCCAACCATGCGGCTCCCCCTCTTCCCCCTCCACACGGTGCTCTTCCCGCACCTGCCGCTCCCGCTGCGGATCTTCGAGGAGCGCTACCGCGCCATGGTCGGCGACCTGCTGGTCGATGGTTCCCCGTACGCTGGACGCTTCGTGGTGAGCCTCATCACCGAGGGCTCCGAGGTGGGTGATGCCCCGAAAGTCCAGCCGCATCCCCAGGCGGTAGGCACGGTGGCTGAGATCCGCCAAGCCGAGCGAATGACCGATGGCCGCTGGGTGCTGCTCGCGGTGGCCGGCGCTCGGGTCGCCATCGGTGCGGTGGACCGCCGCGGACCGTATCCGATCGCCGAGGTGACCGAACTGCCCGAGGTGGTGGGCGAAGCTCCCCCGGAAGGACTGGGCGGGCTGATGGCCTCGGTCCAAAAGGCGCTCGACGGCTACCTGGACAGCGTGAAACGTTTCGCCGTGGCCGCCTCGTCCACCAGGCAACAGATGGACGACGTGCTCACGCCACTTCGACTACCCGAGGATCCGCTGGCCGCTTCGTACGCGGTGTGCGGGGTGATTCAGATCGAACTTGTCCGCAAGCAGCGCCTGCTGGAACTGCCCGATGCGGTGAGCCGCCTCGCGGTAGTCCGCGGCCTGCTGCTGCGCGAGGCGCGGCTGTTGGGTGAGAGTGCCCTGCCGCCGATCGTGGCGGGCAACCTGCACTACAACCCGAATTGATGGGCCGAGCGCGTCTCACGGCCGTCGTCCTGCTGACCATCCTGACCGCCTGCCTGCCGGTCACCAGCCAGTCGCCCAACCAGGAACCCAGCGGCACCTCAGGCGGTCCATCCCCGTCGATCGCACCAACCGCGAGCCCCACGGCGGCTCCCAGCAGCGAGCCGACATTGGTTCCCACCCCATCGCCCACCCTGGGAGTCACCACCTACCTGGTCATGGCCGGCGACACGCTGTCGTCCATCGCCCGGGCGTGGGGGACCTCGGTCCAACAGCTCCAGGCCTGGAACGCGGAGGCATACCCATCGCTGCTCAGTGACCCCGGAGCGGTGCAGGTCGGCTGGGTCCTGATCGTGGCCGATGGGCCTGACACGACGCCGTTGCCCACACCTGCCGGGACGCCGATGGCCACGCCGCTCGCCACCCCCGGGCCGACCGGTTGCCGCGCGGGAAACAGGGTCGCCGCCGGCTCGCAGCAGACCTTCACCAAGGTCAGCGGGGCAGGCCGCGCGGTGGCGCTGACCTTCGACATGGGCGGGCGGCTGGAGCCGGGCGTCGAGATCCTCAACCTGCTCATCGCCAACGGGGTGTGCGCCACCATCTTTCCCACCGGGGCGATGGCACAGACCGCGGCGGGCCAGGAGGTGCTGGCCATCATCCGCGCCCACCCGGAGCTGTTCGAGGTTGGCAACCACACCATGCACCACTGCGATCTGGTGGCCGGGGGCGGCGGCTCGCCGACCACCGCTCCCTGCGCGGGCGTCACGCCCACCGCCGACTTCATCCGCGACCAATTGACCGATGCGGCCGCCATCATCGAGCAGTTCTCCGGGCAGAGCCCGGCGCCGTACTGGCGGCCTCCGTACGGATCGGTCACCCAGGCCGTCCGCGACGCGGCGGCATCGGTCGGCTACACCAAGACCTTCATGTGGGATATCGACACCATTGACTGGAAGCCGATCAGCGATGGGGGCCCGACCGCCGAGCAGATCGCGACCAAGGTCATCAGCCGCGCCACCGATGGCTCGATCGTGCTGATGCACTTGGGCGGCTACGAGACCCTCGATGCGCTGTCGATCATGATCCCCGGCCTGCGCGATCGTGGCTTCCTGATCACCTCGCTGAGTGACCTGCTGAACTAGCCGGCGACCAGTTCCCTGATCAGGGCCAGCGCCGCCGGCTCGGGCTCGGCGAGTCTGGCGACGGTCGAGGCGCGTCGGATCGACCAGCCGCTCATCGCTTCAACGGTGGTCTCATCCGCGTCGGGTTGCAATGAGGCGAGTTCCATCTGGCCGTCCGCGCCGAAACGGTACACGCCCAGCTGGGTGACGACCGCAGTGGGGCCGGCGCCCGCCCAGGCGGGGCGACCGCCGCTCCCATCCGGCCGACGATGGCCCGGCGAGGTGACGAAGTCCACCCGCTCCACGAACGAGCGCGCAGATTGTTGCATCACCACGACCACGCGACCGGCGTTGAGCGCGATCTCGCACGCCCCGCCCGAGCCGGGAAGCCGCACGCTCGGATGGTCGTATGGACCGATGACCGTCGTGTTGAGATTGCCCCAGCGGTCGATCTGGGCCGCGCCCAGCATCCCCACCTCGATGCGGCCGCCCTGCAGGAAGCCTCCGAACAGGTCCCGCATGCTCATGGTGGACGCTGATCCCGAGACGAGTGCGGGGTCGCCGATGCTGTCGGGCAGACGCGTCGGTCGTGCCCCGATAACGCCCGACTCGTAGATGAGATCCAGGTCGGGCGCCACCGACTGGCGGGCGAGGTTGGCGGCCGCATTCGGTAGCCCGATCCCGACGAAG
>JBKJYH010000124.1:0-23169 GCA_046715765.1 Candidatus Limnocylindria bacterium
CAGAGCGGAATGGTTGACATCCTACCTCGCCGCCGACCTGGCGTTCGATCGTGAGATCGCTTTGCCGCAGTCGGACCGCAGTTTCAAGAGCTAGGCTTGCCGGTATGACCTCCCTGCCCGATCGCCAGCGACGCGGGGCCACCTGGATCGTCACCGCCGTTGTCGCAGTGCTGGCGGTGGTGGCCACCCTGCTGACCATCTATCTCCTGACCAACCTGCCCAGCGGAGCCAGCCCATCGGCGACCGAGAGCCTTGTGGCTTCCGCAACGTCCGGATCGAGTGCCACCTCAATCGCATCACCATCCGAGACTTCGGCCCCTAGCGGGCAGAAGGGGGGGACGTGGGCCGCCACTGGGGCCATGCTCGAGGCTCGCTATGGCGTAAGGGCGACACTGTTGCTCGATGGGACGGTTCTGGTGGCGGGCGGCGCCCTCAACAGCGAACCCTATGTGCTGGCCTCCGCCGAGCTGTACGACCCCAGTACCGGGTCCTGGACCACCACCGGGGCGATGATCGAGGCCCGCTCCGGTTACAGCGCCACTCTGCTCCCCGACGGCAAGGTGCTGGTGGCGGGCGGTAGCGCCACGATTGTCGGCAGCTCACCCTTCCCCTTAGCCACTGCCGAGCTCTACGACCCTCGTACTAGGGCTTGGACCGCCATTGGCAGCATGGCCACGGCGCGCACGGGCCACACGGCTACCTTGCTGGTGGATGGCAAGGTGCTGGTGGCGGGTGGTGTAGCAGCGTTCGGAGACGATATTCCTAGAAGCCCGCTGGCCTCGGCCGAGCTGTATGACCCGGGCACCAAGACCTGGACCGCCGCAGCGCGCATGAACGAGGCCCGAGATGGCCACACCGCCACGCTGTTGCTTGATGGCAAGGTCCTGGTCGTGGGCGGGGGCAGCTCGCCAGCCTCCGCCGAGCTGTACGACTCTCGCGGCAAGACATGGACTGCCGTCGCGAACCTGACCGAGGCCCGTTCGGGCTACACGGCCACCCGGCTGCGCGATGGCAGGGTGTTGGTGGCAGGCGGCTACGGCGCCGGCTGGTTGACCTCAGCCGAGCTCTACGACCCGTCCACGCGGTTGTGGACCGCCACCGGGAACATGGCCAACCCCCGCGCCGGCCATACAGCCACGCTGCTGCCCGATGGCAGGGTCCTTATTGCGGGCGGCGGCGGGGAGGTCACCTTTGACAGCGACAGCATTGCCGCCGCCGAGCTATACGACCCTCGCAGCGAGACCTGGACCGCTACCGGGAGCATGAGCTCGGCACGCCGTGGCCACACCGCCACGCTGTTGCTCGATGGCAGAGTGCTGGTCGTGGGTGGCGGCAGCGCGCCGGCCTCGGCCGAGCTGTACGCCTCGTACGGGGTGCCTTGATCTGCAGCTCCCAGACAGCGGAAAACCAGGGCCCTTTTGGCCGGTCATCTACGCTCACGCCACAGCGCATCTGGGTATTTGGTCCGAAGCCACCCGCTCTGTCCGCTGAGCTACGGGCGCACATTTCACGCTCAAACAGAGCGGAATAGTGGACATCCTACCCCGCCAGCGCCAGCGACATTCAGAGAGTGGTTGCGGGCCTTCGGGATATGCGCAGGCTTGCTACTGCGCGGCTGCGGCCGTGACGAGCAAGCGCGAGGAAGCTCACCTGATATCTCCGGCGGTCGTTAACGTTGCGCGGCGGCAAGCGCCGAATCCAGTCCGCGCCTCACCAGGGTGCGGATCCTGGGATTGGCGATTCGATCCGTCCAGCCCTCCAGTTCGATGTCGGTGAACGTGTCGGTGAGCTCCAGCTCAGGAAGATGGATCTGCCCGCCCCTAGGGGTCAGCAAATAGACGGTGTCGAACAGAGCCTTTTCCGGCGTCGCCAAATGCCCGCCCTCGTCGATCTGGCGGTAACCGCCAAACAGTTCGGGGGCGAGATGATGAATCGAGAATTCTCCGATGCTCGTCTTGATCTTCCTCGTCCGACCAAGGGAGGCGACAGAGATCTGCCGCGGGATCTGCTCGATCATCCCGTGTCGTGCGAGTGCAGACCAGAACGAGACGTAGGCTGGGAACGGTGCCGTCAGGTACCGCGACACTGCGAACGGTTCGATCCCCGGGTCGAGCACCCATAGGCCGCGCCGAAGACGGCGCACCAGACGCGACTGCTCGAGCCTGCATAGGAGCTTGCTGGCAGTCGGCGTCGACAACGCGAGGCGGACTGCCGCCTCGCGCGTCTCGATCACCGGCCGGTCCATGCGCTGCAGGTTGGCGTAGGCATCGGTCAGTCTCATGTGCGCAGCTCCTTCAGCCTGTCGGCGACGAACGTCTGCGTGCGCTCCCAAGCCGCGCGGTCGTGGTACAGCTCGACGATGGCTGCGTCGAGAAAGCGCAGCACCTGATCCTGGAACGCCTGGAACGGCAACTCCGCGGCTCGCGCTACCGCGACGTCGAGGAGCTCTGGCGGGATGGTGCCCGCGGTAACGGCGCTCGGGTATCGGCGCAGCAGCAGCTCAAGATCGAACACGTCGCGCGCCTGCGTCTCCGATCGATGGGCGAGGGCGGCCACCTTTTGCTCGACCGCTGCGTCCGCGGTGTAGTGAAGCGTCGTTGGCGGCCGCAGCGCATACGGCGCGACGATGTGCTCAGGTACGGCCTCCAGGATTCGTCGCGGATCGGCGGAGCGATGACTGAACTCGATCTTGGTGCGAATCGGAGCACGCCGTCCGATCATCATGAGTAGCGGCTTCCAGCGTTGTGTCGTCGCCGTCTGCTTGGGCTTCGTCACTTCGAGAAGGGTGAGGCTGCCGGCCAAGAGCAGGGCTCGTGTCGCTGGCGAGGCGAGCACCTCGTCCACTTTTTCCTCGAGCTTCCACGGGTCGATCCCGACCGCGTCGAGATCAATATCCTCGGAGTAGCGCGGGCTCTCGAAGAAGTAGCGCAGGTTTCCCCCGCCCTTCACGACGTACCGTGCCTGGTCTACGCGTGATTGGAGCACGTGGAGAAAGGCGAGGTGGAAGAACTCGATCGCCTGCGCCTCGGTAAATCGATCAATCACGCGCTAACGATACAGGTTATTGACCTACAGAGCAACAACTTGCATTGTCAACAGCATAGGCGATCAGGCCTTGCCCTCGGCGCTCGGAGACCCGGTCATAGCCAGCGGATAACTAGCGCCAGCCGATAACTCGGGCCCAATTCGGTCGGCAAGCCGCGCTCGTGGCACAGCGCATCGGCCTTCCTGGTCCGAAGCCACCCGCTCTGTCCGCTGAGCTACGGGCGCGCGCGGCCGCCATTGTACGGGTCTAGCCAGGAGTCGACCCCTCACGGTCATGCGGTGGTCGCCCTTGAGGACGAGCACATCGCCTCGCTCTTCCAGGAGCATCCTCGGAGGGTGTAGCCGCTTCACGTGCCTTTGGGCGTCGTTGGCTGTGGTCGCCAAACTAGGCTATCGGTGAACACCTTGCGTCCCTGCGGTGTCTGTTCGGCGATGGGAGTTCTGCAGGCAGGGGGCCGACCGTTGAATGAAATAGTCCGCGAGGCGCAGGCCGGCCGGGCTGAGGCATTCGAAGCGCTGGTGGAGCACTTTGGGCCGCAGGTCTATCGGCTGGCCTCAGCCATCGTCGGTCCGGACGACGCGAGGGATGTCGCGCAAGAGACGTTTCTGGCTGCGTGGCGCGAGCTGCCACGCCTGCGCGAACCCGACCGCTTCGAGCCGTGGCTGCGCCGGATCCTGGTGAACCGATCCAGGAACGTCCTGCGCGGTCGCATGCGCCGGCCGGCCACGTCACTGGATAGTTCCGGCCCCGCTGATCAACTCGCCGGAGAAGGCGACTTTCGCGATGCGGCGGACGCGCGCCAGGCGCTCGATGGCGCCTTTGCCGGGCTGTCCGCGGACCAGCGCGCAGTGGTCGCCCTGCATTACGGCGCCGACCTGTCGATCCGCGACGCGGCCGAATCGATGGGAGTGGCGGTGGGGACCGCCAAGTCTCGCCTCAACGCAGCGCTGCGACGTCTGCGCACAGCCGTGGAGGGTCAGTCATGAAGGACTTCGACACGGAGGCCCGGGAGGTCACGAGCTACATGCGTGAGCGGATGAGCGGCGACTTGCCGCCGAACTTTGTGGAGGACGTGATGAGCGACGTGCACCGTACGCCGCAGCGGCGGCGCAGCTGGTTGCTGTCGCCGCTCGTCGCCGGCGTCCTGACGGCTGCCACGGCGGTGGCGGTCGTCGGCATCGGCCTGTCGCTGATCGACCGCGACGGGGTCGGGACCGGCGAGACCCCGACGCCAAGCGCCAGTGCTTCGCCGAGCGCCACCGCGACCCCCGATGCGACCGCGACACCGCTTCCGAGCGTCGCGCCGACGTGGCAGATGGACCCCAACGAAGCGTTCCAGCCCGCAACCACCTGCGAGAACCTGACTGGCCTGCCGACGCAGGAATTCGGTGCGGGCGTCGCCTATCGCATCTCGATGCCCGGCGACTGGTTCCACAGCCCCTGGGTGGGAGACTGCATGCTCTTCGCGCCCGAGCCGTTCGAGCCCACGAGCCCCCCCGCCATTCCCGAGGCCGTAGCCATTTGGATCAGGGTGGAGTCCGGCGGAAATTACGTCCCCGACGGCTCAGTGATCTCGATTCTGGAGTACACGGTCGACGGCGTCCCGGCGATCCGCTATGAGATCCACACTGAGGATGGTGGGGTTGTCACCCAGCGGAGCGTGGTATGGATCGTGGGTGTGGCTAGTCGGCTGCCATCCGATGCCATCGATTCACCTCCGTACCTGGCAATCTCCACGTCATCGAGCGACATCGCGGAGTTTGAAGCGTTCGTCGACGTGCTCGATCGGATGGTGGCCACGCTCGTCGTATTGGAGCCCGCATGACGCCAGTCGGGTCGACTCTCAGCCGGTTCGAGGCCCGACTGGCTGGCGCAGCCTTGCTGCTGGCGGTCAGCGGATGCATCGGCGCGCCTGGGCCGTCTGGACCGAGTGCCACGCCGAGCACATCGCCTACAGCGTCCTCGACGCCCGACCAGAATGCGGCGCCCGCCTGGATCGCCACGGGGCGCATGATCGAGGCGCGCGCCGACCACACGGCCACGCTGCTGCGTGACGGCACGGTCCTGGTGGCGGGTGGCTTCAACGGCGAGGAAGGCGTCGCGCTGGTCTCCGCCGAGCTGTACGACCCCAACACCGGGTCCTGGACCGGCACCGGGGAGATGATCGAGGCCCGCAGCAACGGTCACACGGCCACGCTGCTGCTTGACGGCATGGTCCTGGTGACGGGCGGCAGGGGCAGCGGCGGCGCGCTGGCCTCCGCCGAGCTGTACGACCCGAACAGCGGGTCCTGGACCGGCACCAGGGAGATGATCGAGGCCCGCGCTATCGGTCACACCGCCACGCTGCTGCGCGATGGCAGGGTGCTGGTGGCGGGGGGCTTCGGCAGCGACGGTGCGCTGGCCTCAGCCGAGCTGTACGACCCCAGGAGCGGGTCGTGGAGCGCCACTGCGAGCATGACCGCTGCCCGCTTCAGCCAGACGGCCACGCTGCTGCGCGATGGCAGGGTGCTCGTGGCGGGCGGCGCCAGCAGCAGCAACGGCGATCAACTGGCCTCCGCCGAGTTGTACGACCCGAGCATCGGGTCCTGGACCGCCACCGGGGAGATGGCCGAGGCCCGTGCCGGTCACACGGCCACGTTACTGCCCGATGGCAGGGTCCTGGTGGCGGGCGGCCTCTCCGCCGAGTTGTACGACCCGAGCATCGGGTCCTGGACCGCCACCGGAAACATGGCCGAGGCCCGCACCGCTCACACGGCCACGCTGCTGCTAGATGATACGGTGCTGGTGACGAACGGCCTCTCCGCCGAGGTGTACGACCCGCGCAGCGGATCCTGGACCGCCACCGTCAGCATGGCGGAGACCCGCAACTTGCACACGGCTACGCGGCTGCGTGATGGCACGGTGCTCGTGGCGGGCGCCTGGAACGGCTACGACACCGGCGGCGCGTCGGCCTCCGCCGAGCTGTACGACCCCGGCAGCGGGACCTGATCAGCCGCTCTGACCTACCAGAGCGCCAAGCCGGTCAGCTCGTCAGGCTTGCGGTCGAGTTCCACCCCGGTCATCTCACGGACGGTGACCTCGACCGCGAAGACCTCGGTGCCCTTGACCAGATGTCCGCCGACGGCGTGTCCTGCGCCATCGCAGAAGGTGGCATGCGCATGCAGGAAGTGCTCGCCCTCCCGCATCGAAAGGTTGCCCACGAAGCCGGTGATCTCGTGGTGGGTGGCGCTCTCGAGCACGACGTAGCGACTCTCATCCTGCTGGTAGTAGGCAAAGGCCGCCTTGCGCACGGCACCGATGACCGTGATCCAGGCGGCACGGATGTCGTGCTTGGTCGCCAGGCGCTCGATCTCCTCGACCAGGTCGTCGCCGGTCTCCAGACGCCCGACGAAGGCGCGTCCCGCCTCCGCCTGCCAGAAGCGATCCGTCACTGAAGATCCTCCGCTGCGCTATTCGAACTGCATCAGGCTGCGCACGATCGGGGTGCGGCCTGCCAGGCGGGCAGGGTACAGCCCGGCGAGCACCGCGACACCGGTTCCGAGCAGGACGACCGTGAGCAGCAGCGCCCAGGGAACGACCAGGCCGGCCCCGAAATCGGCTGGTGCGGCCAGGGCGACCACCGCGGCGCCAGTGAGCAGGCCGGTCGCTGCGGCGGCCAGTCCGCCAACGGCACCCATGATCGCCGCCTCGGCCACCACCATCGCCCGCACGCCGGTGGTGGTCATCCCGTGAGCGCGCAGGACCGCGATCTCGCGGGCGCGCTCCAGCACCCCCAGGGACAGGGTGTTGACGATCCCCAGCGCCGCGATCACCACCGCGAGCAGGGCCAGCACGTCGAACAGGCCGATCAGCCGGTCAAGCGAACGCCCGAGGTCATCGGTCAACTGGGCAGCGGTCAGCGCCTCACCCGCAAACGACAGGGCCTTGGTCTGAACCGCCGCGGCGAATGCGTCGGGCGTGATGCCCGCCTGAGGAACCATGGCCCACAGCGAGGCGGCAGACTGGCCGAATACCTGGCGCGCATCGGACAGGCTGATCAGCAGGGCACCGTCGGCCGAGGTGCCGGGCAGGGTATAGGCGATGATCCCCGCGACCTCGAAGGTGACCGGCTCCTGGCCCGGCAAGCCCAGCTCGACCGGTGAGCCAACGCCCAACCCCTCGCGCGTTGCGACGCCATCGGGCACCAGGACCACCCCGCCGTCACGCAGCGCCTCGAAGGCGGTGGCGCGGGCTCCGTGGACGAAGATCAGTGAACCGGTGTCCTCGAACACGGTGGGGTCGATCCCGGCGACCGAGGTCTCCACCTGGCTGTCGGCATGACGCATCACCAACGGGAATTCCGGCACCGGCGTCGCGTATCGGGCGCCGGTCGTCTCGATGAAATTCGGCCCGAGCGTGTCGATGTCCACGGGCAGCCCCAGACGGATGGCGTAACCACCCGGCAGGATCGAGCTGACCCAGCGATCCGCGGTGGCCCGAGCGCTCTCGGCCACGGTGCCGAGCGCGACCAGGCTGGCGAGTCCGATGATCAGCGCGCCAATGGTCAGCCCGCTGCGCACCCGATCGCGACCGAGGTTGGCCCGGCCCAGCATCCCCTGCGCTCCGAAGAACCAGGTGAAGGGCCGGCCGACCAGGCGCGCCAGCGGCTGGAGGACGATGGCTGTCACGAAGGTGCCACCCAGCAGCAGCCCCACCGCCAGGATGGCCGCGGGCAGGGAGAACTCTCCGCGCTCCACCGGGTAGAGGCCCAGTCCGATCAGTACCACGCCCAGTTCCAGCACGGCCAGCCAGCGCATCCGGTCAAACAAGGTGCGGTTCGGTTGGCGTGACGGACGGAGGGCATCCAGGGGGCTGACCCGGGCCGCCGCCAGGATGGGAAGCAGGGCGCCGGCGAGCGTGACGAACAGCCCAAGCCCGAAGGCCAGCACCACTGCCCAGAGGTTGAATGGCAGGCCGCTGATCAGGAGCGCGCGGGTGGCGCGCAGGAACCAGATCATGCCCCATGCCATGGCCACTCCCAGCAACGCCCCCAGCGCGCCGCCAAGGACCCCTAGCAGCATCGCCTGGCGGCCGAACAGGGTCAGCACCTGGCCGCGGGTCATGCCGGCCGCGCGCAGCAGGCCGATCTCCCTCGTCCGTTCGGAGAGGGTCATCGCAAACGTATTGGCGACCAGGAAGGTCCCGACCGCCATCGCCACCAGGCCGAAGATGAAGGCAATCCCACTGAAGCCAGCCTGGGCACGACCCAACGCGAGTTCCGCGTCAGCCGCGGTCTCGACCACGAACGGCTCGGTCATCTGTGCGTCCAGCGCGGCCTGGACGCCAGCCTCGCTGCCTGCCTCGATGGCGAGATACACCGCCACGGTGGGGGTCGGGAAATCAAGCGCCGCTTCGAGCGTCGCGCGGGTCACGACCACCACGCCCCCGCCGGAAAGCGCCCCGAAGCCCTGGGGCTGCAACAGCCCCACGATGCGCAGGTTGGGGAATCCGTCCCGATGGCCGGTCAGGATCAGTTCGTCGCCTATCGCCAGCCCGTGGTCGGCGGCCCATGTCGCGCCGACCAGCACCTCGCCGTTGCTGCCGCTGAGCGGCTGCCCGTCTGCCAGGCCAGCGTCGCGCACCGCGGCCTCGTCGGTCGGATCGACCCCGATCACCAGCATCCCGCTGAAGACCTGGTCGACTGGGTCGCTGAGGGTCATCCGTCGTTCGTTGACCGGCGCGGCCGCGATCACGCCGGGCAGCGCTCGCAGCGTGTTCACGGCGCGGGGACTGAATCCCGCCGGGTCGAACGCGCGCACCCGCAGGTCGGCACGGCCGTAGAGCTCCTGCGCGGCACGGACGACCGCCTCGCTGGCAGCCTGGTTGGCGAGCAGGGTGCCGGCCACCATCGCCACGCCGAGCGCGACGCCGGCGGCGGTGAGCAGGGTGCGAAGTGGCCTTGCGGCGAGGCCGCGGCGGGCCAGGGCCGCCAGTCGCATCGGTCCTACAGACCCAGCGCCTGGAGTCGGAAGATCAGCGGCGTCGGATCATGGTCGGCCCGGCGTCCGAGGCGAATCTCTTCGCGAATGGCGCCGTCACGCACGATCAACACGCGGTCCGCATAGGCCGCGGCGCGGGCGTCGTGGGTGACCAGCACGATCGTCTGGCCCAGCCGATCCGACGAGTCCCACAGCAGGTCCAGGATCTCGGTGCCGGTTGTGTAGTCGAGGTTGCCGGTCGGTTCGTCGGCGAGGAGGATCGCCGGCGAGGTGGCCAGCGCACGAGCCAGGGCCACGCGCTGCTGCTCCCCCGCCGATAGCTGATCGGGGGCGTGATTGGCCTTGGACGTGAGGCCCACCAGGTCGAGCAGCTCCGCGACGCGGGAGCGGTGCTGGTTGAGCGAGTCGCCGCTCACCAGGAAGGGCAGGGCCACGTTCTCGGACACGGTCAGCAGCGGGATCAGGTTGAAGTACTGGAACACGAAGCCGGTCTTGGCCCGCCGCGTGATGGTGGCCTGGTCATCCGACAGGCTGCTCATGGTCACCCCGTCGATGACGACCTCACCGCTGGTCGGGCGATCGAGGCCGCCGAGCAGGTGGAGCATGGTGGACTTGCCCGATCCGGACGCGCCCATGATCGCGACGAACTCGCCGCGCTCCACCGACAGGGACACGCCCTGCAGCGCGGTGACCGTGCCCCCGGCCATCGGATAGCGCATGACGAGGTCGCGTGCCTCGAGGATGGTCGACATGGTCAGAGTCTAGCCCTCCGATGGTGCGCAGATGCAACGGCCGCGAGCGCGGCGTCAGCCCAGGAAGAAGGTCAGGAGCGATCCGATGACGGTTTCGAAGATGCCTCGTTCGGGTGCGGCGGGCGCCTCGACCCGCAGGCTGGCAATCAGCGGATTATCAGCAACTGAGCCCTGCGGCCGGCGATCGTCGAAGGCGAGGACGGCCAGGCTGTTCCCATTCGGACGACCCACCAGCACGCTCGGCCCGTCGAGCGGCGTCCCAGGCGAAGGGGCCGCGCTGGCGCTCGTCTCCAGGCCGGACGGGTCCGCTGACGGGGTCGGTTCGGTCGAGCCCGATGGCGGCGGGGTGGGGGCGGCGGTCGGCCTCGGGGTGGGGGCAACCGATGGCTTGGCGGTGGGCTTCGGGGTGGGCGCCGGCGTTCCGGCGGGCTGACTCGGGATGGGCGTCGGAACCGGAGTCGCCACAGGCGTCGGAACCGGAGTCGGCGCGGGCGTCGAGGCCGCCTTGGCCTTCATGAACAGTTCGGTGTACAGCCGGGGGCTGCGCAGCTTGCCCTGCCAGGTGATGTCATCGGCCCATCCAGCGCCCACCCCGCCGTGGGTCCAGGAGGCGCCCAGGATATTCGCCCGGTGGCCGGGCGACCCCATGAAGCCCTCGTGGACCTTGACCGGCGAGTCGGCATCGGAGTAGCCGTTGTTCCAGCCGATGTTCTCGCCACCCATCGCCCAGTTGAGGTTGTTGGTGTCGTACCAGTGGTAGACCTCGTAGCCGGTGCCAAGGACCGTGTGGCTGAAGTAGTCGCGATCAACCATGTCCTGGCTGCGCCAGCGGGCGAGGCTGACCAGGGTGCTGTGCTGGATCAGCGGGGCGAGGCCGTTGTTGACCCGCGCGCCGTTGAGCAACTGCCAGAGCTTGGCTTCCGCGGGCGCAATGTCGAAACCGCTGACAGGGGTCGTGCCGGCCGCCAGAGCGGCGGCGATGACCAGGCACGAAGCTGCCAATCCGATGGCTCGCCACTCGACGCGGCGCGATTCGGCAGCGATCTGGCGCGGCTCCTCCTCCCGGTGCATGGCCCCACTCTGGGGCCGTCAAGGGCGCGGGTCAGTAGCGCGGTGGTCCCCCCACGGGGTGGGACCATGCGGGGTGCCGCGACGCACCACCCGCAACCAAGCGCCGATCCTCAGTTGGGACGGATGACCAGCGTCCCGGCGATCTTGTCGTGCCACCCCTGCTTGCGCGCGTCGAAGGCCGCCCAGATGAGGCCCAGAAAGAGCGGGATGACCGCGATGATGATCCCGACGTAGCGCAGCAGGCCGCGCACGACATCGATCTTGTTGCCGTCGGCCACGCTCACCACCTGCATGTTGAACGGCATCATCCCCACCGTCTGGCCACGCCATGCCCAGAAGCCGATGAAGTAGACGAGGCCGACCAGAGTGCTCAGGGCGCTGCCGCCGTAGTTCACGGTCATGGTCGTGCCGGTGATGCTGAACTGGCCTCCGCCCCACAGCGGGGAGAGGGCCGCCGAGATGACTCCGAGCACGATCCCATCCAGAATGAAGGCCAGGAACCGGACCCAGAAACCGGCGTAGTGCCAGCCGGGCATCGGTCCAGGACGAGTCGAGGGCTGGGCCGCCCACGGGGCTGCCGGCTGCTCCTGGGGCGTTGGTTGATCGGACACGTGCTCACTCCTTCGTCAGTTGGCGGTTGGAGTCCATTGTGCGACGCGGGCTGGCTGTCGCTGCGGCCGAATCGGGAGAGTGGGGTGGCCTATGGGGGTCGAACCCATAACCTGCGGATCCACAATCCGCTGCTCTGCCAGTTGAGCTAAGGCCACCACGTGCGGCGCGACCGCCGGAATGGGGTGGCGGACTCGCCGGAGTGTACCCGAGCGAGCGCGAGACGCGGGTCGGGGCGGCCGGGGCGGAACGTTCAGTCTCGCGACATGCCCCGCACCACGGCCAGGACCAGCGCCGACCCCAGGACCGCGATCAGCAACGCTCCCAGGAAACCGCCGGCCCGATCCTGGTCGAGGACCTCGGTCCAGAACCAGCCACCCACGAGTCCGCCTGCCACACCCAGGACCGTGGTTGCCAGGCAGCCCATCCGCTCCCGGCCCGGCACGAACCAGCCGGCGACGGTGCCGGCGAAGAAGCCAACCAGCAGCCAACCGATCAGGTCGAGTCCGTCGGGCATGCGTAACCCTCCTGCCGGCGGAATCCTACGACGCTGCCCCGCCCTCCGGCGCCGTGAAGTCGACCACCACCGCGCCGTCGACCAAGGTTGCCGGGAAACGCTGCAATGGGGGGTCGGCGGGGTCGATCGCGTCCCCGGTGTAGGTCCACGCCGACTCGGAACAGTCCACCAGTCGATCCGCGCCCGGGCTGATCGGGCAGTCGTGGGTGGGGCTCCAGGCGTTGACGACCGCCAGTGGCAGGCCGTCGGGGGCCCAGACCGAGACCCTGATCGCGGCGTGCTCGCCCTGCGTCTCCTCGCCCAGCAGGTCGTGCGGGTCGTTGAGCAGGACCACCATCACCACCGGCGCGGCCCCGAAGCTGGTTGCCGCCCCGATCACGTAGTTCGCGTCGGTCCGCTGCGGCGCCAGGACGAAGAAGAGCTGGCGAACGCCCAGGACCATACCCACCAGCAGGCCGACGGCGAGGACGGCCACAACCAGGTAGCGCCGGATCGGGAAGGCGTCCTCGTTCACGGTCAGCCCATCCGGGTCAGGATCGCCTCACGGTCGAAGGCCCACGAGCCGACCGCGAGCGCGACTCCGATCATGGCGGCCACCAGCAGGTCACCGATCAGGACCTGCTCCATGCTGAAGGTGGCCTGCCCCCCGAAGAACTGCGCCACCGCGACGGCAATGATCGGCAGGACCACGAAGCCGCCGATCTGCTGCGCCGCGCGCGCGTCGTTGACCCGGGCGCTGACCACCACCCCGAGCAGGACCGAGAAGAGGCTGATCAATGGGACCAGGCTGGCCATCGCCACCAGCCACTCGTCGCTGAAGATGAGGCGTGTCAGGACCGGGTCCGCGATCGCGCCGTTGACGTAGCCATAGGTCACGAACACGGCCCAGGTGGCCAGCACCGCGGGCAGAGCGGCGGCGAGTGTCTTGCCGGCCAGCAGCTCCCCGACCTCGAGCGGCGTGGCCAGTTGCGGCTCGAGCGAGCGACCGGTCTTTTCGCCGATCACCGATTGGGTGGCGATGGCCATCGGGACCATCGCCGGGATCAGCAGGAAGTAGGCCATGAAGTTCTGGATGATGAACCCCTGGGCCGCCAACTTGGGAGACAGGTCGGGGAAGTTGGCCAGGTATTGCTGAATCTGGCCCAGCTGGTTGGGGTCGAGGTCACGGGCCTGGATGAACCAGACCAGGCCGGTCGGAATGGCGGCGAAGATGACCGCCGGCAATGCCACGGCGCCCAGCAGCAGCCGGTTGGTGAGCAGGTCGCGGACCTCCTTGCCGAGGACAGCCCGGACGAAGCTAGGCCGCATCCGCCACCCCTGCCGCCGCGTCCCGCTCGCCGCGCTCCCCCACCAGGCGCAGGTACACATCTTCGAGGCTATCGGTCTCCTCGGCCACCGAAGCGATGCGCGCGCCCGCCGCCACCAGTGCAGCGACCAGGTCGGGAGTGAAGGCGTGGGCGTCGGTGAGCTCGACCCTCAGCCCGTCATCACCTGCGTCGGCGCGGACCACGAAGGTGAGCCGGGCGAGGACCGCTGCCAACGATTCGGCGGGCGCACCGCCGGCCAGCTCGACCCGGACCGCGGCCGGCCCACCGGCCCGTCGCATGCCTGCCGGGGTGTCGACCCGCAACAGCGTGCCTTGCATGATCGCGATCCGATCGCACAGGCGCTCCGCCTCGTCGAGGTTGTGGGTGCAGACCACGATCGAGCGCCCCAGCCTGCGCAGGTCGGCCACCAGGTCGCGCACCGTCTTGGCCGCCAGGGGGTCCAGCCCGGTGGTCGGCTCGTCGAGGTAGATCACCTGCGGCTCGTGCAGCAGGGCGCGGGCGATGGCCACCTTCTGGCGCATGCCCTTGGAGAAGCCGCTCACTCGCCGGTCGGCCTGATCCGCCAGGCCGACCACGCCCAGGTAGCGCTCGACTGCCGCGCTGCGTGCGGCGCCGCGCATCCCGTACAGCGTCGCGTAGAAGGCCAGGTTCTGGCGTGCGGTGAGCCGGTCGTGCAGCCCGGGGCTCTCGGTCAGGATCCCGGTCATCGCTCGGATCCGTTGCGAGCCGTCGCCCAGCTGGTGGCCGTTGATGGTGGCCGTCCCGGCGGTGGGCGCGATCAGCCCCGCCAGCATCCGGACCGTGGTCGTCTTGCCCGCACCGTTGGGACCGAGGATCCCGAAGACCTCGCCCTCGCCCACCCTGAAGGAGAGGTCGTGAACCGCGGTCACGCTCCCGAACTGCTTGCGCAGCCCCTCGACCACGATCACGGCTGGCTCACGCGCCGCCGCCTGAGGAGCTCACCCAGGCGCGCCCACACGCGGGGAGCGCCGCCGGGCCTGCCCGCACCGGTTCGGGTGACGGGCTCGCCATGAAGTGCGGCGCCCCAGCCGGCATCCCCGCGGCGGACGTCGCTCAGGACCTTGCCATCAGAGAGCCGCACCACTCGATCGGTTGCCCCGGCCACGCCCGGGTCGTGGGTCACCACGATGATGGTCATCCCTCGCTCTGCATTCAGCCCGCGCAGCATCGTCAGGAGCGCTGCCGATGTGGTGCTGTCCAGCTCCCCGGTGGGCTCGTCGGCGAGGATCACCGCGGGACGATTGATGAGCGCCCGGGCGATCGCCACGCGTTGCTGCTCCCCGCCGGACAGCTCCGACGGGCGGTGGCTGGCTCGGTCGGTCAGGCCCACCAGCGCGAGCAGTTCGATCGCCTCCGCGCGGCCATTAGGCCGGCGCGGCCCGTAGCGCAACGGGAGCATCACGTTCTCCAGGGCGTTCAGGGTCGGGATCAGGTTGAACTCCTGGAAGACGAACCCCACTTTCGCAGCCCGGATGGTTGCCAGCTTACCGTCGGGTGCTCCGCTGACCGGCTCCCCGTCGAGCACCAATTCGCCCGCAGTCGGCCGTAGCAGGCAACCGATCAAGTCAAGCAGGGTGGTCTTGCCGCTGCCCGATCGACCCATGATCGAGAGGAATTCGCCCGGCATCACGGTCAGGCTGATCCCGTCCACCGCGCGAACCTCACTCGCTCCGCGACGGTAGACCATGTGCAGATCGCGGGCGGAGATGATCGGGCGCGACGTCATCGGCTCAGGTGCTGCGCAAGGCCCGGACCGGGTCCAGGCGCGCGGCGCGGAAGGCCGGATAGATCCCCGCCAGGGCGCCGAGCACGGTGGCGAAGATGAAGGATCGGGCCAGCAGCCACGGTGTGAGCAGGAAGACCGTTGTGCCGCTGGCCACCGTCTGCCCGTTGAGAATGACCACCAGCAGGCTGCCCGCCGACAATCCGATCACCCCGCCCAGTGCGCCCAACACGGTGGCCTCCAACAGGAATTCGCGCAGGATCGCACTGGTCCGCGCTCCCACCGCTTTCTTGATCCCGATCTCGCGCACCCGCTCGGACACGGTCATCACCATGGTGTTGATCACCGACAGTCCCCCAACGATGACCGCAATCACGCTCGCCCCGACGATGATCAGGTTGAACACGATGCTGAACTCGCCGAGCTGCGCCTTGACCTGGGCCGGGGTGGTGGCCTGGACCCCTTCCACCTGGTCCTCGATCCGCTGCGCGACCGCGTCGGCGTCGGCAATGTCGGCCACGAAGACCTCGATCTGGGTGGCCAGGTCATCGGTCTCGAAGTCGATGATCCCCGGGGCGGCGTCCACGTAGATCCGCTGAACGTCGGCCAAGGGGGCGTAGGCGATCTTGTCCGGGAAGGTGAGCGTCCGCTCCAGCACGGCCACCACCTCGAACGGCACATCTCGGATGGTGAAGGTGTCCCCCACCCTGACCCCGTAGCGTTCAGCCAGGTCGGCACCGATCATCACCATCCCACGGTCGTCTGCGGTGAGCAGCCGGCCGGCGGCGATCGGCAGGGGGGTGGAGGGGTCGTACCACGTTTCCGGCTGGATCCCGGTCAGGATCGGCGGAAAGTCGAAGCCGCCCCGGATCTCCGGGTCGAGCAGCATCTGGAGTACCGCCGAGGCTCGTTGGACGCCGGTCACCTCCTCGATCTGGTCGGCCAGCTGGCGATTGATCGGCCGTCCGCCACCGCCGAAGCCGCCGGCCCCGCTCTCAGAAACGAAGAGGCGCGTCTCGAAGTAGACGTTCCCGCCGTCCACCAGGACATTGAGCTTCTCGGCGAGGGCACCCATCACGGTCAGCGCGAAGATCCCGATCACGATGCCGGCCACGGTCAGGCTGGTGCGCAACTTGCGGCGCAGGATGTTGCGGAGGACTTCACCCATGGATCGCCCAATCCTAGCCGGGATGGCCCGATCCGACCGCTGGGCCGATCGGGTGCCGGGGCTGAGGCCTTCGGCCTACCATGCCGCCATGCCAGAGCGCACGATCGAGTCTCGCGAGGTCTTCCGCGGCCGCTTGCTGCGGGTCCGGGTCGACCAGGTCGAGATGGAGTCTGGGCGCCGCGCCGAGCGCGAGATTGTCGAGCATCCCGGCGCGGTGGCGATTCTGGCCTGGGACGGCTCTCGGCTGGCGATGGTCAGCCAGTGGCGCGCCGCGGCCGGCGGAGAGACGCTCGAGATCCCGGCCGGCACGCTCGAGCCCGGCGAGGACCCGCTCGGCGCCGCCCGGCGCGAGCTGGCCGAGGAATGCGGACTGGGCGCCGAGTCGTGGGAGGAGGGTCCCGCCTTCTTCACCGCGCCGGGATTCTGCACCGAGCGGCTGACCGTGTTCCTGGCCACCGGGCTGGGTCCGGTCAGCGTCACCGGCCCGGACGATGAGGCTGTCACCGGCAGCTGGCTCAGCCTGCCGGATGCGGTCGCGGCGGTCGATGGGGGCCGGGTGATCGACTCCAAGTCGATGGTCGGGATCGGCTGGCTCGCGCGCCGGTTCTCGCGCCGGGAGACCTAGCCGCCCAGGTCAATCGCGCGCAGGCGCGGATTCGGGCTGCGCCCCGGTATCCGGCCGCGCTTGGCGATCGGTCGACCGTCGATCTCCTTGAGGTCCCCAGTGAAGTCGATCGGACTGGCGTCGGAGATGGCCGAGCCGACCGCGAACGAGTCAATCGGGGCGCCGGCGGCCTTGAAGTATGCAATCCGCTCGACGTCCACCCCGCCGGAGACGACGATCTTGACCTGTGGATGGCCGGCCAGGTCGAGTCGGGCACGCACCTCCTTGACCAGGTCCGCGGTCACCCTGCCCCGCTCCGATGGCGTGTCGAGGCGGACGCCCCACAACCGATCACCGAGCGCATCTGCCACCCTGACCGATTCCTCGGCCTCGTCCTTGAAGGTGTCCACCAGCACGATCCGCGGCACCCCGGGGTCGATGTGCCGGTCGAACGCCTCCGCCGCGCGCACCGTGTCGCCGAAGATCAGGATCAGGGCGTGCGGCATGGTGCCGGTTGGCGAGAGCCCGGCGAGGCCCGCACCGGCGGGCGTCGAGGCGCCGACGCATCCGCCCACCACGCTCGCGTAGTCCATCTGGTCCGCCACCGAGGGGTGCACGTGCCGAGCGCCGAATCCGATGACCGGGACCGGCGCGGCAGCCTCCACCACGCGGCGCGCGGCGGTCGCCCATCCGGTTGACTGGCTGATCATCCCGAGCAGTGCGGTCTCGTACAGGCCGAAGGCCGAGTAGCGTGCGGTAATCCGCATCACCACCTCCTTGGGGCTGATCGGGTCGCCGTCGGCGAGCGACTCGACCACGGGAGCCGGCTGATGCTCCCGCTCCGGACCGAGCACTTCGCGCAGGTACGCGATCGCCTCGTCCGCCCCGCACAGCACCGCGGGTTCGCGGGTGAAGAGCTCCATGCACACCACCGGATCCATCCGCTCGGCCGCGAGGATCCGCTGCGCGCGCTCGAAGTACACGTCCGCGGTCTCCCCGGAGAGCACCTCCGCCGCGGGCTGGAACCGTCGGGCGCGCGGATCGCTGGTCATGGCCGACCAGTGTAGTCGGCGCGTCGGCGGCGCCGGAACGACCAGATGGCCAGCCCGACCAGCGCCAGGCCGACCGCGCTGGCGCCCACCGCCCGCAGCACGCCGGCCAGCATCGCGGACTCGAGCCGCGACCGCGCATCTGCGATCAACCCGGCGGCCTGCAGCAAGTCGCCTTCGCCGAAGACCGCCGCCGCCTCGTCAAGGGCCTGGCCCGGCGACGGAGCCCCCAGCAGGCCAATCTGCTCCAGCGCTCCGTTGGTCCAGCGTTCTTCGTCGCGGGCCAGGCGATAGGCATCCACCACGGCGCGCTCCGCGTCGAGCTCCGCGTAGGCCTCGGCGTCGCCACCTGAGGCGCGGTAGCGATCCCGAAGTCGATCGGGAAGCCGCAACTCGAGCGCGACTGCCTCGGCGGCGAGCGCGTCGCGTTCCGCGATCCATCCCAGCGCGGCGTCGATGCGCACCTGCGCGTCCTCGAACAGCCAGTCGGTGGTCGCGACCAGGACCGGGTCGGGGGCTCCCCAGTCCCCGGCCAACTCCATGAGTTGAGCGAGGGCCTCGCGCGCAGCGGTGCGCGGGCCAAGCAGGGCCAGGGCTTCCCCGTCGAGGACGCTCGCGGCGAACAGCGGAGACACGTCGGCTCGGCTGATCTGCTCGAGGTGGTCGAGCCAGGTGCGGCTGTCGATTGCGGCGCTCGCCGGTCCGCCCGGTTGCGGCACGTCGCCCACCGGTTGGTAGGGCCCGATGCCCGCGGCCACCCTGGCCAGTGCCTGCCGAAGGCGTGCCTCGCCAATAGCCAGCGCGATCTGCTCGGTGACGGCCCACGAAGCGGCGTACCCGTAGGCCGAGGCATCCGCATCACTCCCCGCATCGGTCCAGCCGTCCAGCGGAAATGCGCCTCCAGCCAGCTCCTCGGCGCGCTCCCGGGGGTCGTACGGCGGCTCGATCTGCATCGCGCGGGCCACTTGCCCGGCGAAGTACGAGGCCAGCCCCTCGCGAATCCAGCGCGCGCGGGCGAGCCCCGGATCAATCCAGACATGAGCTGCCTGGTGCAAGACGGTGAATTCCGGCGCGTCGAACGCCAGGCCGATCTCCGCTCCGCCCGCGCCCGGGGAACCCGCCGTCGCTTCCGGCCCGGGCACCGACTCCACCACCACCAACGGTCCGATGCGCGGATACGGGAGTCCGACCTCGGCCTCCAATCGAGGCAGCCCGTCCACCAGCAGCTCGCGCACGCGGCGACCCCAGGCCGCGTCATCGGTCCAGTGCCGGATCTGGAGATCCACCGTCCCGCCGGCGAGGGGCACGCTGGCCGAGATGGTGTCGTAACTTGCCGGCGCACTGGCGCTGATCAGAGCCAGCCAATGCTCCGGATCACTGATCGGGCCGCTGCGCAGCGTCGTTTCGCCGCGCGAAGTGATGGGCGTCAGCGGATCGCCGTCGGAGCTGACCTCGTACGCAGCCGGGACGGTCACGCTCACCTCGGCCGACGTGCCGAAGGCCCAGGCCGCGAAACCGACCGCCTGGGGGCGGACGTGGGTGCCATACGGATCGCCATCGAGGAGCTGGTATCTCGCTGTGAAGGTCACGACCTGCTCGAAGCGGACCGGCGCGCGGGGCGTCACCCGCAGCCGCGCAAAGTCGAGGCGCGGCTCGAGGGCCACCACCAGGTCGCCCTCGACGTCCGATGCGCCGGCGGCGCTGGCGCCCGGATGGACCGCGAGGTCGATCTGCGGAAACTCGCTGATCAAGGCCCCGGTCGGATCGGGAGTGAGGTTGGTAAAGGTCACCTCGACGGAGACATCGATCAGGCCGGCGTCCGGATTGACCGCGTAGCTCACCGTGCTGACGAGGGTGTATTCGGCGGCCCGCACCAGTGGCGGGCGCCAGCCTGCCCCGAGCATGATCAGGCAGGCAAGCCCCAGGCGCATCCCCGCGCGGTAGGCCGTCATGGCGCGCCGTGCAGGAGCCTGCCCAGCGGACCGCGTCGCCTCCGCGTGGGAGCAGGGAGCTCCCAAGCGGGCAGGCCGGCCTCCACCTCGACCCGATAGGTGGCCAGCAGGGTCGGGTTGCGACCCGTCCGCCCACTCCAATCGGGCAGCTGGCCGCGGTCGGCGACCGCGGCCGCCGTCTCGTCGAGCAGCCGATCCGCGAGCAGGGCGAGGCGGGTCAGCCCGCGGCCCAACTCGTCGCGCGTCTCCGAGCCGGGCGGCAACTCGCTCATCAGCATCGGCCGGTCGTCATCGGTGAGCGCGAATTTGACCATCGGCAGCTCGAAGTTGGCGCGCAGCAGGCGCAACAGGATGCGCCGCGGCAGTTCCATCGCCTCCGGCCCGTAGTAGGCCCACAGCGAAAGCCCGGAGCCGGCCACCCAGGCCACCGTCACGCGCAGGTCGAAGCGACGCTCTCCGTCGATCACCACGTCGCGGCTGATGGCCAGCGCCGGATCCGTGTCCCCTGCCCCAACCGGCTCCAGCCCCAGGTCGATCAGCCAGGTATCGAGCGGCGGCGCCTGCTCAGCCAGGGTGCACCACTGTCTCCCCCGAGCGCACCCGGCGACGATTCCCGAAGTCAGCCGGCACCGCGCCGGGGTCAATCCGGCAATTACGTCCGATCACGATCCGGGGAGGGACGCTTGCCCGCTTGCCGACCAGGGTCAGGCCGGCATACAGCCGCTCAGGCTCGACCCGGTTCGGTCGCCGGTCGTCACCGTCGCCGACCACCGCCCCGCGACCGATGACGCATTCCTTGTCGATGATCGCCGCGTCCACTACCGCGTCGGCCTCCACGATCGTGTCGAACATCACGATCGAGTCGCGGACCACGGCTCCGCGCTCGACCCGCACGCCTGGCGACAGGACGCTGTGCTCGACCGTGCCCTCCACCACGCAGCCGTGGCTGATCATGCTGCGGTGGACCTGGGCCTCGGCGCCAATCGTGGCGGGGGCCCGCTCCTCGCTCTTGGTGTAGACCAGCCAGCTGCGGTCGTACAGGTCGATCGCGGGCTGGTCGGAGAGCAGGTCCAGGTTGGCCTGCCAGTAGCTCTCCACCGTGCCGACGTCCTGCCAGTAGCCATCGAATGGGTACGCGAACACGCGGCGCCCACTGCGAACCATGTGCGGAAGCACGTCCTGTCCGAAGTCGACCCGTTCGGGAGACAGGACGTCGCGCAGGGCGGGCCAGCTGAAGACGTAGACCCCCATGCTCACCAGGTTCGAGGCGGGGCGTGCCGGCTTCTCCACGAACTTGGTGACCCGCCCATCGCCTTCCAACTCCAGGATGCCGAAGCGGTGAGCCTGATCGATCGGAACGGTGCGTACTGCGCAGGTAATCTCGGCCCCCCGGGCCCGATGGAGGTCAATGAAGGGCCGGTAGTCCATCTTGTAGACATGGTCCCCCGCCAGGATCACGACCAGCTCAGGACTGCGGTCAGAGATGAACTCGAGATTCTGCAGAACGGCGTCAGCCGTGCCCCGATACCAGTCACGCTGGCGACCGCGACCGATGTACGGCTGCAGCAGGGTCACCCCGCCCCTGCTCCGGTCGAGGTCCCACGGCCGCCCGACCCCGATGTGGTCGATCAGCGATCGGGGAGCGTACTGGGTCAGCACCGCCACGTCGGTCATTCCCGAGTTGACCGCGTTGCTGAGCGCAAAGTCGATGATCCGGTACTTCCCGCCGAACGGCACGGCCGGCTTGGCGCGGACGTGGGAGAGGATCGAGAGGCGCTCGCCCTCGCCACCGGCGAGGATCAGGGTCAAGGTCGAGGCCGACATGCGTTGATTCTCGCACGCGCTCGGCCGGCGCCTAGTGGCGGGGCGCGTCTCGCCGGCTGCGCATCACCCAGCGTCGCATCCGCCCCACGAACGGCAATGCGCTCACGACGGCCGGGACGCCGAAGATCGGAATCAGCGATGCGGCGTCGCCCGGCGATCCTGCTGCCCCGGCCGGCGCGATGGTGGGCGTTGGCGTGCACTGGCCGCGCGGCGGTGGACAGAAGCTGAGCGATGGGTTCGGGTCGGATGGCCCCGGTGGGTCCGTCGGGCCCGGCGTCGGGCTGGGAGTTGGCTTCGGGGTGTAGAGGTACTGGCCGCAGATGGGGTCTCCGAAGCTGGTGTTGCCCCGCAGCAGGCTGATCTGCAGCCAGACCCTGTCGGTCCCGAGCTCGGCGATCTCTTCCGGATCACCCTTGGGCGCGAGCGCCCCGCTGACGTAGCGATCCGCCCAGCGCTGGGCGGAATCGATCATGCCCTGCGTCCTGCGCCCATCCTGCGAGACCTCCTTGACAATGTCGAAGCAGGTGCCGCCGGAGCCGCCCCCGCCATCGGACGAGTCGGGTGGGCCACCGTTGCCGTTGCCGTTGCCGTTGCCGCCGCCGTACGGATTGGGAACGTGGACGTTATCCCTCGGCGGGACCGTCCCCTCCAGGAACGGCATCTGCTGGGTCGGCCCGCAGTTGTCGGTGGCGGCCATCCCGCTGAACCGACAGACCGAGGCCATGACCACCCCGTTCGGCCGAGGGAAGGTGAGGTTCGGTGCCGGCTGCTGGCCGTTCCAGTCCCACGGCTGGTTGAGGGCAATCTCCATGAAGTCGTGCCACAGGTAGAGCGGGCCATCCGCCGAGAAGAGGCCCCGCCCAAGCTGGTTGGACATCGGCTCCTGGTTGTTGTTCCCCATCCACACGCCGGTGACCAGGCTGCCGGGCACGTACCCGAAGGCCGACACGTCGCGATAATCGTTGGTGGTGCCGGTCTTCAGGCCGGCCTCGCGGCGCGCTCCGGACGGGTCGAGCAACCTGCCGCGCGGGCCCCACAGCGAGTTGAGCCGCGGGTCGGTGTTGCCCTGCAGGATCCAGTGGGTGAGGTACGACTCGGCCGGGGTCATCGGAGCGGTGGGCTGCGGGCCATCCTCGGCCGCCGAGTAGACGACCCGCCCGTGCCGGTCGACGATCTTGATGATGGCCGTCGCCCGATGCAGCTCACCCTGCATCGCGAAGACGCCGTAGGCCTGGGTGAAGTTGGTCAGGTTGACCGGCACCGAACCGAGGGTCAGGGTCAGGCCAGGGTCGGCGTCGAGAATGTATTGGGCACTGGCGACCCCCATCCGCTCGGCGAAGTTCGCCGTCGCATCAACCCCGACCAGGTACTGCATCATCACCGATGGGACATTCAACGAATAGCGCAGCGCGTCGGTGGCGAGCAGCGGGCCGTGCTCCTTGATGTTGGCGTTGGTCGGGTAGTAGCCGCCGAACCGGGTCACCGCGTCCACGAAGAAGGTGGCCGGCGTCGCCTCGCGTGCCTGGA
>JBKJYH010000125.1:0-10630 GCA_046715765.1 Candidatus Limnocylindria bacterium
GCGGCGATCGATGCCACCCGGCGCGCGCTGTGGCATCTCCAGGCCTTCGGCCTGCGCCCGGTGGGCGAGCTCGGCGTGCGCGGCGTGGACGACGCGGCCTGGACCACGGGCTGGCGCGAGGGGTACGTTCCGCAGCGCATCGGGCGGGTGGTGATCGTGCCGTCCTGGCTGGACGAACCGATCGGGCCCGATGAGGTCGCGCTGCGGCTCGACCCCGGGATGGCGTTCGGCACCGGGTTGCATCCCACCACCCGGGCCTGCCTCCGGCTACTGCAGGCGGTGGACCCGATGCCCGATGCGGTCCTGGACGTGGGCTGCGGCTCCGGCATCCTGGCCCTGGCCGCGCTGCGGCTGGGCGCCAAGCGCGCCGTCTGCCTCGACACCGATCCGCTGGCCGTGGACGCGACGGTTGCCAACGCGGCCGCCAACGACCTGGGAGAGCGGGTGACGGTGCGGCACGGCACGCTGCCGGCCCCCCCGGCCGACGGCGTCCGCTACCGGCTCGTGCTCGCGAACCTCGTCGCCGCGGTGCTGGTCGACCTTGCCGGTCCACTAGCCGTGCACCTTGCGCCGGGTGGGACGCTGCTGGCCAGCGGGATCATTGAGGGCCGGGCCGACGAAGTGGAGGCCGCGATGCGCGCCGCCGGGCTGGTCGTCGCCGAACGCGTCACCGACGACGAATGGGTCTCGCTGCGGTTGGTCGGAGCGTGACCCTGCATCGCTTCTTCGTGGCGCCAGGTCAGATGGCCGGGGAGCGATTCCCGTTGCCGGCGGGCATCGCGCACCAGGTGAGCCGCGTCCTGCGGCTGCATGACGGGGAGCAGCTGGTCCTGCTCGACGGGGCGGGCGGCCGGGCCACCTGCCGGCTGGAATCGGGGGAGTGCGTGGTGGAGGAGCGCGGCGTGGCCGGCGGGGAGCCGGGGCATCGGTTGAGCCTGGTGCTGGCCCTGCTGCGCGGGGACCACCTCGAAGCGGTGATCCGCCACGCCACGGAGGTCGGCGTGGCCGAGTTCCGGCTGATGGTCAGCGAGCGGTGCGTGGCCCGTGAGTTGTCGCCGCGGCGCCTCGAACGGCTGCGCGAGGTTACCCGCGAAGCGGCGGAGCAGAGCGAACGCGGGCTGATCCCGACCGTCATCGGGCCGCGGCCGTTCGCCGAGGTCCTGGCCGAACTGCCAAAAGACGCCGTTCTCCTGTACGAGCGGGGTGCCGGTCCGGGCTTGGCACGACTGGCGGAGGAGGCGCTGCCATCGGCCGTGATCATCGGGCCCGAAGGTGGGTTCAGCCCGAGCGAAGTCGAGGTTGCCCGGGCGGCCGGCCTGCGGATCGGTGGGCTGGGGGTGCGGATCCTGCGCAGTGAGACGGCAGCGCTGAGCGCCGCGACAATCGTCTTGTCGGCCGCGGGCGACTTGGCCTAGGCTCAGCGGCACATGGCTGAATCGGCGGACGGCTGCATCTTTTGTCGGATCGCGGCGGGCGAGGTGCCGGCCGAGATCGTGTACGAGGACCACTGGGTGGTGGCCTTCCGCGACGCCAACCCCAAGGCCCCGACCCACGTCCTGGTCATCCCGCGCCGCCACCTGGCATCCGCCGCGGACCTCGAGTCGCGCGACACGGAGCTGATGGGCGCGTTCTTCACCGCCTTCGGCGAGATCGCCCGTAGCGAGGGCCTGGCCGGGTATCGGTTGATCTCGAACGTGGGGGCCGAGGCTGGGCAGAGCGTCTTCCACCTGCACTTCCACCTGCTCGGTGGGCGATCCATGAGCTGGCCTCCGGGCTGACGCCCGCAGCCGCCCCGCGCCGATCGGGCGCAACCCATAATCGCCCGATGCTCCGCCTGCTCCGCCAACGCGACTACGGGCTGCTCTGGTTCGGCGGGCTCATCTCGCAGTTGGGCGACTGGGTCCTGTTCGTGGGCCTGCCCTACGAGATTTATCGCATCACCGGTTCGCCGCTGGCGACGATGGGGATGGTCCTGTGCTTCCTGGTGCCGGGCATCCTGCTCGGTTCGGTGGCGGGGGTCTTCGTGGACCGATGGGACCGCCGCCGCCTGATGGTGGCGGTCAACCTGCTCCAGGCCGCCGTCCTCCTGCCGCTGCTGCTGGTCGACCAACTCGGCCTGTGGGTGGTGTACGTGGTGCTGGTGATGGAAAGCAGCCTGAGCCAGCTCTTCAGCCCGGCGCAGGTTGCGCTCCTCCCGAGCCTGCTGACCGGCGGCGATGACGAGCTGTTGACCGCCAATGCCCTCAGCGGAGTGGGGCGGCACCTGGCGCGCCTGATCGGGCCGGTAGTGGGCGGGGTGATCGTGGCGATCGGCGGGCTGGCGACGGTGGGCGCGGTGGATGCGGCCTCGTTCGTGATCTCGGCCGGGATGCTCGCCCTGATCCGATCGCGCCCCACGCAGCGCCACTCCGCCGAGACCCTCGAGCACGAGGCGGTCTCCGCGTGGCGGCGGCTGGTGGGGGAATGGCGCGACGGACTGCGCGTGGTATGGGGCCAGCCAGTGCTGCGAGCCTTGCTCGTGTTCGCGGTGATCACCGCCATCGGCGAGGGTCTGACCGGCGTCCTGTTCGTGGTCTGGGTCGTCGAAGCCCTGCACTCCGATGGAGCGGGCTACGGCTGGGTGCTCTCGACCCAGGCCATCGGCGGGCTGGCCGGGGCCCTGGTCATCGCCCGCCTGGGGGCACGCGTTCGCCCGTTGCCGCTGCTGATCGGCGGGGCGCTGGCCTTCGGCGCGATCGACCTGGTGCTCTTCACCTACCCGGTCATCTACCCCCACATCGGGCCGGCGCTGGTGATGCTGGTGATCGTGGGCGTGCCCGGGGCGGCGATGGGGGCGGCGGTGACCACGATCCAGCAGTCTGAGTCGCAGGACAGCCATCGGGGTCGGGTGGTGGGGGCCATCGGGGCGGTGGCCCGCCTCGGCGCACTGATCGGCACGGTCACCGCCGGCGTGCTGGGCGAGTTCGTGCCGGTGGTGATCCTGCTGATCGTCCAGGGGAGCGGCTACCTGGTGGGCGGGACGGCCGTCTGGCTGCTGGCGCGGCGGGGGCGGACGACCGTCCAGGAACCTGTTTAGGACGAGGTCCGTTGCTTGTTGGCGTCGATGGCCACCTTGGCCAGCTTGACCGCCACGCTGCCGCCGGGGATCAGCAGCCCCACCGTATCGGCGCCGATGTCGAAGAGCGAGTCGCGCGTGACCGAGCGGGACAGCCGGGCCATCAGCGCCTGGCTGTTGCGCATCTGCCCGCTGACCGGGTCCATCTCGACCACGCCCTTCTTGTCCTTCAGCTTCCAGTGGAACTCGAAGGCCCACCACGGGCGGAAGTAGAGGTCCACCTGGTGGAAGGTGATCGACTCTTCGGTGACCGAGTCGGCCTGCACCGGCTTGAGCATGCCGGTGAGCAGCTGGCGGACCACGAACGAGGCGCGCTGCTCGGGTGGGACCACGATATCGGCTTCGGTTGCGAGCTCGCCCAGGTCACCGACCTCGTGCTTCTGGCCGCCGATGATGCCCGCCGCATCGGTGACCGCAGCGCCCGATACCCCGTCGAGGAAGAGGGCCTTGTCGAACTCCTCGCGACAGTGCTCCACGGTCGGGACCACGAAGGATCCGCCGGTGCTGATCGGGTAAGTCTCGCCCAGCATGGTGACCTCGCGCACCTGGGGGCCGCTGGCGGGGACGGTGTAGTCGTGGGATCGGTCGTACACGTACAGCGCGCTGCAGCTGACGTGCCAGAACGGCTCCAGCCGGCGCTGGCTGTCGACCAGCTCGATGTCATCCGCCTTGGGGCGCGACAGCAGGCCGCCCAGGCCGCCGCCGAATGCCCCGGTCCGGCGGTCCATCGCCCGCTGTCGAACCTCCTCGGGGCTCAGCCGGTCCTCGAGGCGGAAGATGTGCTGCTCGGCGAGCTGGATGTCCATGGGAATGCACTATACCTACCCCACCTCGATTGACCCTCCCCACCCCCGCTGGTATCCTCCGGCGGCCTGTGCGCGGGAGACGCGCGAATCACGGCAGAGAGGAGGCGAGACGTTTGGCAGAGGTCCGCGTGGGCGAGAACGAGTCGTTCGAGAGCGCATTGCGCCGCTTCAACAAGAAGATCCAGCAATCGGGGATCCTGGCGGAGGCACGGCGCCGCGAGCACTACGAGAAGCCCAGCGTGAAGCGGAAGCGCAAGGAAGCCAAGAAACGCACCAAGGTTTCCCGCCCGTAGTTCGCCAGACGCTCCCCTCCACGGCGGGCCCGATGACCCCCGCCCCCATTGACCGATGACCAGCCTTGAGCGGATCGAATCCGCGATGCGCGATGCGATGCGAGCCCGCGACCCGCGGCGCACGCAGACGCTGCGCATGGCCATGGCCGCCGCCCATAACCGCAAGATCGAGCTGGGCCGCGACCTGACCGATGACGAGATCACCGATGTGGTCGGCAAGCAGGTCAAGCAGCGCCGCGAGAGCATCGAGTCGTTCCGCGCCGGCGGGCGCGAGGAGCGCGCCGCCGAGGAAGAGGCGGAGCTGGCGATCCTGGCCGAGTTCCTGCCTGAGCAGCTCTCCGCCGATGAGTTGGAGGGAATCGTGCGCGCCGCCATTGTCGAGACCGGCGCCACGACCCCCGCCGACCTGGGCCGGGTGATGGGTCGCGTCTCCCCGCAGGTCCGCAGCCGGGCCGACGGCAGGACGGTGGCCGACCTGGTGCGTCGGCTGCTGGGCGGCTGAGCATGTTCATCCCGCGAACCCTCCAGTCGACCGACGCGCCGCGCGGCCGCGGGCCGCTGCTGCGGGCGATCCTGGTCGGCGCCGTGGTGGCCATCGGGCTATTCGCGGTGATGAGCGTGTCGGTCGGAGGGCCGCGGGTCGATCTCGCCGTCGGTGACGTGGCCGTGGACGAGATCCGCGCCCCGCGCGCCGTCAGCTTCATCAGCGAGTCGCAGACCGACGCCGCGCGGGAAGTGGCAGCCGCCGCGGTCGAGCCGGTCTACGAGCCGATCGGGCCGCCCGCCGACATCAGCGACGAGGCGCTGCGGGCGTACGACGCCACCGGGCGCCTGATCGCCGCCATCCTGACCCGCCGCGACAACGGCAGCCTCACCCCCGAAGAGGTGCCGGCGGCGATCAGTGACGCGGTGCCGGGCATCAACGAGGCACAGGTCACCCAGCTGGCGACCATGACCACCGCGCGCTGGGTTCGGGTGGCCGAGGCGGGACGCACCGTGCTCGAGGCCGCGATGGCCGGCGAGGTCCGCGACGACCAGCTGGCCGAGGTGCGCCAGACGCTGCGCGACAACGTCACCAACGACCTGGCCCAGGAGGACCGCGAGCTGGCCGGTGACCTGGCAGCGGCCGAGGTCACCCCCAACGTCGAGTTCTCCGAGACGGAAACGGCCGCCGCCCGCGACGCGGCGCGACGCGGGGTTCAACCGGTGGTAGTCGAGGTCCAACTGGGCCAGACCCTGGTCCGCGCCGGCGACCCGATCACCATCCTCGACCTGGAGAGGCTCGAACAGTTGGGCCTGACCCAGCGCGACACGGACCTGCCGCTGACCGCCGGCCAGGCGTTGATCTCGGTGGTCATCGCGGCACTCCTGGTCGCCTTCCTGTGGCGCTACGAGCCGGCCATCTTCTTCCGCAACCGGTCGCTGCTGCTCTTCGTGTTCGCGCTCTTCGTGAGCGCGGTGGCGGTCCGGATCGCTGCGGACCGCGCGCTGTGGGCGTTCGTGGTGCCTACTGCCGCCACCGTGCTGCTGGTCGGGATCCTGCTCTCCGGGGCGGCCGGCGCGGCAATGGCCGTGACGCTGGCCGTGCTGGCCGGGGTCATGAACCGCGACGCGTTCGAACCGGCGGCGTACGTGCTGGCCGGCGGGATGTCCGCGCTGCTGTCGGTGGCGCGCGCCGAGCGGATCAATGTCTTCGTCCGCACCGGCGTGGTGCTGGCGCTGACCAACATCGGGGTCCTGACCTCCATCGGGCTGCTGGAGGGGCGCGACCTTACGGGCATCCTGCAGGGGGCCACCGCCGGAGCGGTCAACGCGGGCCTGTCAACGGTGCTCGCGGTCGGCTCATTCGCGGTGCTGGGCAACCTGTTCGGGATCATGACCGTGTTCCAGCTGCTCGAGCTGGCCAACCCGTCGTCGCGCCTGCTGCGCCGCCTGCTACTTGAGGTGCCCGGCACCTACCACCACTCGGTGATGGTCGGGAACCTGGCCGAGCGCGCGGCCGAGACGATCGGTGCAGATCCGCTGCTCGCTCGGGTGGCGGCCTACTACCACGACATCGGCAAGATGAAGAACCCGCTGGCCTTCATCGAGAACCAGGCGGGCAGCCGCAACATCCACGACGAACTGCACTCGGAGGTCAGCGCTCGGACCATCTCGGCCCATATCCGGGATGGGATTGACCTCGGCTACGAGTACGGGCTGCCGGTCCAGATCATCGGCTTCATCCCGCAGCACCACGGCACCGGCACGATGAGCTACTTCTACGGCAGGGCCCTCGACGAAGCTGCGGGCCGGACCGATGCAGTGGACCGCGACCTGTACCGCTATCCGGGGCCCAAGCCACAGAGCCGCGAAGCGGCGATCCTGATGCTGGCCGACAGCGTCGAGGCCTCCGTGCGATCGCTCGACGAGAAGGATGAGCCGGCCATCCGCGGGATGGTCGATCGGATCGTGGAGGCGCGGGTGGCCGACGGGCAGCTCGACGAGGCGGATCTGACTCTGCGCGACCTGGCCCAGATCCGCGAGGCATTCGTCGCCCAGTTGCTGGGCATGTACCACAGCCGGATCAAGTACCCCGACAACGTGGTCCCGCTGGAGCCGACGCAGCGCGAACGCGCCTGATCTGGCGCCCCCCGTGCGACGGGGCTAGGATGGGACAGTCATGGACGTGTCGGTCACCTTCCACGACCGGATCGGTCCCGAGCGGCTGACTGCGGTGCTTGCCCCGCTCAGCCTGGAGCAGGCGCACGCGGTGCTGGAACGCGCGATTGGCGAGGCCCTGCGCACGACCCTTGGCTCGCGCGAGGTACAGGTCGAACTGACGCTGTGCGCCGATGCGGAGATGTCTCGCCTCAACTTCGACCACATGGGCGCGCGCGGTTCCACCGACGTCCTCTCCTTCCCACTCCACGACTGGGAGCTCGAGGGTCCCCACGCCCACCTGGCCGATGACGGGCCGATGGGGCCACCCGGCGGCCTGCTGTTGGGTGATGTGGTGATCGACGTGGACCAGGCGGCGCGCCAGGCCGCGGACGGCGGGTGGAGCCCGATCGAGGAGCTCGCCCTGCTGGCGATCCACGGCGCGCTGCACCTGGTCGGCCACGATCACGCCGAGCTGGACGAGGAGCGCCTGATGCGCACCGCCGAGCGGACCGCGCTGGCCGCCCTTCACAAGCGCCACCCCGAGATCGCGTGGCAGCCCGGGACCCTCTTCGACCGGGCCGGCCACGCGGTCACCACGGGGAGCTAGCCGACGCAGACGGGCAGATTGCCGTTTGAGCCGAATGGCACATACTCGACGATCAGCGTCGCGGCGCCGACATCGGCCACGCTGCTGGTGAGCGTCACGTCCATGTCCACGACCTGCTCGCCCGCCGCGCAGACCTGTGCCACGGCCTGGGTGGTGCACTGCTGGGCCCAGTTCTCCAGGCCGCTGTAGTAGCCCACCGACGCCTCCTGGTAGCTGCCCGGGAGCGAGGTTCCCATGACCGGGTCGACTCTGAGGGAACATGCTCCGTGGACATTGCTGTCGCTGGTGAGGTTGGACAGCTGGGCGTTGCCCCAGATCAGGAGGTAGCCCTCCGCCGGCACGTAGATCGTCACCGACAGGGTCCCGGCCGTGTCGGTGCCGCTGATCAGGCCGTTGGTCTGATTGAAGGCAACCCGATTGAGCTCGTTTGCGCTGTAGCGGTCGACCGTGGTGGCGTTGACCACCGGCGTTTTGCCCGCGGCCAAGGCGCCAAGCCGATTCATGAAGGCCGCCATCTGCTCGCGGGTGACGAAGGCGGACGGGCAGTAGTTGCTGCCGCCACAGCCGGTGGTCACCCCCGCATCGGCGACTGCGCTGATGTCGGCGTGGAAGATGTTGGTGTTGGGGACGTCGGTGAACTGGTGGATGGCCGCGGTCCCGAGCGGGAAGGCGGCTAGCGTGAAGAGCAGCGCCAGCACGGTGGCGGCGCGGCGGCGCGAAGTTGGGGCGCGCATGGGTCGGTCCTTTCCTGCGGGCGGGAGATTGCCGGACGGCAGGAGGACAGAATACGCCGGCTGGGTGCGTGCGGGCGGCTCGCCACGGGGCATCAAGGAGCCGGATTACTCACCATGCGTCGCCATTCAATCCCTCGACTCACGGCGCCCCGATGTACGTGACCGTGACCTTGGCCACGAAGAGAGATGCCTCCGCGGCGCCGATCAAGGGGGTAATCCGATTCCCGACGTGCCGGCCCCGCTACCATCGGGCGACGATGAAGGTGATCTGCGGCCTCGGCAACCCCGGCGACCGATACCGGCTGACCCGCCACAACGTGGGCTTCCGGGTGGTAGACCTGCTCGCCGACCGGTGGGCGCTCACGGGCCAGGGGCGGGTCCGCGAGGGCGCCGCAGTCCTGGAGGCCCAGCGCGACGACGTCGGCCGCGTGCTGCTGGTCAAGCCGATGCGCTACATGAACGGATCCGGTGGCCCGCTGCGCGCCGCGCTGCGCCAGACCGAGGTTGATCCTGCGACCGACCTGCTGGTGATCTGCGACGACGTGGACCTCCCCCTCGGCAAACTGCGCCTCCGGCGTTCCGGCTCGGCGGGCGGCCATAACGGGTTGCGCGACATCATCGCGGCGCTGGGCAGCGACGAGTTCGCCCGATGCAAGGTCGGTATCGGGCGCTCGGGCGAGACGGTGGACCACGTGCTGTCTACCTTCACCGCCGCGGAGCGCGATGCTGCCACCGAAGCGATCGCCACCGCGGCCGATGCCGCCGAACGCTGGCTGCGCGACGGGATCGAGGCTGCCATGAACACCTTCAACGGGGTCGACCTGGCGGCGCCACCGGAGTGAGTGGCTCGACCCGCGGCGGGGTGGATCGCCGGGTCGCGGCGCTCACCAGGGAGCTGGTCACGCACCTGCCTCCTCCGGGTTCGCTGGCGGTCCCGGCCGCCGCCCGCGCTGCGCACCTCGCTGCGCGCCGCGTCTCGCTGCCCCCCACCGCTCCCCTGGTGGTCGTGGTCCGCACCGATGAAGAGGCGCACCGCCTGGCCGATGACCTCGCCGCCTGGCTGCCGTCCGGGACGCCGCGAGTCTTCCCGGAGCGCGCCGCCATGCCGCTGGAGCGGGCGCTCCCCGAGCATGACGAGTCAGCCGACCGACTGGAGGTCCTCAGCCTGCTCGGCTCCCACGCGCACGACCAGGTGATCGTGGCGCCGCTCCTCGCGCTGGTGCAGCGCACCCTCTCGCCGGCGCAGCTGGCCGCCGGCCGGATCGTGGTCGAGGCCGGAGCGGCAACTTCGCAGCGGGACCTGCTGACTCGGTTGGTGGCGGGCGGCTACGAGCCCGAGGTGGAGGTCGGCGGGGTCGGGGAGTTCGCCGCGCGCGGCGGGATCGTGGACCTTTGGCCGCCCGGCGCTGCGGATCCGCTCCGAATCGAGTTCTTCGGGAACGAGGTGGAGTCGATCCGCTCCTTCGACCCGGTGACCCAGGGCAGCCGCCGGCGATTGGAGCGCGCCAGCCTGCTACCCGCCTCCGAATTCCTGCCGGCTGCCGGCTGGGCCGCGCTGCGTGAGGCGGTCATGGGGCATGCCCTGTCGGAGGCGTTGGCCGCCGACCTCGTCCACCTCGAGCTTGGTGACCTGGTCGAAGCGGCCGAGACCTGGGCCACGCTCCTCACCGCCGGCCCAGCCACCTCTCACCTGCCGCCGGGCGCCCACCTGGTGCTGACCGATGCCGCCGAATTGCGGGCCATCGCCGCCGAGCTCGACGGCCAGGCGGTCGAGCGACGCGCCGGGTTGGTCGCCAGCGGAGAACTGCCTTCCGACTGGCCGCTGCCGTACGCCGCCGCGGCCACGCTCGACCGGCTCACCGCCCGCGCGGCCGAAACGCTCGATGAAGGTGCCGCCGCTGAGCCGACGTACCACCCTGCCCCAGCGCTTCCGGGGCGCGCCGATCGCCTGGGACCGTGGCTCCACGCGCTGGCCGCCGCAGGGCGTCGGGTGGTGGTCAGCACCGACCAGGCCAGCCGCGTGGGTGAGCTGCTCGACGACGCCGGTCTGCCCAGCGCCGCCGTCGCGGCCCTGACGGCCACGCCTCCGCCAGGCGCCATCGGGCTGGTGCATGGCTCGCTGTCGGGCGGCTTCGTGCACGAGCCGAGCGGGCTGCTGCTGCTCACCGATCGAGAGCTGTTCGGATCGGTCCGGGTTCGGCGCCTCACCCCCGCCAAGCGAGTCTCGACCCGCGCCCTGATCGGGAAACTGGCCGCAGGCGACCTGGTTGTCCACGTGGACCACGGCATCGCTCGCTACGTGGGCATGGCGCAGCGCACCTACGAGGGCCAGACCCACGAGTTCCTGCAGCTCGACTTCGCCGGGGACGACAAGATCTTCCTGCCGGCCGACCAGATCGGGCGCATCACGCGTTACAGCGGCGGCCCGGCGC
>JBKJYH010000126.1:0-57940 GCA_046715765.1 Candidatus Limnocylindria bacterium
CCCCCGGGGGGGGGGGGGGCGCGGCTCAACGGGGCGTTGACGGTGCGCCCATCGGACCAAACGAACCTCTAACCATTCGTGACAGGTTACAAGAACCTGTCTCATGCTCATAGCAGGTTAGCAGAGCGCCTGGGCGGGGGCAATACCACGAGGTCCGATCTCATGGTCCTGTACGAGCATCCCGACCATTGCATCGAGCGATTAGCCACTGAGCGGGAGCGGATCGAGCGGCGGCTGGAAATGGTTCTCAGCGGCCGCTGAAGTTCGGCGGGCGCTTCTCGACGAAGGCCGCCATCCCCTCTTTCTGGTCCTCGGAGGCAAAGCTCAGGTAGAAGAGGCGCCGCTCATGCGCCAGCCCGGCGGTCAGGTTCATCTCGTACGCCGCGTTGATCGCCTCCTTGGCCAGGCGCAGGGCGACGGGTGATCGGGTCGCCATCTTCTCCGCCAGGCCCAGCGCGTGCTCCACCACCGACTCGTCGGGCACCACCCGACTGACCAGGCCCAGCCGATGCGCCTCTGCGGCGTCGATCGGCTCCCCGGTGAGCACCATCTCCATGGCCGTCCCCTTGCCCACCGCACGCACCAGGCGCTGGGTTCCGCCGGCGCCTGGGATCACCCCGATATTGATCTCGGGCTGACCGAACCGCGCGCCCTCGCCGGCCACGATCAGGTCGAGTGTCATCGCCAGTTCGCAGCCACCCCCCAGGCACCAGCCCGCTACCGCCGCGATCACCGGCTTGCCGATCCGTCGCACCCGGTCCCACTGTCCGATCCGACCGCCTATCAGCATCTCGATCGGCGTCGCGCCGGCCATCTCCCCGATATCCGCCCCGGCCGAGAACGCGCGCTCATTGCCGGTGACCACCATGACCCGCACCTCCGGGTCATGGTCAAGCGTCTCGAGCGCCTCGCACAACTGATCCATCAGCGCCCCACTCAACGCGTTGAGCTGCTTGGGACGGTTGAGCCGAACGAGCGCCACCCGCCGCTCGGGTTGGCGTTCGACGATCACCAGGGCGTCGTCGGTCATGGCCTCCTCATCGGTCAGGGGATCGCCTCGAATCCATTGTCAAGCGGCGAGCCGCACGCGCCGCAGTATGCGTGCTCGGCCGGCAACCCGACTGCTCCGCAGCCGGTGCAACTGCGTGGGGCCGCCGCCAGCCGACGCAGGGCGTCATAGCGCGGTGCCCGCTTTTCATGAAAGGCGGCTACCGCCTCCCGCGTCTCGTCGGAGGTGGAATGCACCGCCAGCCAGTCCCTGGCGTGGCTCACCGTCTGGGACCAGACCAGGTCGCGCCACCAGTTGAGCTGGGCCTTGGTGTAGCGAAGCGCCTCGGGTAACTTGGCGCGCAGGTTGGCCGCCAGTCCGGCCACCGCGGAATCGAGGTCCGCGCGCGAGACGACCCGGCTGACCAGTCCCCAGTCGAGCGCCTGCTGCGGACCGATCTGCTCGCACAGCATCAGGATCTCGCGCGCACGTCGGTCACCGACCATGATCGGCAGCCATTGGGTCGCCCCACCGGCGGGCACCGATCCATGCTCCGGGCCGACGTGGCGGATGTAGGCGTCGTCCACCATGACCGACAGGTCGCAGCCCATTTGGAGCTCGTTGCCACCCCCGACACACACCCCGTTGATCCGGGCGATGGTCGGCTTGCCGATGCCGCGCAGACGATCGTGCATCTCGATGAAGGCGCCCATCCAGCGCCAGTACTGGCCGCTCACCGCGCCCATCGTGGCCTGCTCGTCGAGATCGGCGCCGGTGCAGAAGGCCCGCTCCCCCGCCCCGGTGACCACCACCACCGCGACCGTGTCGTCCCACGAGGCGTCCTCGAAGGCGCGGCCCAGTTCCCGAAGCGTCTGAAAATCGAATGCATTGAGTACCGCCGGCCGGTCGATGGTGACCGTCGCCACCCCGCTCACCGGGTCCTTGGCGTACCGAACCCGCTCAAAGCCGAGCGACGTCGGGTCGGAGGGACGGGGCGCCGAGGGCTCAGGCATCGGTCTGCACCGCGTCGTCGTCGACCACCACCAGGGTCACTCCGGCCTGGGCGAAGGAGCGCAGGTCGCGGCCGCTCTCACGCCCCGGGTCCGAGGCGAGCGCGGCGTCCAGGTCAGCCCGCGAGTCGAAGCCCATCTGCGCCAGCAGATAGATCCCTGGTGGTCGGTCCCCGATGCCCTTCGGGTTGGTGGTCCGCAGGACGCGCAGCCCCGGGTAGCGCCGCACGATCGGGGCGTGAACGTCGCGGTAGTGTGCGTCGAAGGCGGCGGCGTCGTCAGGTGGGTTGTAGAGGGCGACCAGCCAGACCATCCCTGGGTCAGCGCTTGAAGTAGTCGGCGTTGATCTGGATGAAGTTCTGCCACTGGTCCGGAACGGCGTCCTCGGCAAAGATCGCGGTCACCGGGCATTCGGGCTCGCAGGCGCCGCAATCGATGCACTCATCGGGGTCGATGAAGTACATCGCATCGCCCTCGGTGGCGTGGATGCAGTCAACCGGACAGACATCGACGCACGAGGCATCCTTGACCCCGATGCATGGCTCGACGATCACGTACGTCATGCGGCGTTCTCCGTGGTGGGCAGGAATGTTCGGCCCGCTGAGGATACACCGGCACGCGCTCCGCTCAGGAACGCCTAGCCACTCGCCAGTTCCGCCGCCGCCATCTCCGCCCGAAGGCGGGCATACCCTGGCTTGATCTGCTCGTTGATGATCCGCAGCCGCCCGTCGAACGGCCAGAACGCGCTCTTGATCGCGTTCAGGGTCAGCCACTCCATGTCGTCGATCCCCCAGCCGTAGGCGGCGCACACGGCGGCGAACTCACCGGACAGCGTGATGTTGCTCATCAGCCGGTTGTCGGTGTTGACCGTGACCCGAAAGCGCAGGCGCTTGAGCAGGGCCAGCGGATGCTCCTCGATGCTTGCCGCCGCGCCGGTGTCCACGTTTGAGGTGGGGCAAAGTTCGAGTGGGATCCGCATGTCGCGGACATACGACGAAAGCCGACCCAGGACGACACGCCCATCCTCGCGAGTGGTGATGTCGTCCACGATCCGGACGCCGTGTCCCAACCGCTCGGCGCCACACCACTGCAGCGCCTCCCAGATCGAGGGCAGGCCGAACGCCTCCCCGGCGTGCAGGGTGAAATGGAAGTTCTCGTGGGCGATCAGCTGGAAGGCATCCAGGTAGCGGGTGGGTGGATAGCCCGCCTCGGGACCGGCCATGTCGAAGCCCACCACCCCGTCATCCCGGTGGCGGACTGCCAACTGCGCGATTTCGACTGATCGAGCCGCCTGGCGCATCGCGCCGACCAGCAGCCCGACCGTGATGGAGCGTCCCACGCTGGCTCGCCTGAATCCGCTCAGCGCCGCCGTGACCACTTCGTCGAGCGAAAGGCCACCCGCCAGGTGCTGCTCGGGTGCGAAGCGGACCTCGGCGTAGACCACCCCATCGGCGGCGAGGTCCTCGACGCACTCGGCCGCGATCCGCTCGATCGCCTCGGCGGTCTGCATCACCGCGACCGTGTGAGCGAAGCCTTCGAGGTAGCGGACCAGGCTGCGCTCGGTATCTCCGGGACGCGGCTTGAACCAGCCCGCCAGTCCGGCCGGATCGGTGGTCGGCAGGCCGTCGTAGCCGATCTCTCGCGCCAGTTCGATCAGGGTGGTCGGGCGCACGCCACCGTCCAGGTGATCGTGCAGCAGCACCTTGGGGGCGCGACGAATGGTAGCCAGGTCGAGGGTCGGCGCGGTTCCGATCGCCATTGCCGACTGAGCCTACCCGTCCGAAGGCGCCGCTCGCAAGGGCGAGCCGCTACCCTGTGGCCGGCCGTGACACAACTAGCCCTCACCGATGATCCGGGCCGCGCTCCGCTCCTGGTGGCGGCCGCGACGCCGCTGACCGATGGCGGGCGGATCCTCGACGAGGCAGCCATCTGGCCGATGGTCCGCTTCCTGGAGCGTTGCGGCGCGGATGGCGTCTTCGCCTGCGGTACCACCGGCGAGGGGGTCCTGCTCGAGCCCGAGGAGCGCCGGCGAGCCGCGGTCGTCTTTCGAGCGGCGGTGCGCGGCCGGCTGATCGTCCATTGCGGGGCTCAGAGCACGGCCCAGACCGCGGCCCTGGCAGCCCACGCCGCGGAAATCGGAGCCGATGCGGTGGCGGTGATTCCGCCGCCCTACTTTCCGCTCCCGCCCGACCGCCTGGCCGCGCACTTCGAGGCCGCCGCGGCCGCGTGCGCCCCGATCCCGTTCTTCATCTACGCGTTCGCCGCGAGGAGCGGCTATCCCGTACCCGTCGACGTGATCGAGCGCGTGCGCGAGTCGTCTCCCAACCTCGCCGGCCTGAAGGTGAGCGAGGCACCCCTGGACCGCGTGGCTCCCTATCTCGGACTGGGGCTCCCGGTCCTGATCGGCTCCGAGCCGCTCATTCCTGCGACGATGGCCCTGGGAGCGATCGGCGCCGTGTCCGGCCTGGCCGCCGCCTTCCCCGAGGTCGTGCGCGCCGCACTGGATGCGCCGGACGACGATGCCACCGCCCGCCTGCGCGCGCTGCGCGACGCGATGGAGGCCCAGCCGTTCATCGCCTCGGTCAAGCATGTGCTGGCCCGGCGTGGGGTGCCGGTGCAAGAGGCGCTGCGCGCGCCCCTTGGGCCCCTCACCGGTCAGCAGGCACGCGACCTCGACCTGCGCCTGGATGCGCTCGAGCCCGAGTGGTGGGTGGCGCCGGACAGCAGCCCGGCCTAGCCGGACTCTTGCGAACCGTTCCCGCCGGTCATGCCGCTGCCAGTGGAACGGTGGTTCGGCGTGGTCGAGGCGTCGTTCATCTCGAAGCGCGACGGCGGTGCGGCCTCGGCCAGTCGCAGGATCTCGTCCGGGGTCAGGGCAAATCCATAGCGGATGGCGGCCACGTTCTCGTCCTGGTAGCGCTTCGGCAGGGAGTGGCGGATGGAGTCCTCGTCGAAGTCGATCTCCGCAAGGCGCAGCAGGCGGCCGAGCGCGATCATGTTGCCGAAGAGTTCCCTGCCGAAGTGCTCGGAGCCGAGCGAGGCGAACGGGATCTGCTCGTGACCCTCGCCGCCCAGTCCCAGGTCGGTGATGACCTTGCGGCCGCGGATCCGCAGGTGCCCCTTGTCGGCGAGCTTGAGCAGGATGTCCGCCTCCTCGACGACCGGGTTGGCGATCGGTGCATCGTCGAAGATCACGAATGCGTCGGACATGCTGCCTCGCACCGACGAGTCGTAGTCGAACAGCACGGTCACGTACTTCCCCATCCGTGCCAGCAGGCTGCCGAGCACGCCGGCGATCACCCGCACCCCCTGCCCGCCGACCCCGTCGAGCGCGATCCGGGTGCTCATCCTGGGGTCTCGTCCGGGTCGATTCCCGCCGCGCGCAGGGCATCCGCCAGGGTGGTCTGGCCCTTGGCCACCGCCAGCTTGACCTCGGGCGCCAGGCGGGCCATCAGCGCCAGTCGCTTCTGGGACTCCGCACGGCGGCGCGCCTTCTCCTCGTCGTCAGCCGGGGCTCGCGGCGTCGGCGTGGCTGTCGCCGCGGCGGGCACCGCATCGGCCTTTGGCGCTTCGGACGCCGGAGCGGTCCCGTTGCTGCCGGTTGCGTGTCCGTTGGGATACAGGACCCCGATCTCGAACGGGGCCAGGCGCTCGGCGCCCTTCGGCGCGCGCTTGTAGGTCTTGCGGTAGAAGGTGAGCATCTCGTTCGCGCTGGCGAACCCGATCCGGCGCCCGTTGTTCTCGATGCACTGGCTGGTGACGTCCACGAACGAGAACCCGTCGTGCTCGAGCGCCTCGCGGATCACGTTGCGCATGTGGACCTGGTGGTAGACGGTGGTCTTGGCGTAGAGCGAGTCGGGCGATGATCGAACCAGCCCCTGCAGGTTGATCGGGGAGTTGGGGTTCCCGGCCGGCGAGGAGAGGGTCTTGGTGCCGGTGGGAGTGGTGGGGCCGGTCTGGCCCCCGGTCAGGCCGTAGATCTCGTTGTTGTTGCAGATGACGGTGACGCGCGCGTTGCGCCGGATGGCATGGATCAGGTGATTGCCGCCGATGCTGGCGGTGTCGCCGTCCCCGGCCACCACGATCACGTTCAGTTCGGGACGAACCGCCTTGATCGCCTCGGCCACCGGCAGCGTGCGGCCATGGAGCGTATAGACGCTCTCGTACTTCATGTAGCTGCCCATCCGCCCGGTGCAGCCGATGCCGGTCACGATGACCGTGTTCCGCTCGTCGAAGCCCATCTCGTCGAGGACCATGGCCAGCTGGATCATGATCGTGCCGATCCCGCAACCGGGGCACCAGATGGTGGGGAACAGGTCGAGCTTGAGCCGCTCCTTGAAGCCGAGTTCGGCGAAGATCGGCTCGGGCATCAGCCGATCCCCAGCGGCGAGCGCTCGTGGCGCTCGGTCGGGGTCGGGGGAATCGGGGGCTGGGATGGCCCACCCGACAGGACCCGGGCAAGCCCGTCGCGCACCGCTTCGGCGCTGATCCGGCCGCCCAGCAGCGGCACGCGCTTCACCTCGCGCCGCAGCGCGAGTTCGGCCATGTCGGCGTACTGGCCATCGTTGGCCTCGACGCACACGATCGTCTCGTAGCGGTCCGCGATGGCGCGCAGCTCGTCGCCCAGCATCGGGTGGATCCGGATCGGGCGGAAGAGCGCGTAGTCGGCCGCCAGCGGGGAGGCCACCCGGCTCACGATCCCGTAGCAGATCAGCAGCACCTTCGCGTCACGGTTCCAGCCCCACTCATAGCGGGCGTAGCGCTCCGCAACCTCGAGGTGGCGCTGCTTGGCCGCGTAGTACTGGCGCATGTACTCGTCCGCGTCGGCCGTGGCCGGCTCGCCGGCATTCGGACCGTGTTCGTACATCAGCACCCCGGCGAAGAAGCGGGGGCCACCCTCGGCATGCCGCGCCAGCGGCGCCTGGGTCCGCGGCGCGCTTGTCGTCTGCGGCGAGAGCTCGCGCAGGTCCACCACTTCGTTGAGGTGCCCCACGAACGTGTCGGACAGCACCACCACCGGCGAGAGGGACTCCTCTGCCGCGTTGAAGGCGTCGACCGTGATCCGGAACGCCTCCTCCACGCCATTCGGGTAGAAGGCCAGCGGGGTGTAGTCGCCGGTGCTTCCGTACTTCACCTGCATGATGTCGCCCTGGCCGGGCATGGTCGGCATCCCCGTGGCGGGTCCGACGCGCTGCACGTTCACGAAGACGCACGGGACCCCCACTTTCTGGGCGTAGCCGACCGCCTCCTGCATCAGGCTGAAGCCGGGCCCACTCGTGGCGGTGAAGGCCTTCGCCCCAGCCAGGCTGGCGCCGATGATCGCGTTGGCGCTGGCGATCTCATCCTCGGCCTGGAGGAAGCGAAACTCGGGGTGCTCGGCGGCGTAGGCCGAGGCGATATTCAGGATCTCGGTGGACGGGCTGATCGGGTAGCCCGCGTAGTAGTCCGCGCCCGCCACCACCGCACCCCGAAAGACCGCCTCGTTGCCCTGGGTCAGCCGTCGCATCGGTCTATTCCTGCGCCACGCCGCGCGCGGCGTGGGCTGCCACCGCGGACGGAATCATCTCGATCGCGAGGTCCGGGCAGTAACGCTCGCACAGGCCGCACAGGATGCAGTCCTGCTCCTCGATGATCGCGTCGCTGCGCAGCACCAGTGTGCCCTTGGGACAGATGTCGATGCAGATGTCGCAGCGCTTGCAGAAGACCGGGTTCCAGCTGATGTTCGCGTAGTCGACCCAGCGCAGGCCATCGTGATGATCATTGGAGATCCCGGCTCCGAACTCGATGGCGTGGCTGATGCGGTCGCGGGTCATCCGCGTCCGATTCTAGCCGCACCCTTGCCCGCCAGAGGGCTGCCCGGGACGGGCGGCGGGCCTGAGCGGCATCTCGACTACCATCGGCCCGATGACCTCGCCGCGGACGATTCGCGCCCCGCTCCCGGCCCTGATCCTGGCCCTGGCCCTGGCGGCGTGCAGCGTGATCGTGCCGTCGCCGACGGCGAGCCCAATCCCGACCCCCGAGCCCACCCCCACTCCCTCGCCGACTCCCGTGCCGCCGGCTGTCGTGCAACTGGCCGTGGTCACCGGCTATGCCAATCACCAGGCCACCATCTCGCTCGCCGAGCTCATCGCTCTCGACGCAGCCGGCGACCTCGTCGTGCCGTGCGGATTGGAGTCCTACCTGGAACGGGCAACCCCACCGCTGACCTGTACCGATGCCGTCGCCATCGCCAACCTGCTGGGTGGCTCGCCAGCCAAGGTTGCCCTGCTCCCACCAGCCCTGGTCGAGCCGCGCACCAAGGTCCTGCCGGTGGACGGCGCGGACCTGTTCGGCGGACCGGCGGCCCGCGCGCTGCTCTACCCGGTGACTGGCACCACCTTTACCCTGGCCCCCGAGCTGGTGGCACACGACCCGACCCAGATCCGGACCCTCATCTCGCTGGGTGATTCGTGCCCGGATCGTGGCGTCGCCCACCAGGCGATCACCCTCGGACGCGGCTGGGACTGGGTCTTCGATGGCGGACGGGCCCGCTACCTGCGGATCTACCCGAACCCGGTCCCGCCCGGCTCGGTGGGCAGCGGCTGGGACATCGTCGAGGCGGAGCAGATCGGCGACCCAGGCGCCGTGGCGCGCCTGGTGAGCGGGGCGGACGTGACCCTGGATGACTTCGAGTGCCCGGTGGTCGATGACTGGACGGTCAACGGCGGGGTCGTCTTCAGCATCGACCCGGCGGTGCTGCCCCGCCTCCGAGACACCTACGGGGTGGATGCCGTGACCCTGGCCGCCAACCACCTCTTCGACCGTGGCACCAGCGGCTTCCGTGAGACGCTCGAGCAGTTCGCAGCGGCGGGCATCCCGCGCACGGGAGCCGGCCTCGACCTTGAGGACGCGCTGGCGCCGGCGGTGGTGGACGCGGGCGGGCTGCGGATCGCTTTCGTCGGCTTCAACGAGATCCCCGGCTCCCTTGCGGCCGCGCCCGGCCAGCCCGGGGTCGCCTGGCTGACCGATGCCAACATCACGGCGGGGGTGGCCCGTGCTCGGGCAGTCGCCGACGTGGTGATCTGCGTGCCGCAGTGGTGGGGCGGTGCGGAGTATCACGGCGACATGCGTTCGTCCCAGCTGGCCCAGGAGGCGACCTTCTACGACGCCGGCTGCGACCACATCCTGGGCCATGGCACGCACTGGTCGGGACCGATCAACTTCACGCGCGCCCCGGATGGCGCGCTCCACTTCACCATTGCCAGCCACGGCAATTTTCTGTTCGGGCAGGGCTGGAGCCAGCCAACCCAAGAGGGGGTCATCGTGGAACTCGCGTTCCGCGGGAGCACGCTGGTCCAGGCCCGGTTGCACCCCTACGTGATGATTGACCAGGCACAGGTCAACCTCACCGATCCGCTGACTGATGGAGCGCACGTCCTGGATCGGATCTTCGAGAACTCCGACCCGACCTACTAGTGCCCCTCGGCCTCCGCCTCGGCGGCCGCGATGTCGGCCTCGGCCGATCGCGCCGGATCACGGTGGCGACCACTCACGATGGCGATGACAGCGCCAAGGATCAGGACGGCCGCGACCAGGGTCCGGATCGTGATCGGCTCGTCCAGGAAGAGGGCACCCAGCGCGACGGCCACCACCGGGTTCACATAGGCGTAGGTGCTGACCACGGTGATCGGCACGTGGTCGAGCAGCCAGATGTAAGCGGTGAAGGCCAGCAGCGAACCGAAGACGAGCAGATACAGCAAGGCCCACACGGAGGCGGACGAGAAGGTTGCCGGGTCGAGCCCCGAAAACTCGCCGAGCGCCGAGCCGACCAGGATCATCACCGCGCCCCCGGCAAGCATCTGCATCCCGGTCGCGACCAACGGATCTGGCGGGCGCGATCCATCGCGCGCCACCAGTGATCCGGTCGCCCACGAGATTGGGGCGACCATCAGGACCAGCAGCCAGAACGCATCGAGGTCCGCTACGCCCTCGAGTGGAACGAGCAGGATCGCGGCTCCGGCCAGTCCGACCAACAGCCCACCGATGGTCAACCAACTCGGCGACCGCCGGTGCAGCAGGGCATCGATCACGGCCATCCAGATCGGGGTGGTGGCGATCACGATCGCCGCGATCCCCGACGGCAAGGTCCGTTCCGACAGCATCACGATTCCATTGCCCCCGAGCAGCAGCAGGCCACCGGCCAGGGTGGCGGTGCGCCACTGGGCGAACGTCGGGAGGGCGATCGGGCGGCGCCGGATGGCGACGTAGGAAAGCATCAGTATCCCGGCCAGGCCGAAGCGCACCCCCGCTGCCAGGAGTGGGGGCAGGGTCTGGACCGCAATCGCGATGGCCAGGTAGGTCGAGCCCCAGACCACGTACACGATCCCCAGCCCGGTGGCGACGGCGAGGGGGGAGGCTCGCTGGTGATTGACCATCATCGGCCCATTGTGAGCCAGGCGGCTCGTGACAATCCCGAAGCCTGGACCGTCATGATGGGGACGGCGCCGCGGCCTGTCGGCGCACCGCAGCTGGAGCATCTGATGCACCGCACCATCGCAAGCCTGAGCCTGATTGGCGCCCTCGCGCTGGTTGGATGCACGGCTACCTCGCCCTCGCCGTTGGCATCAGTCAGCGCCGAGCCTTCGGATTCGGCCAGCACGTCGGTTGAGCCAACGGGCTCGGTTGCACCGAGCGACGGGCTAGGCCCGTTCGCGTGCGACGCAGTCCACTCGCCGGGCGTCGGAGCGTTCACCAATATCACCGACGTGCAGGTTGAGACCCACGCCGACTACGACCGGATCGTGTTCGAGTTCATCGGCGGGCTCCCAGAATTCACGATCGAGCCGGCAAGCCCGCCGTTCACCCAGGACGCGTCGGGCCTGCCGCTCACGGTGCATGGCAATGCCTTCTGGCGCATCTGGATGAACGGCGCCACGAAACTGTCGCAGTCGGGAGGCATCACCTACAACGGCCCAACCGAGTTCGAGGTCGAGTCGCAGCTGGTCCACCTGGTCGAGGGCGGGGACTTCGAAGCAGTGAGCACCTGGTACGCCGGAACCGCCGCAACGGCCTGCGTTCGCGTGCTGACCCTGGCCGGCCCGAACCGCCTGGTGATCGACCTGGAGCACTAGGCAGCCGACGCTAGACTGGTCGCGGTATGGCACAGGCCGATGCGTTGCCCCAAGTGCGGACCGAGGCCGCGGCCGACCGCGCGGAAGTGGCTCCCCGTCTGCCCCCCGCGGCGATCGTGCTGGCCTCTGCCGCAATCATCGGATTCGCGGCCCAGCTGCTCTTCTTCGACACGGCCCTTGGGATCAACCTGCCGATCGCCGTCGCCCTCTTGCTCGCTGCGGGCTGGTTGGTGCGCGACTCCCCACGTGCGCTGCCGGCGATGTCGGACGCCTGGCTGCCCGCATCGGCCCTCCTGCTGGCTGGGTTCGTGGCCGTCCGCGACGACCCGTCCCTGGCAGCGCTCAACAGCCTCGGCGCGCTCGCCCTGGCCGGGGCTGCTCTCGCCACCTTCGGAGGGCAGGCGGTCGTTCGCCGCTCGGCCCTCGGCGTGACCGCCCTCGCCACCGCGCTGGCAGGCGCAGCGGCTGCGGGTGCGCGACGGGTCGTGGGGGAGGCGCGCCGCGCACTCCCCGACGGTCAACTGCGGACGCTCAGCGGGCGCGCGGCACCGATCCTGCGGGGACTCCTGATTGCCATCCCGCTCCTGATCGGCTTCAGCCTTCTCTTCTCGGCCGCCGACGCGGTCTTCTCCCGCACCCTGCGCGACCTGTTCGATCTCGACCTCGGCTCGCTTCCGGGGCGAGCGGCGATTGCCGTGGCCGCGGCCTGGCTGGCCGCCGGGACGCTTGGCTTCGTGGCCGGACCGACCCGAGTTGATGACGCCGGGCTCGGCGGCGTCTGGGAGCGCCGCCCTCGGCTTGGGGCGGCCGAGGCGATCACCGTCGTGATCGCGCTCGACCTCCTCTTCGTCGTGTTCGCCTGGCTTCAGGCCGCCTACCTCTTCGGCAATCGCGACACGATGGCCGTGAGCGGATTCACCTACTCCGAATATGCTCGGCGCGGCTTCTTCGAACTGCTGGCCGTGGCATTCGGGGTCGCAGCCCTGATCACCGTCCTGCATGCGCTCGTCCGCGACCGGACTCGAACCTACCTCGTGGCGGCGATTGGCCTGGTCCTGCTGACCGGGGTGGTGCTTGCCTCGGCCTACCTGCGCCTGCGCCTGTACCAGGACGCCTATGGCTGGACCGAACTGCGCTTCTACGTACTGGCTGCCATCGCCTGGCTTGGGATCGGGACCGTGGCAGCGGTGATCGCCCTGGCCACCGGCCGATTTGGGTGGATGGGCCACGCCATGGTCGCGCTCTCGCTCCTCTTCGGCCTGGCCTTCAACGCCATCGGTCCGCTGCACTTTATAGCGGAGCAGAACGTCCAGCGCGCGATCCATCCCGAGCTGGTCCCGCCCGACGGGCGCTCCGGTCTGGACGTCTGGTACCTGGCCGGCTTGGGCGGCGACGCGGTTATCGTCCTGGCGGAGTCTCTTCCCGACCTCCCGCAAGCCGTTCAGCCCCAAGCCCGCGAGGCGCTGCAATATGCGCACGATCGCCTCGCGGGCGACCCACGCCTCGAGGCCTGGCAGGCCTGGAACCTCTCCCGTGATCGGGCGCAACAGTTATTGCTCCGCTAGGATCGGGGCTGGCCCTTTCCGCAGCAGGAGCACGAATGACCGATACGCCGAAGCCGCCAGCCGGCACGCTGGACCTGACCGTCCGCTACAGCGCCCGATTCAAGACCGAGCGCGGGGAGTTCACCTGCGACCTGTTTGCCGCCGACGCACCCCTCGCCGTCGAGAACTTCATCAACCTGGCCCGCGCCGGCTACTACGACGGCACGACCTTCCACCGGGTGATTCCCGGCTTCATGGCCCAGGGCGGCGATCCCACCGGCACCGGGCGTGGCGGTCCGGGGTACACCTTCGGCGATGAGGTGACCCCGACGCGGCGCCACGATGGACCAGGCGTGCTCTCGATGGCCAACGCCGGCCCGAGCACGAACGGCAGCCAGTTCTTCATTACCTACTCGGCGACGCCGCACCTCGACGGCCGCCACACGGTCTTCGGGCGCGTGGCGTCCGGCATGGACACGGTCAGCGCCCTCCGCGAGCGCGACCCCGGACGCGATCCCAAGCCGGGCGATCGGATCGACACCATCGAGGTCGAGACCGGACCGCGCTGATTCAGGGCTCCGGTCAGGCGGCCCGGTAGAGCAGGTTGTAGGTGATCAGCGGATCCGGGGCGAAGGCCATCCGGCTCGCGCAGGCGCTGCACACCAGTTCGTCCTCCGCCTCGTCGACGGTGAAGACGACCTCGTCTTCGCACCAGGGGCAGGTCAACTGTACGGTCATGCTCCGAGGTTGAGGGGCCCGCGCGACACCTAGCCTGTCGCGATTCTCTAGGCTTCCGATCCATGACCGAGCCAGTCGCCAGCGCACCGAGTCCGCCGGTCTCCGCGACGCTGGCTGACTGGCGCGCCTTCGGGGCGCGGCGCTATCGGGCCTTCCGCCTGCTGGCGGTGGCGCAGGGATTCATCGGGCCGCTGGCCGGCCCGGCTATCGTGATCCCGCTCCTCCTCTACCTCGGCGCCCACCCGGCCCTCGCCACCCTGCTCGCTGTGCTGCCGGTGCTGGGCACCATGGGCCAGCGCTTCCTGCCACGCCTGCTCGATCGGACCGACGGCAATCTCCGCGGGCTGGTGGTGACCGCCGCCACCATCGGCGAGCCGCGCGGGCTGCTCCTGGCGGGGATGATCGCCCTGCATGCGACCGGGGTGATCTCCAACGGGTGGGCGATCGCCGGGGTGGCCTTCATCATCGGGACCTTTGGCTCCCTGGCGGCCATCGGCTACGGGGCTCTGCAGTCGTGGTACCAGATCATCCTGCCCGACGCGGAGCGGCGGCTGATCGGGCCGCGGCTGGCCGGCATCGCACTGGGGATCGGATCGGTGGTCCTGCTGCCGCTGGCCTTCGGTATCGACGACCTCGTCAGCCGGATCGGCGTGTGGGCCTATGCCATTCCGTTCGCGGTGAGCGGGGTGATCGGGCTGATTCCGGCCTTCGGCCTGCGCCGGCTGCCGTCTCCCGGGCGGGTGCGAGTCCCGCGCAGCGCGCCATGGGCCCAGTCCGAGGATGGTCGCCTGCGTCGGCTCGCGCGCGTGATCACCCTCGCCTCGCTGGCAGCCGGCCTGGCGCCCTTCCTGTCCGTGTACGCGATCGTCGTCCTCGGAACCGGCCCCGGCTTCGCCATCGCCCTGTCGGCCACCTCCTCAGCGTCCCTGGTGCTGGCCTCGCTGGTGATCAGCTCGCGGCTGGCGCGCGGATCCGCCTCCCGGCTGCTGCGCGCGTCGCTGCTGCTTCGCAGCGGCGCGCTCGTTCTTGGCGTGGCTGCCCATCCCGCCAACCCGTTCGCGGCACCGCTGCTCCTGGTCATTGCCGTCGCCATGGCAGCTGGTGACACGGCGGGGCAGCTCTCCGCCAACGAGCGCCTGTATCGGCTGGCCACCGGGCCGTCAGTGATCGCCTTTCAGAGCCACTTCGTGGTCCGCAACGTACTGGCCTACGGCGGCGGGCTGCTGACCGGCTCCACGATCATGCTCTTCGGTGGCTACCCCGCCTTCGCCGTCCTGTTCGCCGGGGCTGGGCTGGTCCGGCTGGTCGCGGCTCGATTCACCGAGATCTCGTCCACCGACCGGGTCGGCTCCGCCACCGGCGTTCATCCCGCCGCGGAGGACCCGCCGCCGGGCTGATCGGGGCAGCCGATGGAACGGTGCAGTATTTGCGTGATTGCGCAATTGGTGTACCATCCGACCGATGGCTGCCACCCTCTCGCCCGAACGGCTGCGTGACCGAACCGCGCTCATCGCCCGCGCCCTGGCCGATGCCAAGCGCCTGTGCGTGGTCGAGCGGCTGGCGGATGGCGAGCGCTCGGTGAGCGACCTCTCCCGCGACGTGGGATGCCAGGTTCCGAACATGAGCCAGCACCTCGCCGTTCTGCGCCAGGCTGGGATCGTGGCCACCCGTCGCGAAGGCAGCACCGTCTTCTACCGGCTTGCGGACCCCGCGGTCCTCGACGCCTACCGAATCCTCCAAACGGTCGCCCGCTAGGGCTGATCCAGAAAGGAACCCCGAACTACCGATGTCCAATGTCCGAGAGGCGACTGACGCCAACTTCGAGGAGCTCGTCCTCAAAAACAGCAAGCCGGTGATTGTCGACTTCTGGGCGGCGTGGTGCGGTCCGTGTCGGCTCGTTGCCCCGGAGATCGAGAAGCTGGCCGAGAAGTACGCCGGATCGGTGGAGGTCGTCAAGCTCGACGTGGACGCCAACCCCCACACCGCCATGCACTACGGGATCATGAGCATCCCGACCGTGGCCTTCTTCGCGCCGGGCCAGCCGCCCCGCGCCGCGGTCGGCTTCCGCCCGGCGGATCAGCTCGAATCCGCCTTCGGCCTGGCCACGCTCACCGTCGCGTCCTGAGTCGCTGCGCCGGGTCGCAGCGACCGGGCGCCTCTGCCATGGCGTAGGCTGCCCGCTGTGAGCGCCGGCTTGCTGAGGATCAGGATTGTGGCGGCCGCGATTCTCCTTGCCGCGGCCCTGCCGCTGGCGCCGGGGATCACGAGCATGGCCCGAGCGGGCGGTGGATTGGTGACGGTATCGGACACCACCTATCGGGTCCTTCCCGAGGACGAGCGGGTCGGTGTCACGATCGACTCGGTGTCGACCTCGCTCGAGCGGGATACCGCCCAGGGGCAGATCTATTACACCGGCCTGACGATGTTCATCCAGGCCGGCGCAACCAGCATCCGCGGCTCATCCGAGGGAGCGGGTGTGGGCGTGCGGGTCCTGGAGGCCACCGACGAATTTACCAAGATCTCGGTGAACTTCTCGCGCAACGTTTTCTACCAGCAAAGTTATGCCTATCGGATCAGCTTCGACCTGGTGGACCCGGGCGGCGAGGCGAACCGGGACCTGCGGATCGGGCGCAGCATGGCTGCCTTCGGCGTGTGGGCCTTTGGCGACCCGGGGACCACGGACGGCAGCGTCAGGGTCATCCTGCCCCCGAGCTGGAACGCGACCGTGTATGGGGAGGTGCTCGACGAGGCGCCTCAGCCGGACGGCACGACCGTGCTCAGCGCCGCACCCCTGGCTGATCCGGGCGATTGGTTCGCGTACGTCGTCGCGGAGCGCCCGGGTTCGTTTCAAGTCACCGACTTCGACCTGGCCGTCGGGGACGAGGTCGGCACGGTCAGGTTGCGCGCCTGGGACGATGATCCGGAGTGGGCTGCCCGGATGCAGATCCTGCTGAGCGATGGGATCCCGGCCCTCCACGAGTTAATCGGCCTGGCATGGCCGGTGCATGGCGAGTTGAAGGTGGAGGAGTCCGCCATCCGGCGCCTGGGCGAGTACGCCGGTGTCTACAACCGGCTGACCGAACTGATCAACGTTCGATACGACGCCGATGCGATCGTGGCGCTGCACGAAGTGGCCCACGCCTGGTTCAACGACGGACTCTTCCGCGACCGATGGATCGGGGAGGCGTTTGCCGAGTTTTACGCAGTCCATGCCGCGGAACAGATCGGAGCCCGTGGAGATGTCTTCGAGCTGACCGACGAGCTCGTGGCGGGAAAGGTCGCGCTCAACGACTGGGGCGTCATCGGGGCCGAGACCGACCTGGTGGAGCGGTACGCCTACGCGGCTACCTATCACCTGGCCGAGTTGATCTTCGAGCGCACCGACCATGACGTCCTCCGCAGCGTGTGGCGCGCTGCGGAGGACGGATTCATGTCCTACCAACCGGCCGAGGACCAGGGATCCCCGGTGATCGGGGTCCCGTTCGACCAACCCGGCTGGCAGCGCCTGCTCGACCTGCTCGAGGAGCGCACCGATGCCGCGTTCGCCGACCTGTGGCTGGAGTACGTGGTCAGTGCTGGGCAGCGCCCGCTGCTCGATGATCGCGCGGAGGCGCGCGACCGGTACCACGAGGTCGCTGACGCCGCCGGGGAGTGGCAGCTGCCGACCCCGGTTCGCTATGCGATGAGCTCGTGGGAGTTCGACGAGGCGCTCGCGGAGCTCGGGATGGCGAGCCAGGTGCTGGACCTTCGAGATGATCTGACAACGCTCGGAGTGAGCCTGGACCTGACTCCGCCCGACGCCCTGCGCGAGGCATTCGAGGGCGCCGACGGGATGGCCGCGGCGCAGGCCGAGGCGACCGCGGAACTGGGGGCGCTGGAGTTGATCGAGGGGACCACCACCCGCCTGGCGTCAGAACCGGGGTTCGTCGAATCGGTGGGGCTGCTGCTCACCGATCCGGCGGCCGGGCTGGCAACGGCGCGCGACGCCTGGGAGGCCGGCGACAGCGACGCCGCCGCGGAGGATGCCCGAGTTGCGATGGCAACCCGCGACGGCGCCGAGGCGGTGGGGCGCGATCGGCTGTTAGTGGGTGGCGGGCTGCTGCTGATCGGCACGGGAGGCGGGGCCGTCCTCGCCATCCGCCGCCGCCGACGCGTCAGAGCGCCGCTGGATCGTCCTGCATGACGCCGAACAGGTTGCCCTCGGAATCGCTGGAGTAGGCCAGCCAGCCGATGCCGGGCCCCGGCCCCGTGCGGCGGACCACGCGGCCACCTGCGACGAGGACCTTCTCGATCGTATCGTCCACCGACTCGACCCCGATCGTGTTGGTGACTCCCTCGTCGGTCCCGGTTCGTCGGCTGATGCCACCGTCAGTAGTCGGTGGGACCGCCAACCCGCACGGCAATCGGTCAAGCGGCTAACCTTGCTGCTCCATGCCCGACCGTTCGCTGTTGGCAGTGCTCCTCGGCACCTTCACCCTGCGCTTGTCAACCGGTCTCACCGGCGGCTTGCTGCTCTACTACCTGGCCGACCTGCCCAAGCACGGCGGGACCGAGGTCAGTGCCTTCGTGGTGGGAGCCCTGACGGCCAGCTACTACGTCTCCGAACTGGTGCTCTCGCCGTTCTTCGGGATCCTGTCGGACCGGCTTGGTGCACATCGGCTGATGCAGTGGGGCCCGGTCTTCGGCTTCGTGGCGGTGATCGCCACCGCTTTGACCACCGACCTGTGGCTGCTTGGCGGAACACGACTCGCCGAGGGAGCGGCCGCTGGCGCCAGCATCCCGTCGATCCTGGGCTACATCGCGCTGGCCACCAGCCGGGACGAGGCGTTGCGCGGCCGGACCGTGGCGCGCTTCGAAGCCGCCACCCTGGCGGGGCTGGGGATCGGGATCGTGGTCGCCGGCCCCGCCTGGGAGGTGCTGGCGCGCTGGGCGTTCATCGGCAACGCGGGGATCTACGCCATCTCCTTCGCCATCTACCGCTGGGGCGTGGCCGAGCTCCCGCTCCCGGCAAAGGACTTCGAGCCGGTGCCCGTCCATTCGGCCGAGCTGCACCCCCACCGGTTCGACCTGGCCCGCTACCGCCGCGTGATGAGTTCGCCCGCCGTGTGGTTGCTGGCACCGACCTGGATTGCGCTCAACGCGGTCGTCGGCAGCTGGACCACCCAATCGGTCTTCCAACTGGTGCGCGCGCCGTCCGCGCGCTTCGAGGACCAGCTCCTGATGGGTGGCTTCGGCCCGACCCAGGTCAGCCTGGGCCTGGGCGTGGGACTCCTGCTCTTCTTTGCCGGCCTCTTCTTCTGGGGCAGCCGATTCAAACGCTACCGTCGGACGACGATCATTGCGCTCGGGGATCTCGGCGGGCTGCTGATGATCGGTGCCATCTTCGGCCTGAATCACTCGCAGGGTTGGCCCGCGCCGGTGGTTGGCGCAGTGGTCCTGGCGATGGCCGCCGGCCTCTTCGTCCTCGCGGGTGCCACGCCTGCGGCGCTCGGCCTGCTTGCCGACATCACCGAGACGCATCCGGAGGACCGCGGCGCAGTCATGGGCCTGTACTCGGTCTTCCTGGCTGTCGGGCAGATCTTCGGCAGCCTGGTGAGTGGCGGCGCCGCCGAGTGGCTGGGGATCGACGGGCTGCTGGCCGCGTCGCTCGGACTGTTGATCGTGGCGCTGCTGCCGGTCAGGGCGTTGCGCGCCTCCGAGCACCTGGTGGGAGCCGCTGCTCCGCATGACACCCAAGAGTTGATCAGCGACGCGCTGGGCCACCCCGACCGGGAGGGCTGACGCCGCTCCGCGGTCGGCTATCCTTGGCGCCCGATGCGCCTCTCCGACCTTTTCTTCGCTTCCCTGCGGGACGACCCGGCCGAAGCCGAGATGGCTTCGCACCGGCTGTTGCTGCGCGCCGGCTACGTGCGGCAGCTCGGCACGGGCATCTATTCGCTTTTGCCGCTGGGCTTTCGGGTGCATCGGCGCATCGAGCAGGTCATCCGCGAAGAGATGGACCGCATCGGCTGCCAGGAGATGGAGATGCCGGTGGTCCATCCCGCCGACCTGTGGCGCGAGACGGGGCGCTACCAGAAGATCGGGCCGGAGATGGTCCGCTTCAAGGACCGATCCGGGCGCGACATGGTGCTGGCCATGACTCACGAGGAGGTGGTGGCCGACCTGCTGCGCGACATCGTCCACAGCTACCGCCAGCTGCCGGTGATGGTCTACCACTTCCAGACCAAGTTCCGCGATGAGCCTCGCGCCCGCGGCGGACTGATCCGGGTCCGCGAGTTCGTGATGAAGGACTCGTACTCGTGCGACGCCGACGACGCCGGTCTGGATCGCTCGTACCAGCTCCACTACGCCGCCTACGAGGCCATCTTCCGGCGCCTCGGGTTGGAGACGGTGGCGGTCGGCGCCGACGTGGGGATCATGGGCGGCAGCGGAGCCCACGAGTTCATGGTTCTCAACGAGCAGGGCGAGGACACCCTGGTCCTGTGCGACGACTGCGGGTACGCGGCCAACCAGCAGATCGCGAGGGCACAAGCGCGCGCGCCGTCGACCGCCGAGCCGAAACCCCTGGAGCAAGTGGCTACTCCGACGGCCGATACCATAGCCTCGCTCGCCGCGCTGCTGGGGGTGGGCACCGATCAGACCGCCAAGGCCATCTTCTTCATGACCGGCGACGGCCGACTGGTCACCGCCATCGTGCGCGGCGATTACGAGGTCAACGAGACCAAGCTGGCGAACGCGATCAAGGCCATCGGGGGCATGCGCCCGGCCCACGAAGCGGAGATCCGCGCCGCGGGAATGGAGCCCGGGTACGCTTCACCGATCGGGTCCAGCGGCACCACGGTGGTGGTGGACGAGATCGCCGCCGGTTCCCCGAACCTGGTCGCCGGCGCCAACCGGCACGGCTTCCACCTGCTCAACGTCAACGTCGGGCGCGACTTCACGCCCGACGTGGTGATCGACATCGCCAACGTACGCGAGGGCGACCCTTGTCCGGAGTGCGGTACGCCCGTCCGGCTGCGCAAGGGGATCGAGGTCGGCAACATCTTCAAGCTCGGGACCGATTTCACCAAGGCGCTGGGTGCGAACTACCTGGCCGAGGACGGCAGCCGCCAGCTGATCACGATGGGCAGCTACGGGATCGGCCTGGGGCGGGCGATGGCCTGCATCGTGGAGGCGCATCACGATGCCAAGGGGATTGCCTGGCCACGCGAGGTGGCTCCCTATGCGGCGCACCTTGTCACGCTGGGCGCCGCGCGAGACCCCGCGGTCGCGGCCGAGGCCGAGGGCCTCTACGCCCGCTTGACCGATGCCGGGATCGAGGTGCTGTACGACGACCGCGACGAGTCCCCCGGCGTGAAGTTGACCGATGCGGAACTGCTCGGGATGCCGACGATTGTCACCATCTCCCCGCGGTCCCTGGTTGCGGGCGGCGCCGAGGTGACCGACCGCGCCGGTGGCGAACGGTCGGTCCGTCCGATTGCGGAGGTCGAGGCCGAGCTGGCCGGCGCCAAGCGCTGATCAGCCGGGGTCGCGGGTCGGGTCCGCCACAGGAGCATCGTCCAGCGGCAGGTCCCTGTCGCGCGCCCATCTGCGAGGGCGGTCGCCCTCCTCCCACTGGACGTCCAACCAGTGGGTCAGCCAGGTCCAGCGGCGGCGATCGTTGACTGACTCGGCAACGTCACGCGCGTAACGCTCAGCGACCAGGGGCGTCATGATCTCCTCCAGCCGTTCAGCGATCCGGCGGGCGGCGGCCCTTTCTTCCGGCGACTCGCGCTCCGGCAGCGGACCGGGCGGCAATCCGGCCAGCTCGTGGACCGTAACCGCGGGGAGCACGCGGAGCGTCAGGCGCCGGCCTCGGTACAGTTCGGTGGTGCCGCCCAGCAGCATCGGGACCACCGGGGCGCCGGTGCGCAGCGCGAGATAACCGATCCCGGCCTGTACGGTCCGCAGTTGACCCGGTGGAGGCAGCGCGCTGGTCGCCTCAGGGTGGATGATGAACACCGCCCCCACGCCCACGACCTGCGCAGCGGCGTCGAGATGCTCGAAGAAGGCTCGGCGCCCGCCCCGGGGCCAGAGCGGCACGATGCCGCCGATCAGACGGAACAGGAAGCGGCGGAACGGGGTGAGGTACATCACTCGCCCATCGCCGAAGAAGTAGAAGTGTGGTGCAAGCGGGAGGGTCACGACCTCCACGAAGGGGTCGACCCATGACCGATGCGCCATCGGCGCCGCGATCCAGCCGCCGGTCCGCCGACCGACGGCGTCGTGCGGGAGGTTCTCGCGGCCCTCCAGGGTCATGCGCATGCCGAACACGTATCGAGCCAGGAATCGGCCCAACAGGATCGCGCCCCGATAGGCGAGGGGCGGGCGGGCGCTGGCGCTCCCCTGCAGTCCGGTCGGTCGACGACGGCTGCTCACGGGTCGAGGATCGCACATCGGCGCCCATCCGGCCGACGCAGTTGCGGGGCAGGCCTCGGATAGACGACAGGACCCTTGACAAGCCCTCCACCTTGACTATCATGCGACACATGGTAGTTGGCCAGACACGAGACCCCCTTACGGAACTCCGGCGTGGCGTCCTCGAGCACTGCGTGCTGGCGGTGATGCGCAAGGAGGAGTCCTACGCGTTCGAGATCGTGCGCGTCCTGTCGAATGCGGGAGGCCTGGTGACGAGCGAGGGGACGATCTATCCGCTCCTCTCGCGGCTCCGGCGCGACGGCCTGGTGCAGACGACCTGGCGCGAGTCGGAGTCTGGGCCACCCCGCCGCTATTACCGGCTCACCACTGAAGGCGAGCGTGCTCTCGACGCCTTTTCTCGGGAGTGGACAGGATTTCGCGATGCCGTAGACGCGGTCCTCGCGGCATGACCAATAGGAGGGTTTCTGATGGACACTGAACTGCTCGTGAGCGACTATCTCGGTCGCCTTGAGGCGGCGACAGCATTGCTCCCGGTTTACCGCCGCGCCGAGCTCGTGGCAGAGGTGCGAGACCATATCCGCGCGGCGTTGGCTGAGGCGGGACGCTCCGACGAGGTTGCCGTCCGAAACATCCTCGAGCGGCTCGGCTCGCCCGAGGAGATCGTTGCCGGCGAAGCTGGCAACGACGCCGCGCCCAATGCCTCTGTCGGACGCCCTTCCAAGCGGGGTACGGTAGAGATCGCTTCCCTCCTGTTCCTCGGGCTGGCCTGGCCAACCCTCTTCCTCCAGGTGGGGATCGTCCCGTGGCTGGTCATGGGTGTGGTCGGCCTGGTCCTGGCGTGGGTATCCAGCGTTTGGAGCACGCGCCAGAAACTCATCACTACCGTCATCGTGGTCGCGCTGTACGCCGCCGTCTTCATCGTGACGACCCCGGTGCGATACGACTTCACGCCGGTCAATTCACCGGTCGTCACCTCCAACGAGTAAGGGGACTCCGCGGGCCGGCGGAGGATGCGGCGCGGGTCAGCCGTCCGCTAGTGCAACTGCGGGAAGATCTCGGCGGCTATCCGCTCCAACTTGTCGGTCTCGTTCACGCCGCGGACGCTGAACAGGATGTGCTGGGCGCCGGCTTCCGCCAGTGAGCCGAATCGCTCCACGATCTGGTCCGCGGACTGGGTGGCCAGATCGATGCTCTGCAGCGTGCTGCGCTCGATCTCGTCATAGGGGCGCCCAATGCGCTCGCAATGCTCGCGCAGAACGGCGTACTTGTGCGAAATGCGCGCCGCGTCGCCGAACACGTTGCAGGCGTCCGCGTACTGGGCCACCAGGCGAAGGGTTTTCCGCTCTCCCCCACCCCCGATCATGATCGGCACGCGAGGGCGTGAGATCGCCTGCGGCGAGTTGAGCAGGCGGGTTGCGATGTAGTGACTCCCGTCAAGGCGCTCTCCGCTGCCGCTGCCGCCCGACCACATCGCATGCGCCATCTGCAGGCACTCCTCGAGCATCTCGAAGCGTTTCCCGAGGGGCGGCATCGGGAACCCGAGCGCTGCTGACTCCTCCTCGTTCCAGGCCGCCCCGATCCCGAACCAGGCGTGACCCCCCGACAGGACGTCGAGGGTGGTGGCGGCCTTGATCCAGAGCCCCGCCTGCCGGTAGTGGATCCCCCCCACCATCAGCCCCAGCCGGGCACGCTCCGAGTGCGCCGCCATGAAGCCGAGGGCGGTCATCCCGTCGAGCATCGGTGCCTCCGGTGGCCCGAGCCCGCGAATCTGGAAGAAGTGATCCATCACCCAGATCGAGTCGAACCCCACCCGGTCGGCCGTGCGCACCACGCGCGCCAGGGTCGGCCCAATTGCGGCGCCACCCCCCGGCCAGGTGAACGAATTGATCTGCAGGCCGAACTTCAACGGGGCACCGGCGGGAACCGCATCCCGATAGTCTGCGTCACGCGGCCATGAAGCGATTGATTCCGATGCTGTCCGCGGCGCTGCTGCTAGCCGCCTGTTCCACGGCCAGCCCCTCCGGCTCGCCCGGTCCCAGCTCCCCTGCCGGCCTGGACGGCCGAGCCTTCCTTTCCACGTTGGTGACGGTCGACGGTGCCGATCGAGCATTGGTCGGCGGGACCCAGGTCCGACTCAACTTCCAGGACGGGCAGATCAGCGCCAACGGCGGCTGCAACACGATGGGCGGGACCTACCTGGTGAGCGGGGCCCGGCTCTTCATCTCCGGGGCGGGAGTGACTGAGATGGGATGCGACGCGGACCGGATGACGCAGGACCAATGGCTCTTCGCATTCCTCGGGGCGACCCCCGATATCGCGCTTGACGGGAATGAACTGGTGCTGACCAGTGGCGACACGGTGATCACGCTCCTCGATCGAGAGGTCGCCGACCCGGACTTGCCGCTGGTTGAGATCACCTGGGGCGTGGTGTCGGTGATCAGCGGCGGCGCGGTCTCGAGCGTCCCGGCCGGTGTGGTTGCGACCCTCACCTTCTTCGCGGACGGTACGGTCCAGATCGCGACCGGCTGCAACAGCGGTGGGGGAAACGTGACGATCACCGATGACACCTTGCGCTTCAGCGACCTGGTGATGACCGAGATGGCCTGCGGAGGCGCAGCCGGCGAGATGGAGGCGGCCGTGCTTCGGGTCGTGACCGCCGAGGTGGTGGGCTATCGGATCGAGGCCGGATCGCTGGAACTGATGGCCGGCCAGTTCGGCCTCGGCCTGCAGGGTGCGCGCGACCTCTAACGCTCGACGCTGACGCCGCGCCAGAAGGCCACGTAGCCCTCGACGTTCTTTGCCGCATCGGAGGTTTCGGGGTAGTACCAGGCCGCATCGGGGTTGACCTGCCCGTCCACCTCGAGCGTGTAGTAACTGCACAGACCCTTCCACGGGCACGCCGTGTGCGTCTGGCTGGGGCGCAGGTACTCGCTCTTCACCGCGTCGGGCGGGAAGTAGACGTTGCCCTCCACGATCTCGAAGCGGGCGCTCTCGGCGATCACCGCCCCGTTCCAGGTCGCGCGTGCCATGGGCCCATCCTACAGCGCGGCCGTCACACGGCAACCGCCTCGCGCCGGGGCTCGAACTCGACATCGGTCAGCTGACCGGCCAGGTACTGGTCATAGGCCGCCATGTCGAAGAAGCCGTGGCCCGACAGATTGAACAGGATCACCCGCGGCTGACCGCTGGTGCGGGCGTCGATCGCCTCGTCGATGGCGGCCCGGATGGCGTGGCTCGACTCCGGGGCGGGGATCAGCCCCTCGGTCCGCGCGAACTGGACCGCAGCCTCGAAGCACGGGATCTGGGCGTAAGCCCGCGCTTCGATGAAGCCCAGCTCGTAGAGGTGCGAGATCAGCGGAGCCATGCCGTGATAGCGCAGCCCGCCGGCGTGGATCGGCGCCGGCCGGAAGTCGTTGCCCAGGGTGTGCATCTTCAGCAGCGGAGTGGTGCCGGCGGTGTCCCCGAAGTCGTAGCGATACTCGCCCTGGGTCAGCGACGGACACGAGGCCGGCTCGACGGCAAGGAACCGGGTCCGCGACCGTCCGTTGAGCCGCTCACGCAGGAACGGGAAAGCGATCCCGGCGAAGTTCGAGCCTCCCCCCGCGCAGCCGATGACCACGTCCGGCTCCTCCCCGGCCATGGCCATCTGGGCGATCGCCTCCTGCCCGATCACGGTCTGGTGGAGCAACACGTGGTTCAGCACGCTGCCAAGCGAGTACTTCGTGTCTTCGCGAGTGGCCGCCTCCTCGATCGCCTCACTGATGGCGATCCCCAGGCTGCCGCTCGACTCGGGGTCAATGGCCAGGATCGCCCGGCCGGCGTGCGTCTCGGTCGATGGTGACGCGACCACGCTGGCGCCCATGGTCTGGATGAAACTGCGCCGGTACGGCTTCTGCTCGTAGCTGACCCGGACCATGAAGACCTTGGTCTCGATCCCGAACAGCGCCCCCGCGTAGGCCAGCGCGCTGCCCCATTGGCCCGCGCCGGTCTCGGTGACCAGGCGGGTGACCCCCTCGGCCCGGTTGTAGTAGGCCTGTGCCAGTGCGGTATTGGGCTTGTGGGAGCCGGCCGGGCTGCCCGCCTCGACCTTGTAGTAGATGTGCGCCGGCGTGTTGAGCGACCGCTCCAGGCCTCGCGCCCGGATCAGGGGTGATGGGCGGAAGGTGCGGTACGCCTCCCGAACCGGTTCGGGGATCTCGACATGTCGCTCGGTGCTGACCTCCTGGCGGATCAGCTCCATCGGGAAGAGGGGCGCCAGGGCCTCGGGGCCGATCGGTTCGCGGGTGCCGGGATGGAGCGGCGGGGGGAGCGGCTCGGGCAGGTCGGCCGCGATGTTGTAGTAGTGCGTCGGCAACTCCGACTCGGGGAGCAGGAACCGGCGCGGCTCGGATGGGGTGGACATCGGTGACTCCTTGTCGTGAGAACAACACGACCCCTCCGTCCCAAAGGACGAGGGGGTCTTCTCGTGGTGCCACCTTTGTTCCCCGGTGTTCTCACCCGGGCTCATTCGACCACGGCACGCTCACGACGAGCGGGCGATGGCCTCGGCCTCGATATCGGTGCCTCTCCGCCGGGGGCTACTGGCTCGGACCACCGTCCATGCGTTTGCCTCCGGAGCTCCCGGGTCCATTCACCGATCGCGCAGCCTCCGGCGTCTCACTCTCGCCGGATCCCTGTGGGCTCGCCTGAGCGGGTACTCGTCCCGATCGTCGCCGTGTTCAGTTGTGGTGGGACGGTACTGTCTGGGATTGCGCCTGTCAAGGGAACGGACCACTGCTCAGAACGGCTTGAACATCATCAGCCACAGGATGACCCCGACCCCTCCCAGGCCGATGACGGTCATCCCCATCGGATGCCAGCTCCGCCGCGCCGCGTCGAAGGTCTGCTGTGCGGCCGGCTGCGACGCCGGATCGTCGCGAGCCTCGAGCGCCTTCGTCGCGGCATCCTGGATCAGGCCGTAGTACCCGCCGCCATAGCGCCACATGGCGACCGCAACGACCGCCAGGATCAGCAGCGAGAGCCAGAGCCAGCCCGCGTCCCACCACGATCCGGTGAACGCGACCAACAGGCCGCTGATCACGACGGCGGCGAGCATGACCCGCACGAGCGTCAGGCCGGGCAGGACGTTGAGCAGGGTCAAGTTTTGCTCTGGGTCCGGTTCCCAGCGCATCTTCCACATGGCGGTCACCTGTACGCCGTGCGCCAGCATGAATCCCAAGACCGCCGCTACATGCAGGAAGACCAACCATTCGTGCATCGCAACCTCACCTCGCGGAACTGCCTGACCTGGGTGCATCGTCGACACGGATCAGGGTGGCCGAGAGCGTCACGCTGAAGCAGGTTTGCCCCGGTCGTGATTCCACCTCGATCACGCCGCCATGGCGCGAGACCACCTGGTGACTGATGTGCAGGCCCAGCCCAGTTCCCTTGCCGGGCTCCTTGGTGGTGTAGAACGGCTCGAAGATACGGCGCGCCACATCGGGCGGCATCCCCGGCCCGGTGTCGCAGATCCGCACCCGGACGCCGCCATCCTTGGTGGGATCCACGTGGATGTCGATCGCACCCTTGCCCTCCATCGCATCGGCCGCGTTGTCGATCAGGTTGGTCCAGACCTGGTTCAGTTCGGAGCCGTAGGCCTCGATCTCGGGCAGGTCCGGCGCGTAGTGGCGGGTCACCTCGATCCCGGCCTTGAGCTTGGAGCGCAGGATGACCAGGGTGTTGTCGAGCCCGGTCCGGACGTCGATGCGCTGGACCGGCGCCTGGTCCAGGTACGAGTAGCTCTTGACTGCTCCGACGATCTCGCTGATCCGCTCGCCAGCCATCGCCACCTCGCCCAGCAAGGCGTGAATCCGGGCCGTGGCGGCGAGCCAGGCCGCCGCTCCCCTCGCTTCTTCGGCATCCAGGTGGCTGAACGAGGAGGCCAGGTCCTCGGGAGTCCAGCCGGCATCCACCAGGGCGGCTGCAAGCTCTGAGTCCCCCACCGACTCGGCCAGCGCGTCGATGGCGTCAGAACGCTCTAGGACTCCCAGCGGGCGGGCAGCCTGCAGCGGCTGCAGCCTGGCGAGATCCTGCGGCGGAGGGAGCTGGTCGCGCTCCGCGACCGCTTCGGCGAGCGCCGATACGGAGCGTCGGATTGCAGCCGCAGGATTGTTCAGTTCATGGGCCAGCCCCGCGGCAAGCGTGCCCAGTCCCGCCAGCTTCTCCTGTTGGCGCAGCACCGATTCGGTCGAGCGGAGCCGGTCCATCACCGTCCGCAGCAGCCCAAGCGCGGGTTCGGGCCCACCCGACAGCAGGGAGATGAGTCCATCGCGCGGGATGCACAGCACCTCGGCCTCGGTGAGCGCGGTGACCGATGCACCCCGGCGGGCGCCGCCCAGGATGGCCGCCATCTCGCCCTGCAACGCTCCCGGGCCGACCCGCGCCAGCGCCAACTGGGTATTGCCGGTCTGCTTGGTCACTTCGAGTTCGCCGCTGACGACGACGTACATCTGGTCGCCCATCTCGCCTTCGTGGATGAGCACCTGCCCAGGGGCGAGGTGAATCCGGGCCGCCTGGGCCAGCAGGCGCTCTAGGTCCGCATCGGGCAGTCCGGCGAAGAACGGGGTCTGGCGCAGCGCCTCCACCGACATCGGGTGCCCCGCTGCCCTACAGGGTGGCCAGGTACTGGTGCACGAACTGGACCGACATCGACCCTTCGCCCACCGCGCTCGCGATGCGCTTGACCGACCGACTGCGGACGTCACCCGCGACGAACACCCCGGGCAGGCTCGATTCGAGCAGGAACGGCTCGCGGGTCAATCCCCAGCCAGCCGGCGAGCGCCCACCTTCCATCAGGGCCGGGCCGGTGGGGATGAAGCCGCCCGGATCGCGCTGCACCGCCCCCTCCAGCCAATCCGTGCGCGGCTGTTGCCCGATGAACACGAAGCAGGCAGCCAGATCGAGCCGCCGCTCGCCAGCGGGTCCGCTGGTCGTCACCGCGGCCAGGTGTCCCTCGCCGTGTACCGCGCTGACCGACGTCGAAACCTCGACCGTGATGTTGGGGATGGCTGCCATCTGGTCGATCAGGTATTGGCTCATCCCCGACAGCTCCGGGGTCCGAACCAGGAGGGTCACCTTGTTCGCGAAACGGGCGAGGTACACCGCGGCCTGACCGGCCGAGTTGCCCCCCCCGACCACGCCCACCTCCTGTCCGCGATACAGGAAGGCCTCGGTCGTCGCGGCCCCGTAGTAGATTCCCGCTCCGGCCAGCTCCGCGGCGCCAGGCAATTCCAGCTGGCGATACGACACGCCGGTGGCTACCACCACCGACTGGCACGACACCTCGGTGCCGTCGGCCAGGCTGATCACCCGATACGGGTCCTCGCGGCGCAGGCCCGTCACATCCTGCGGCGAAAGGAACTCCGCGCCCAGGCGTTTGGCCTGGGCGAGGGCGCGCCGCGCCAGATCGGCGCCGGTCAGGCCGGCGGGAAAGCCCAGGTAGTTCTCGATCCGGCTGGTGGTGCCGGCCTGGCCACCGGCCGCTTCGCGCTCGATCAGCAGCGTGCGCAACCCCTCGCTGGCGCCGTACACCGCGGCGGCCAGGCCGGCCGGGCCGCCGCCCACGATCAGCAGGTCGTAGAACGGCCGCGCCGCGTGCACCTGCAGGCCAACCTTCTCGGCGATCTGCATGTTCGACGGGTCGCGGAGGGCGGTGCCATCCGGGAAGACCACCACCGGCACCGACGCGTCGTTGGCGATGCCCTCCGGAAGCGAAGCGGCGAGGCGCCTGCCGGCCGGATCGTCAACCGGATCGAGCCACAGGTACGGGACCCCGTTGCGGGTCAGGTAGTCGCGGATCTCGTGGCCTCGCGGCGACCAGCGTCCGGCGAGCAGGCGCAGGCCGTCGATCGCGGGTCGGTGCGAGGCGCCCCAGTCCTCCAGCAGATCGTCGGTGATCGGGAACAGATGCTCTTCGGGCGGGTCCCACGGCTTGAGGATGTAGTGATCGAGACGAATGGTGTTGATTGCCTGGATCGCGACATCGGTGTCCGCGTAGGCGGTCAGCAGGACGCGCCTGGCTTCGGGCTGGAACTCGAGCGCCTGCGCCAGAAACTCGATCCCGGTCATGTGCGGCATGCGTTGGTCCACCACGAAGAGGGCGACCACGGCGCCGCGCTGGGTCAGCTGGCGGACTGCCTCGAGCGCCTCACCGGCGGCATTGGCGGCCACGATCCGGTAATCGGCGCCGTACCGGGCGCGGAGGTCCCGCTCGACGGCGCGCAGCACCGGGACATCGTCGTCGACGGCAATGATGACCGGCTTGCTCTCCGCCATGGGGAAGGCAGTGTAGGGCTTCGCGCCAGCCGCTAGCATCGCCCTGTGAGCGACGCGGAGCGGGCCGGAGCGGTGGTCATCGGGGGGGCGATCATGGGCAGCGCGGCCGCCACCTTCCTGGCGATGCGCCCGGACTGGCACGGCCGAATCGTGGTGGTCGAGCGCGACCTGACCTACCGCACCTCGTCGACCACCCTGTCAGCGGCATCGATCCGGCTCCAGTTCTCGACGCCGCTGAACATCGAACTGAGCCGCTTCGGGGTGCACCTGATCAAGCACCTCGACGATTTGCTGGGCGTCCCCGGCCAACGGGCGCCCGAGGTGGACTTCGTGGAACGCGGCTACCTGTTCCTGGCCACCGCGGCGGGCGTCCCGGTCCTCGAGCACAACCACGCCGTCCAACGCGAGGCGGGCGTGGAGGTGGCCCTGCTCAGCCCGGCGGAGTTGCGCACCCGCTTCCCGTGGATGACCGTGGATGACCTGGCCGCAGGTTCGTTGGGCCTCGGGAACGAGGGCTGGTTCGACGCGTATGCCCTGCTCCAGGCCTTTCGGGCCAAGGCTCGCTCGCTCGGGGTGGAGTACCTGACCGGAGAGGCGGTCGCGATCGAGTACGACGACGCGGTTCGGGCGGTGCGCCTGGCCGATGGGCGCCGGATCGAGACCGATTGGGTCGTCAACGCGGCGGGCCCGCGCGCGGCAGGCGTGGCCGCGATGGTCGGCACCGACCTCCCGGTCCGGCCTCGCAAGCGCAACGTGTACCACTTCGAATGCCGGGCCACGCTCGCAGATGCGCCACTGACCATCGACCCGTCTGGGATCTACTTCCGGCCCGAGGGCCCGAACTGGATCAGCGGCTTCTCGCCGCGCGCCGCTGACCCCGATCCCGACACGTTTGATCTCGACGTGGACCGTGCTGCCTGGGAAGCGAAGGTCTGGCCGGTCCTGGCGCATCGGGTCGAGGCCTTCGGTGCGATTCGCCTGCTCGATGCCTGGGCCGGGCATTACGAGGTCAACACCGTCGATCACAACGCCGTGGTCGGGGCGCACCCCACGCTCCCCAACTTCCTGTTCGCCAACGGGTTCTCCGGGCACGGCCTGCAGCAGGCACCGGCAGTCGGACGCGGCCTGGCCGAATGGATCGTGACCGGAGGCTGGGAGACGCTTGACCTGTCGCCCTTTGGCTTCGACCGGATCGCCGGCAACCGCCCGATTCGAGAGCTGAACGTCGTGTAACCAGCCGAACCGCAGTCCATCCGCAGTGGAGCCCCGATACCGTTTCCGCGATTCCAGCAACCTAACGAGGGCCGACCCAATGCTCACCATCCGCCGCCTGTACCTGTACCTGATGAGCGCGATCGCCCTGGGCGCGTTCGGGGTTGGCGCCTGGATGGTGACCCGACAGCTCCTGATGAGCCTCGGCGTGGCGGCCGATCCCTACGGCGGCTCGGGCGCCGAACAACTCAGCCAGGGGCTCGCCCTGATGGGGGTGGGAATCCCGGTGTGGGGCGTGCATTGGTGGCTCGCGGAGCGCGGGCTGCGCCCAGGCAGTCCGCATGCGAGCGCGGAGCATGGCTCGATCGTGCGGGCCGTGTACCTCACCCTCGTCCTGGGTGCCCTCGCGTTCATCGGCGGCTGGGCCGCGACGGAGGTTATCCGCGACCTCGTCCTGCAGGTGAGCGGTGGACCGGCGTTCGGCTACGCCGATCCGCTGCCCTTGGCCTCCCCGCTGGCGGCGATCCTGGTCGGCGGATGCGGATGGGCCTACCACGCACGGATCCGCCGTCGAGATCTGCGAGGCGAGCCGCTGCACGGCGCGGCGGCCTGGCTGCCGCGGGTGTACTTGTACGGGGTCGCGCTGGTTTCGCTGACCCTGTTCGTGAACGGGACGGCGGATTTCGGTCGGGCGATCATCGACGCCGTGGTTGGCGTGGCGCCAGGCGCTGACGCCGGATACCAGCGCTGGGTGATTGCAACTAGCGTTGCCGGCGTCGCCAGCTGGGGCCTGCTATGGATCGGCCATTGGTGGGGTGCGCGCCGGGTAGTTGCCGGCAATGGCTGGCGGGGAGCCGCCGAGCGCAGGGCGCGCCTGCGCCAGGCCTATTTCCTGGGTGCCATCGCGATCAGTGCCGGATCTGCGCTGGGGCGGGCGTCGGATGGGCTGCGAGCAGTGCTGGTCCAGAGTTTCGGCGCTGCCGAGGCGGTTGGCTTGCCCTTGGACGCCACCTCGCTGGTCCGCGAGGTCGCGGTGGCCATCGTTGCAGCGGCCACGCCCGTCGCCGCGTGGTGGTTCCACCAGCGCTGGCTGCGCGATGAGGCGAGTCAACGAGACGAGCCCGGCCACTCAGCGACTGCCGAACGCCTTGATCGCTACACGGTCGCCGGGGTGGGATTGGCCATCGGCGCAAGCGGCCTTGCACTGTTGATCGGCATCGTGGCCGATGCGCTGCTGGGAGGCACGCGCACCCAGTTCAGCAGCGGGTACTGGAAGGCGGAGGCCGCAGGCTTCGCGGCAATGATGTTGGCCGGCGGTGCGCCGTGGCTGTGGGAGTGGCGCCGGACCGTCGCCGTTCGTTCGACGGACGCCGAGTCCGAGGCCAGCTCGACGGTGCGCCGCGCCTACCTGCTGCTCGCGCTCGCGGGGAGCCTGGTGGCTGGGATCGGAGCCCTGAGCCTGATCCTGTATCGCGTCTTTGGCCAACTGCTGGGGGCCCCGTCGTCCGGCAGCATCGTCTCGGAGTTGTCCACGCCGAGCGGCGTTCTGACCGTCGCGGTGATGGTCGCGCTCTATCACGGGATCGCTGTCCGGCGGGATCAGACGACCGTGGCGTCGGCGACACCGCCGCCTGCGCCGGTCGATGAAGGTGAAACTGCGATGGCCAGTGAGCGGCGCGCGCTCGTCCTCTCGGGACCGCCGGGGTCGGATCTGGCGGCGGCCATCGACCGCCTACGCAATGCCCTGCCGCCGGGGCATCGCCTCGAGGACGGCTGAGCGCTAGCCCGCCTCTCCGGCCATCGCCGACGCGATCCGGCGCAGGAGCCACTGCCCGGTTCCGCGCGCCGCCATGTGCAGCAACAACCGATCGGCCGCTGCGCCGAAGCTGCCACCGGGCGGCGCGTAGACGCCGCTGATCGTCATCTCCCCATCCTCCCACCGCAGGCTGCCGGCGAAGACCGGGAAGAGTGGCGCCATCCCGGCCGCCTGCCAGGAGATGTCGAGCGTGAGTGCCCCGTCCCCATCGGCTCCGGCCAGCTGTCCGAGTTCGAGGTACGCCGCCTTCTTGAAGCGGATCCGGGGGGCCGACTCCATCACCTGCAACTCCAGGTCGAGCAGCCAGCGTCCGTCGGGCTGCGTTTCTCCGACCCAGCTCTGCCGTTCGCGGCCCAGGACCAGGGCTGCCCGCTCGCGGCCGACCGGCGCAGGGCCGCTGACTTCCAGGCGCGAGGTGCCTTGGATGGGGTACTCGGCCGGGGTGGCGCGCCTGGCGGCCATGGCTCCTAGGGCTCCTGCACGATCAGTGCGGTGACCATCCCGAACATCCCGTGCTCACTCTCGACGTGGGTCAGGATGTGGCAGTGGAACGCCCAGATCCCCAATTCTGAAGCCTCGATCAGCACGTCCACGCGCTCACCGGGCGCGACCAGCACGGTGTCCTCGTAGTGGGGATCGGGGAGCAGGTAGCCGTCCTTGGCGATCACCAGTTGCGGCATCCCGTGCAGGTGCATCGGGTGAATCTGGAGTCCTTCATTCATGTACCGCACCCGGATCATCTGTCCCTGGACCGCGACGATCGGTTCGGTGGCCGGGAAGCCCTTGCCGTTCAGGGTGTAGCCCAGCGGTCCGTCGTTGATGATCATGGTGTAGTCGATATCCGAGGCGGGATCGTTGGGATCATTCGGATCGATCACCACGAAGGCACCCAGCAGCCCCATTGGCACCTGCTTTTCGGCCATGAAGTGGCTGTGGTACATGTGCGATCCGGCATTGCGCAGGGTGAATTCGTAGGTGAACGACTCACCAGGCATGACCGCCGGCTGGCTGATCACCGCAACTCCATCCATGTCGTTGGGCACGAGCAGGCCGTGGAAGTGGATGGTGGTCGGGGCGGGGAGCTCGTTGTGCAGGATGATCCGCACCCGGTCGCCGAGTTCCGCGCGGAGTTGGGGTCCCGGCACCATCTCGTTGTAGCCCCACGCCTCGACGAAGCGGCCCGGCTCGACCTCCCACTCGAAGACCGATGCGGTCACCTCCCACTCCTTGACCCCGTCTGCCCCGATGGTCGGCTCAACGATGAGGTTGCCCTTCCCCGCCGTCTCGGCCGGGAAGGCGGCCGTCACAGCGGCGTCAGCGTCGCGCATCTCCTCGGCGGTCATCTCGTGCGACGGCTGCGGCGTGCTCCCCGCCACACCGATGCTGACCGAGCCGGTCATCCCGGCGTCCACGTGGCCGGGAACGGTGCAGATGAAGGTGATGCCGGCGGCGGGGACGGTCACCGTCCCGATTGCCGTCGCGTTCGCCTCGGCCACGAGCCTCGTCCCGTCGGCGAAGGTGAGGTCGTGCAGCATCCCACCGTCATTGATGAACGTGACGGTGTAGATCCCCGGCTGGGCGACCACCACGGCGCTCGGCTCGAAGCCGAAATCGACGGCGCGGACCATGATCTGGCCGACCGGGCCCCCCGGCTGCGAAGGCAGCGGTGTTGCACTGGGCAGCTGGCCGGATCCGCTCGGGGGCCCCAACACCAGGGCTGCCAGCAGCAAGGTGCCCCCGAACAGTGCCCCCATGCCGGTGAAGGCGACGAAGTAGGCGAGTATGCGGCGCATCTGGTCTCCTCGAACTTGCGGGCCGCGCCGAACGGCAACGGTCGCGCGAGACGAATCTACTCCGCCCCAGCGTGGCCTATCCGCGGTGCCTCAGCGCAGGGCCGAATGGCCCGAATCGGGGTGGGCCGACTCGCCCCTACGCGCCCAGCGAGGGCCCGAGCAGGAGCGGCATCCCCAGCCGATGGTCGTATCGCGGACGGAAGCGGTCGGGGTTGTAGAGCGCCTCGGCGTCCAAGCGGCGGGCGCCGGAGGACGCGTCCGGCAGCGGCGCGACCGCGTACTTGCCGTCCCGAATCGCGACCATCCACCCATGCTGACCATCGGTCAACAGGTCCATCGCCAGGTTAGCGAAGGTCGTGGCCACCATCTGGTCCAGGGCATCCGGATCGCCGCTGCGCAGGTCGTAGGTGAGGTCGGAGGCAACGGCTTCCAGGCCGGTCCGCTGCTTGATCTCACCCGCCAACGCGGTGCCGATGTTCGCCGGGCGTCGATGGCCGTAGGCATCCGCCTCTCCCACCTCCTCGAGCCGACCGCCGGTCCAGATCGCTCCTTCGCTGGCGATCACGAGCGCGTAGCGGCTGGGGTTGAGCTCGCGGTCCTCGGCAAGGACCGATACCAGCCGCTCCAGGTCAAACGGCGCCTCGGGGATCACGCACCGCGAACTGGTGACGTAGGCCGCGTACCAGGCCGTAAACCCCGCGCGCCGCCCGAAGACGCGGAAGATCCCAATCCGCTCGTGGCTGCCCAGCGTGGTGCGCTGGCGGTTGATCAGCTCCTTGGCGCGCGTCACCGCGGTCGAAAAGCCGATGCAGTACTCGGTCCCCGCCACGTCGTTGTCCATCGTCTTGGGGATCGCCAGCACGGGCACGCCTTCGCGCTCCAGGCGTGACGCGTAGCCGAGCGTGTCATCGCCCCCAATCGGGACCAGGTACGAGATGCCCAACTTTGCAATGTTGTCGAGTACCAGCGGGGTGAGGTCGTACCGATCCGGATCGGTCTGCATCCCGGCCAGGCGTCCCTGATCCAGGCTTGGAGGCAAGGAGGCCGCCGCCATCCGGGCGGGGTTGGTGCGGGAGGTGTGCAGGATCGTGCCGCCTGTGCGGTCGATGGCCCGGGTGTTGGCTCGGTCCAGGGGCCAGGTGTTCGTGGGATCGGTGGCCAGGCTGGTGTCCAGGTGGGTCAGGCCCTGCCAGCCGCGGCGAATGCCGGTGACCTGCCAGCCGGCCTCGCTGGCGCGGTACACCACGCTCTTGATCACCGAGTTGAGGCCGGGCACGTCGCCCCCGCCGGTGAGGATCCCGATCCGCTTCATGGCATCCATCATGCCGCGTTCGAGGTCGGGTCGCGAGTCACTCGGGGTCTGGTGTCCGGGGCCGATCTGGGGCATACTATGCCCCCCTTCCGACCGGCCTCCGCGCCGCGCACTCCAGGAGCGAGATGGTTACCCACGTCAACGAACGACGCTACGTGACCTGGCGCTTGCCAGATCGCCAGTTCTCCAAAGTCCACCTCCAGCGCGACGCCGAGGCGACGCTGTGCGGCAAGACCCTGCCGCGTGCCCTCGGGCAGCCGCAGCCGCCGATCCCAGACGCCTCCATGTGTCCGGAGTGCGCTTCCCGCGGAGCCTGATCGGGACCGATGTGCGGTCGATTCGCGCAGCCACGCTCCGCGGAGGAGTTGGCTCGCATCTTTCACGCCCGGCCCGTGGCGGATGAGCCGGGCAGCGGCTTCAACGTGGCTCCCACAGACCAGGTGCTTGCCGTCCTGGAGTCTCACGACGAACGGGTGGTGGACCGATTCCGCTGGGGGCTGGTGCCCTTCTACGCCGCGACGGCCAAGGGTGCAGCGCGCCTGATCAACGCCCGCGCCGAGACGGCGGAGACATCCCCGGCCTTCCGAACCTCGTTCGCGCGACGCCGCTGCATCGTCCCCGCCGACGCGTTCTACGAGTGGCGTCGCGAGCGCGATCCAGCCACCCGCAAGGTGCTCCGTTCCGAACCGTTCGCCGTGCGCAGCGCCGGTGACGCCCCGCTCGCCCTCGCTGGCCTGTGGGCCGTCTGGCGCGATCCCCAGACCGCGGAGCGGCTGTACACCTGCACGATCCTGACCACGAGCCCGAATGACCTGGTATCGCGCATCCACGACCGGATGCCGGTCATCCTCGGTCCGGCCGATTGGGGCGCGTGGCTCGCCGAGGCCACCCCCATCCCCGCCGTGCGCGAACTGTTGCATTCCGCGCCGGATGACTCGCTGATCGCCTACCCGGTCTCGCCCGCCGTCAACAACGTGCGCAGCGATGGCCCCGGCCTGCTCGATCCGCTCACTCGATGGAGCGAGGGCCCGTGAAGCTCGAGCTCCCGGCCGGTGGCCTGGTGGTGCTGGTCGGACCGAGCGGTTCCGGCAAGAGCACGTTTGCGGCGCGACACTTCCCCGCAGATGCCGTCCTGTCGTCGGATGCGTTCCGCGGCCTGGTGGCCGGCGACGAGGCGGACCAATCGGCCACCGCCAGGGCGTTCGCGCTGCTGCACGCCGCTCTCGAAGAGCGAATGGCCCACGGCGACCTGGCCGTGGTGGACGCCACCAGCGTCCAGCGCTGGGCCCGGGAGCGGTTGCTCGCGCTCGCGCGTGCGCACGGACGTCCCGCGGCCGTCGTGGTGCTGAACCTGCCGTTGACCGTTTGCCTGGCGCGGAATGCAGAGAGGCCGGATCGGCGAGTTCCGGAGAGCGTGATCCGGCGCCAGCTTCGGGCGATGCGGGACAGCCTGCATTCGCTGGCCGATGAGGGATTCGATCCGGTGATCATCCTCACCCAGGAGGCGGTCGCATCGGTCGAACTTGCGTGGCACAACGAAACGCCCCGAAGGAACAGCCCCCGGCTCTCCGACCTTGCGGCCGTCGATCCGGCTACCAGAACTCTTGATGCAATCTCGTGATCCGGTACGCTGCCCCTTCGGGACAACCGAAGGATAGGCTGGCACAGTCGGGGCCCACAACCCCACTTATCCCCGAATTTGCGCGCCGGGCGTCGGGTTATCCACAGCCGTTCCCCAGAGCTCGCGGGGGGCCACCCTACCAGCGCTCGGTGTGCACCAGCTCGGCCAGCCGCTTGCGGCCGGTTCCGGTCGCGCGACGCCCGGCGCCGCCCGAATAGCCGATCGCGACCACGCTCCGCAGCAATCGGTCCGCAGGCACATCCAGCAATTCGCGCGCCGCATCTCGCTCATCGACCAGGATCCAGCCGATCCCCGCCCCCAGGCCGTGCGCGGCTGCCGCGATGGCGATGCGTTCGACCACGCGTCCCTCGTCGAAGGCATCGAGTGCCAATTGGCCGCCGGGCATCACCACCGCGATCGCAAGGGGGGCGCGTCCAAGGTGCGCGGCATTGGTCGCGAGCGCGCCAAGTCCGTCCAGCGTCGCTGGGTCACGCACCACCACGAACTCCCACGGCTGACGATTCGCGCTCGAACCGCTCCAGCGGGCCGCCTCCAGAATGTCGGCCAGCGCGTCTTCGGGCACGGCTTCGGCGCGAAAGTGGCGCGTCTGACGGATGCCACGCAGCAATCCGATCCGGTCTGCGACTCGTGAAGCTCTGGCGGCGGGAGTGTCGGTCATCGGGCCAAGGGTAGCCGTAGACTGCCGGCCATGCCCGCCCGATTCCATCTCCTGCACGCTGGTTACGTCGACGCGCGCGGCGTCGCCGGCAGCGTCAGCCTGGTGCTTGACGGCGCCTCAGTCGTGGTGGTGGATCCCGGCATGCTCGCCAGCCGCGCCGCGATCCTCGATCCGCTGCGCGAGCTCGGCCTGGAAGCGGAGCATGTGACCCATGTCGTGCTGACCCATCATCACCCCGACCACGCGATCAACGTCGCGCTCTTCCCCAACGCCGAGGTCGTCGACTTCTGGGCTCGCTACCGGGCCGACCAGTGGCTCGATCACGCCGGCGAGGGTCATCACGTCACCGAGCACGCCTGGTTGATCCTGACGCCGGGCCACACCGCCGAAGACCTGACCCTGCTGGTCCAGACCGATGACGGCGTGGTGGCGTGTACCCATGCCTGGTGGCACGCCGACCGCACGCCCGAGATCGACCCGCTCGCGGACGACCAGGCGGCCCTGGAAGCCAGCCGCCGCCGAATCCTGGCCGCCGCGGACCGGGTCGTGCCCGGACACGGCCCTCCCTTCGAGACCGGGCGCCGCTGACCGCAAGCCCGGCCCGGTGGCGGATTCGGGGCCTTCGCCTACACTTGGCGCATGTTTTCGTTCCTCTCCGGGGCCAAGTCCCGGATGCCGGATCCGACCGATGCGCTCCCCGGCCGCGCCGGGGCTCTCCCCACCGCCGAGCGCCACTTCGTGAGCGGCGCCGCGCTGAAGGGCCCGTACCCGGCCGGCAGCCAGGTCGCGGATTTCGCCGCAGGCTGCTTCTGGGGCGTCGAGAAGACCTTCTGGAAGGTGCCCGGGGTGGTCGTCACCGCGGTCGGCTACCAGGGCGGCTACACCCCGAATCCGACCTACGCGGAGGTCTGCACCGGGCGGACCGGTCACGCCGAATCGGTGCGGGTGGTGTACGACCCGGCCGCGGTGTCCTACGAGCAGCTGCTCAAGACGTTCTGGGAGCAGCACAATCCAACCCAGGGGATGCGCCAGGGCAACGACGTCGGCACCTCGTATCGGTCAGCCATCAAAACCCACACCGATCCCCAGCCGGCCGAGGCCGAGGCCTCGCGCGAGATGTACGCCACCGAGCTGGCGAGGGCCGGCTACGGTGCGATCACGACCGAGATCGGGCCCGCGCCCGAGTTCTACTTCGCCGAGGACTACCACCAGCAGTACCTGGCCAAGAACCCCCACGGATACAATATGACGCACGGTACTGGCGTGGCCTGCGCAGTCGGGATCGGCGTGAGCCTGCCGGTCGAGCCATCCGAGAGGATGGAGCCGGTCTAGCGCAAGCGACCGGGGCGCCGGCACGCCAAAGAGTAGCGGCGCGATCCTGATTGCGGCCGACGGTCGTTGAGCAAGGAGCGCCTCAAACTCATCCGGGCGTCTGTCGTCCAGTTGCGCCGCTCACTGAAGGCGTTGGGCGCCGCGATCACTGGCCTCGGGTTTGTCGCGTCCGGCGAGGGACACCACGAGCGGCTCGCGCGTCTTTGGGGCGTCGTCGCGCGGGTCCGCAGGGAGGCCGGCGGGGGAATTTTGCCGGCGATCAGAGATCGCCTTCGGGACCCCGAAGGTGCGGCGCGCAAGGCCATCGGTGACGCTGCGTTCGAGCAACGACGCGCGGAGGGACATGCGATGTCGGTCGATGAGGGTGTGGCGTACGCGCTTTCAGGCGACGACCTGCTACCTTGACGCAGAGATGGAGGTGCACAACGATGTCTGAGCCGGTCTTCTTCCTGAGCCGCTTCCGCATCAAAGAGGGGCAGCTCACGGCCGTGCGGCAGCTGATGAGCGAGGCGATGGCCCGCCTCCATGCGGAGAAGCCTCGAACGCTGCTCTTCCTGTCGTACCTCGACTCGGACGGAGGGACGATCAGCTTCCTCCACGCCTTCGCCGACGCCGATTCGATGGACCTGCACTTCGTTGGCGCCGACGAGCGATCACAAGCGGCATACCAGTACCTCGAACCTCTCGGGTGGGAGGTCTACGGGCATCCAAGCCCCGCCGCCTTGGAGACACTCAGACAGGCGGCTGATTCTGCTGGCGTGCCCCTGGCACCACATCCCGAGTACCTGGCTGGCTTCCTTCGCCTCGAGCCCAGCAGCCAACAGAGATGATCGGCCTGCACGATATCGATCGCCGCGGCCGTTGCCGGTCGAGTTCCTCGCGCCGTGACCCTCGGTGTGCGCAGGGCAATAGTGTGCGAGGAACCCGAACGGATATTGCCCCGATCACGGGACGGGCGTGAGCTGCCCGATCGGGCTCGGGGTGAAGGCGTAGGCGGGGCGGAGCGGAGCGGCTAGGGGTAACCCCACAGCATCTCGCATGAAAGAGGCTCGTCAGGCATCAGCGCCTCCAGGACCAGCGCGACCCAGGCGGCCTCCCGCTCCCAGTCCAGCTCCGCCCACATCCCGAGCTCTGTGGGAATCCGGCCACGGATCTCGCTGATCCCGGACTGCAGTGCGAGCCCCTCGTCGAGGGTCACCATGCCGCATCGAGCGTGGCGATCCCCGGGGGCGGGCTGGTCACCGGCGACCGGCTCGCCGAACGTCGCGATGGCCTCCGAGAGCGGCCAGACGTCATCGATGTCAGTTGGCCATGAGCCCGGCGCCTCGTGGACGCGAATCGCGAGCATGTAGCGAGCGGGAACCCACGTGATCTGGTCCTGTGGTGGGACGTCCCACGCGCTGGTGGTCAGCCACGTGTCAAGGCTCGCCAGGCGGTCGCCGGCGGGATCGCCCGTCCTAAGAATCGTCGCGCCATCAGCCTCGGCCAGCACCGTTTCCAGCCCGGCCGCAGTCAGGCGCGCGTACCGAGCATAGGTGTAGTCGGTCTCGGGCTCGGCGACGACTTGGATGACGCTGCCGTCCTCGTACACCGAGAGGAGCGGGATCACGTAGGCCGGCCCCGTCTCCGGGTTGATGCTGTCGATCCGGAGCACGAGGTTGCCAGCGATCTCCGTCGGCTCGCTCCCGGGAGGCGAGGATGGCGATGGGCTCGCCGACTGCCCTGACTGATCGGGAGGCGCCGACGCTTCAAGCGAACCCAGCGACGGGCTCCCCGTGCCGCTCCCCGCCGGCGCTCCCGTGCAGGCAGCGAGAAGGATCGCAGCGACCGTGACGAGGTGACCGTTTCGCATGGCGCACATCCTAGACCGGAGGTCTGAGGCAAGACTACGGCGGGCGATTCCCAGTATGGGATTCCACGGCGCTCTGCCGGTCGGTGCTCGAACCAGGGTTGACAACCTACCTGTCACGGAACCCGAACGGATATTGCCCCGACCACGGAACGGGCGTATCGTCCTCGATTGGCATAGGGGTGAAGGCGTTGGGCTCACCTGGTCAGCCAACAATGGCCAATGTCGCTCGGGAGAATTGACATGGATAAGGATCGACCCGCGGGAGCGGTCAAGAAGGTCGGCGGCAAGGTCAAGGAAGTCTTGGGCAGGGTTGTCGGCAACAGGTCAATCGAGGGTGAGGGGATCCGCGACCAGGTCGAGGGCACCCTGCAGCAGGGTTGGGGCGAGACCAAGGATGCCGTACGCGACCTGGGCAAGGAGATTCGCTAGCGGTTCACGCGCGAGGAGCGGGTGTAACTGGCGGTTGAGACGTAAGTCAGGATGCCCGAAGACTAGGAACGCACCCGACCGTAGGACCGCCGGGAGTCAGGCCGTCGGGCTTCGCCGGTGGCGGTGGGAACGGGAGCCGATGGCCAGCGCGCCACGCTGGCGTGGCTGCGGGCCGGGGCATGGCCGTAGTTGGAGCGCGACCCACCCGCGGGGCGGGGACGGCTCATCGGTCGGCCTCCACCCTGGCCGGTGCGCAGCCGGATCGGTTCGGGGCGGATGTTGCGGTCCGGCTCGAAGCCGGCGACGGTTTCGACCGGGATGGCCCGGCCCAGCAGGCGCTCCACCTCGCGCAGCAGTGGCGTCTCGTCGACGCACACCAGTGACACGGCAATCCCGTCCACGCCCGCCCGGCCGGTGCGACCGATGCGGTGGACGTAGTCGGAGGGGACCATCGGCATCTCGTAGTTGACGACGTGCGGCAGAGATTCGATATCCAGGCCGCGAGACGCCACCTCGGTGGCGATCAGGAGCGTTACCCGACCGGCCTTGAAATCGGCGAGTGCGCGGATGCGCTGTGGCTGGCTCTTGTTGCCGTGGATCGCGGCCACCGCGATCCCGTCGCGGTCAAGTTGCTCGGCGAGCCGGTTGGCGCCGTGCTTGGTGCGGGTGAAGACCAGCGCCTGGTCGATGATCCGGTTACGGACCAGGTGGCTGAGCAGCTCGCGCTTGCGCTCGCGGTCGACCGGGTGGACGACCTGCTCGATCAGCTCCGACGGCTTGTTGCGCGCCGCGATCTGGACGAAGGCGGGACGATCCAGCAGGCCATCGGCCAGGCGTCGGATCTCATCGGAGAAGGTGGCGGAGAAGAGCAGGTTCTGGCGGCGTGCGGGAAGCAGGGCCAGGATCCGGCGGATGTCGCGGATGAAGCCCATATCGAGCATGCGGTCCGCCTCGTCGAGGACCAGCACTTCGACCCGGCCCAGGTTGATGGTGCCCTGTCCGACGTGGTCGAGCAGGCGCCCCGGCGTGGCGACCACGATCTCCGGGCCGGCGCGCAGGGCGCGGACCTGGGGCACGAAGCCGACCCCGCCGTAAATGGTGGTGGAGCGGATGCGGTGATGGACCCCGTAGGTGCGGACGCTCTCCTCGACCTGCATGGCCAGTTCCCGGGTGGGAACCAGGACCAGGGCACGGACATGGCGCCAGTCCCCGGAACGCGAGGCGTGGAGGCGCTGCAGCATCGGCAGCACGAAGGCCGCCGTCTTGCCGGTGCCGGTTTGGGCTCCGGCCAGCAGGTCACGCCCGGCGAGGACGTGTGGGATCGCTTCGCGCTGGACGGGAGTCGGCTCGGTGTAGCCGGAGTCCGCGACGGCGCGCAGCAGTTCGGGGGCAAGCCCCAGTTGGGTAAAGGACACGGTGGAAATAGCTCCTGACTTGGCCCACCCGCATCGTGCGGGGCCCGGTCAGGGCGTGGGGATCGGGGTTCAGCGGTAAGGACCGGAGCGCAGACCGGCGCGCCCGTGGAGCCCGAGGGAGACCTGAGCATAGCACACCCGTTCGATTGGCCTATCGACCGATGGTCCGGGTCGGCCAGCGTCGACTGCTGGGTCGACTCGACCGGGGGCTATGCTGCAGCGACGGGGGTGCCGCAGCTCGCGCAGAAGCGCGCGCCAGCGGCGAGGTCGGCGGAACAGTTGGCGCACTTGTCCTGGCCGGTGGGCGTCCCGCAGTTGGAGCAGAACTTCTCCGATCCAACCGGCTTGGCGCAGTTGGTGCAGACCGTCGCTCGCGCCGACAGGTCTCCGGAGAAGACGGTCTCGCCCTGCATCGCCTGGCGCATCTGGTTGATCTCGACCGATGCCCGGGCGGCCTCCATCTCGGCGGCCAGCTTGGGGGCGTCGGCGACGCACAGGCCGCGGGCCTCGTTCCAACAGGTCGTGTCCACCCAGCGGTGGTCGCGCGGACACTGCGTGAAGTTCGGCATCAACGCGTCTGCCGCCTTCTTCAGCGCCTCGTCGCGTGCGCCGCGATCCATGAAGTCCTTGGCCCCGCGCGCCGCACCCTGGGCGCCCCACAGGCCGCCGATCAGGGAACTGGCGCCGCCCAGCAACGAACTCGCGCTACCGAGCGCCGAGCGCTCGAACTCGCTGCGATACCCACTCCCGCAGATGTCGCACACGAACTCGAACTGGTAGCCGTTCTCGTCGGACAGGTCGCGGTAGTTGTTGGTGAACGGCGTGAAGCCCGCCATCTCCGCCTCCCCAGGCACTGATCCGGCCTCCCGCCGGTGAGGGGGACCGCCTGCGCCGTCCGCCGCGGCGATCCTACGCCGTGAGTCGCGCCGGCCGCTGGACCCCGCCGCGTATCAGGGACGGATGTTGTGGTTCAGGTGGAAGACATTGTCGGGGTCGTATCGGCGCTTGAGGGCGATCAGCCGATCGTGCTTGGCCGCGCCGTAGGCGGCTCGCACCCGGGCGGCGTCGTCGGGCTCGAGGCTGTTGATGTAGGCCGGCCCGGGCAGGAACGGGGCGACGCGCTCGAAGTAGGCGCGCGATCCCGCAAGCCGGGCCGCGTCCTCGCGCGGATCTTCCCAGCTCGCGGTGACCAGGAAGTCGAATCGCGCCGTGCGTCCAGAGAATGCGGTGTCGTCCTCGGCAATGCGTGCTACCGCGCCGCCCAGGGACACCATGGTCCCACTCCAACCGGGATCAGGATCGGCCCGGTCCGCTCGCCGGGCGAGCATCGCCTCGAGGCCGGAGTCGGGCATCTCCCAGGCAAAGGCGCCTTTCCAGTAGCGGCGCATGCCGTGTCGTTGAGCGACATCGCTGAAACGCTGCAGGCGCAGGTAGTCGATCGACTCCTCCGATTCGAAGAGTGGCTTGGCCAGCCGATGCAGCGGGTCGGCCACGCGCCGCCCCTCGACCTGGTCCCCGAGGTACACCCAGGAGATGGCCACCACCTCCTGGCCGGCGGGCACGCTGGGGAGCCCCCACTCCGCCCGGACGGTGGTGATGGCGGCACTGGTCAACATCCGGTCCGGCATCGCCGCGTGAAAGGCGAAGAGTCCACGCAGCGCGGCAGCCCCGTCATCGAGGTGGAACATGAGGTCCCCGGTGGCCACCATCGCATCGACCTCGTGCATCCGGAACTCGAACGCAGTCACCACTCCGAAGTTGCCGCCCCCGCCGCGCACGCCCCAGAACAGGTCCGCGTTCTGCGTTTCACTGGCGGTGAGCACCGCACCGTCGGCGGTCACCACCTGGACCGAGGCAAGGTTGTCGCAGGCCAGCCCGAACTGGCGGGCCAGGTAGCCGTAGCCTCCGCCGAGGGTCAGCCCGCCCACACCGGTGTGAGAGATCATGCCGGCCGTGGTCGCCAGCCCGTGCAGCCGCGCTTCATGGTCGAGTTGCCCAAGTTGAGCACCGCCCGCCACCCACGCGCGACCGGCATCGGGATCGACCCGGACCCCGTTCATCGGTGAGAGGTCGATCAGCAGGCCACCCTCGGTCACGCCGTGGCCCGCCACCGAATGTCCGCCGCCGCGCACCGCGATCTCCAGCCCTGTCCGACGCGCGAACCGGACCGCGGCGGCCACGTCGGCCGCTCCGCTGCACCTCGCGATGAGGGCTGGGCGACGATCGACCATCGCGTTCCAGACCTGGCGAGCGTGCTCGTATCCGTCATCTTCGGGTCGCAGCAGCACGCCGCGGAAGGCATCCCGTAACTCACCGAGCGACGTTTCAGTGAGCGGCTCGGCGGCGTGGCCGGTGGCGACGTGGGTGGCTCGCGAATCCATCGGGTTCACCTCATCAGATGGCGGGCCGTCATTCTCGCTGCCCGATGCGGCCCGCATCCCGGTTTCGCGACGCCCTACCATCGCATCCATGGCCGATGCGGACCTCCTGATCACCGGCGCACGCCTGGAAGCGATGCTCGACGGCGCAGATCCGCGCCACGACGCGCTGGCGATCAGCGCGGAACGGATCAGCGCCATCGGGCCTTCCGCCGACCTCCGCCCCCTCGCCGGGCCGGGGACGCCGCCGGCTGCGAGCCCTACCCGCCCTGGCCGCGCTTCTGGCGCACCTCATGCGCGGCCTCGATTGATCGGATTCGGGCCTGGAGCTCGAGGATCTCGTGACTGAGTTCGCGGACGCGGTGCGACATCGTCTCGATCAGCCCGAAGGCGAGCGATGGATCCTCGCTGATCCGTCGGAGGAAGTTGCGCTTGTCGAGGGTCAGGATGCGGGCCTGCCCCTTGGCTCGAACCGTGGCCGATCGCGGACGGTGGTCGATGATCGCCATCTCGCCGATCACCTCGTTCCGTCTCGCTGTGCGCAGGACGGCTTCAACGCCACCTTCCTCCAGCACGATCTCGACCTCGCCGTCCTGGACGACGAAGAGGCAGTCGCCGAGTTCGCCCTGGCGCGCAACGATCTCGCCATCGGCGTAGAACCGTCCGAGTGCTGCCTGGCTCATGGCGCCTCCTCCTGATCCGGCGTGCCAGTCACCCGGCGCGGGCTCCCCAGCAGGGCGCCGGGGAGGGTCACCAGGCCGCGGGCGAGCAGGGCGGGGTCGAACATTCGCCTGAAGATGTCGCTGTATGGCGCGCTGCCCGAGAACATGTCCCACAGGATCCCGCTCAGGCGTGGCCTCCTTCCGTGCGTCTGTTCGTGCCGGCTGATGGCAACGATCGCACGGCGCACGAAGGCGAGGCGCTGGGCGAGCCGGGTGAGGACGAAGGCGTAGGTCCCGATCTTGTTGTCCTTCCGAATGGACTCGCACACCGGCTGAAAGTGGTCCCGCAGCGCGCGTTCGGACGTGCCAACGAAGATCACCGTGCGGGCGGCGGCCTTGGCGGTGCGGTAGGCAGCGCCGATCCCGTCCTTGTAGAGGCGCGTCACGCCGCTATCGCCGATGAACACGACGCGGTCCGCGTAGGGCTTCTCGACGCCACGGATGTTGATGTGCGGGAGGCACTGACAGGAGTGGGATGTCGGATCCCAGCCGGGCGGCATGATCGCCCGGACCTCCGGGGCCGAGGCGAAGGCGTCCCCGAGTGCGTTGTCGATCTCCTCGCCGAGCAGACACATGGTCACGTAGTCCCCCTTGGGGATCATCGCAGCAAACTCCAGCCGGGGGATGTTGAGCAGGAAGACGTGCATCGAGGTGCCGAGCGACCGGTTGATCGCCTCTTCACCCAGCAGGTACTCGCGGATGAGCGTCTTGGTCAGGCGCGGACGCTGGTAGCCGATGCCGAGCGCTTCGAAGGTCTTAAGGATCGAAGTGTTGACTCCGGTGGCCACCACCGCCAGGTCATAGGCCTGCGGCTGGCCGCCCCGCGCGCGGATGGTTGGCCTGCCGTCGGCTCGCGACACATCCTCGACCCGTGCGTGGACCACTTGCGCGCCGCGCTCGATCGCCCGGCCCAGGAGGTGGTTGTCGAAGGACTCCCAGCGCTGCTCGGAGACGTCCCGCGGTCCCCCACCGCGATGCACGGCGCCGATCCGCATCTCGTCGTTCGGCGTGGCGATGCGGACGCTGCCGACGTCCGTGTGGAGCACGTACGAGTCGATGCCGCGTTGTACGACGTCGCTGGTGAGAACGAGTCCGTCCATCGCCAGGTTCTGGACCAACGTCTCGGACACGATCCCACCACACATGTTGCAGCCGGTCGCGCCAGGCTGGTCGAACGACCGGGGCTCGTAGATGTCCACCTCGAGCTGTAGCCCGATGCGCTCGGCCATGTCGAGGGCAAAGGAGGCGAAGAACGACCCGGCCGGGCCCCCGCCCAAGACGGCGATCCGCGAGCCATCCCGCAGCTGGTACTCGTCGTCCGCCTGCGTGCCTGTGTCGAGATCTGCTCGGGCGATCAACGCCACTCCATCCCTCCGCGCGGAGCCTTTCGGCGGAGCGTACGCGTGCCCGCGGATCGAGGGATAGTGACCTTTGTCACAAAGTCGGCAGGTGTTTACCGCAACGCGAGCCTCATGGGCCGGCGGCCCGCTCGGCGAGAAGGCGGACCATCCGGCGGAAGATCGGCACGTGGACCGGGAGGAGGAGATACCAGTACACGTACCCGGCAATGCCGCGGGGGACGAAGCAGGCCGTCTGGGTCAGCCGGGACCCGCCTGGAGTCGGTTCGACCTCGTACTGGAGCCATGCACGACCGGGTAGCCGCATGTCGGCCCGGAGGCGGACGAGGCGCGGACGCTCGAGCGCCTCGACCCGCCAGAAGTCGACCGCGTCGCCCACCCGCAGGCGCTCCCGGTCCCGCCGTCCGAGCCGCATCCCGACGCCGCCGACGATCCAGTCGATGAGCCCGCGCAGGCGCCACAGGAGGTTCGCTGCCGGCCATCCGGCGCTCCCGCCCAGTCGCTCAACCTCGGAGAAGACCCGGTCAGCGCTGACAGCAATCCCGATGGATCGCCGGTCGACGAGCAGGCGGCGACCTGCGGCGTCCTCCTCCAGGGTCGTAGGGGCGTGGTGCTCCCAGTGGGGTTGCCACTGCGAGTGGCTGCCCCCCATCGCGTCGAACCAGGCCGTCTCCACTTGGTTCTCCGTGGTTCTCACCCGCGCGAGCTCGATCGCCTCGGCGTACGAGAGGAGAGCAATCGGGAACGAGGCCGATGCCGAGGCCTGGCGAACCACGATTCCATTGCGAAGCTGTTCGATGATCGCGGCGGCGACGCTCCGTGGCAGGGGGGATACGAGGCTGACCAGCGTGTCGCTCATCCAAGGTGCGAAGACGGGGAGCGGGATGCGCAGGCGGTGACGGCCGGACAACTGAGCGTAGCCGAGGAGCATCTCGGTGAACGACAGGATCTGCGGTCCGCCGATCTCGACCACACCGGCCAGGTCGCGCTCGAGGGCGGCAGTCAGGTAGCCAAGTACGTCGCGAACGGCGATCGGCTGGGCCCGATAGGTCGCCCAGCGCCCGCTCCTGCTGAATGCCACGCGGGTGGCGACGTGGCGCACCATCTCGAAGGTGGCGCTTCCCGACCCGATGATGAGGGATGCGCGGAACTCGAGGACGGGCACTCCGCCACGGGCCATGGCCTCGCCGCGCTCGCCCCGTGCGCCGGGCCTGGACGCGGGGGAGTTTGGCGGACTCTCGGCCAACCTTCCGAGGATGATGATGCGCCGCGCCCCGGCCGCCGCCGCAGCCGCGCCGATCGATTCGGCGGCGCGCACCTCGGATGCCCATGCCTGCGAGCCGTGACGCACGATCGTCTCGGGAAGGTGGTACACGACCTCGAAGGCGCGCGTGATCTCGCCCGGCAAGGCCGGGTCGAGGGGGGCGCTGGCAAGTACCTCCGCGTCGGGAAAACGATGCGCGGCCGTGGCCGGCTGCCGGGAGGCGAGCGTCAGTTGGTGACCCGCTGCCAGAAGGCGTGGCAAGAGCCGACCGCCGACGTAGCCACCCGCGCCGATGACGAGGATCTGCATCGCGTCGAGTATCCCCTCTCCACTGTCCCCGCGCGGCCGAAGCGGGGCGGGGTGAACCGGGGCGGGTAGATCCCTCCGCACCCGACCCGCGCCGGCCAGCGACGGGCGACGCTCTCGAGCGCTTAGCATCGCGCTCATGAGCGACGTGGACCTGCTGATCACCGGCGCCAGGCTCGAGTCGATGCTGGACGGCAACGATCCACGCGACGACGCGCTGGCGATCAGCGCGGAACGGATCAGCGCCATCGGGCCATCCGCCGACCTCCGCCCACTCGCCGGGCCGGGGACGCGGGTGATCGAGCTCGCCGGCGAGACGGTGCTGCCAGGCTTCCAGGACGCGCACATCCACGCTCTGGACGGGGGCGTCGCGACGCTCCAATGCAACATCGCCGGACTGGGATCGGCCGATGAATACCTGGCCGCCATCGCGGCCTACGCCGGGTCGCACCCGGACGAGGAATGGATCGTGGGCGGCGGCTGGGCGATGCCCGACTTCCCGAGCGGCATCCCTCGCCGAGAGGCGCTCGACGCGATCCTCCCCCATCGCCCCGCCTTCATCACCAGCCGGGACGGACATACGGCCTGGGTCAACTCCACAGCACTGGCTCGGGCGGGCATCACGGCCGCAACCGAAGACCCGGTCAACGGCCGGATCGAGCGCGACCCCGACGGCTCCCCGGTTGGCGCGTTGCAGGAGGCGGCCATCGACCTGGTGGCCGCGCTCGTGCCGCCGGCCAGCCCGGACCTGCTGCGCGAGGGCCTGCTCAGTGCGCAGCGCCACCTGCACTCGCTGGGCATCACCGCCTGGAACGAGGCCAACCTGCGCCGCGCCCCGCTCGACACCTACCTGGCCGCGATCGAGGCCGGCGAGCTGACCGCCAGGGTGGTGGGCTCCCTGCACTGGGACCCCGATCGCGGGGTGGACCAGATCCAGGAATTGGGGGAGCAGCGACGCACCGTCGCCCGCGCGCCGGGCAACCATCCGCTGCGCTTCCGCGCGGCGGGGGTCAAGTTCTTCCTGGACGGCGTGATGGAGAGCTTCACCGCGGCCCTGCTCGACCCGTATCTCGACCGGCGCGGAGCGGCCACCACCAACCGGGGGATGGCCACTTACGAGCAGCCGTGGCTGGACGAGATCGTCACCGCGCTGGATCTGCACGGATTCCAGGTGCACCAGCACGCCATCGGGGACGGGGCGGTGCGGATGGCGCTCGACGCGGTGGCGTCCGCGCGGCGCACCAACGGACCGCGTGACGGGCGGCACCATATCGCCCACATCCAGCTGATCCACCCCGATGACCTGGCGCGCTTCGCGCAGCTCGACGTGATCGCCAACATGCAGCCGTACTGGGCGGTGCTCGAGGAACAGATGACCGAGCTCACGATTCCATTTCTCGGCCCGATTCGGACCACCTGGCAGTACCCCTTCCGCTCGCTCCAACTCGCCGGTGCGCGATTGGCCGGCGGGAGCGACTGGACGGTCAGCACCGCCGATCCACTGGTCGAGATGGAGGTCGCGATCCGTCGGTCACGGCCCCGCCATCGGGCCGATCCGGCGTTCCTGCCCAGCGAACGACTCGACCTCGACAGCGCGCTGCGTGCCTTCACCATCGGCTCAGCCTGGGTCCATCGCCTGGAGACCGATACCGGGACGCTGGAGGTGGGCAAACTGGCCGACCTCGCGATCCTGGATCGCGACCTGCGTGCCGCGCCGGACGGGACCATCGGCAACGCCAGGCTGGTGACGACCCTGGTCGGCGGACGAGTCGTCTACGAGGCTTGAGTGGCTGCTAGGCTGCCCGCATGAAGGGCGATCGGGTCGAGGCTGTGGTGGATACCGGGCATGGCACCCAGACCTTCGTGATCGAGGCGACCCGGGCGGGGCGGCGGATCGAGGTGACCACCACCCGCGGCGTGGTCGAGGTGAGCGAGGTCACCCGCGGCGGCACCCCGGTGCGCACCGGGCGCTTCATGTCGAGCCGCCTGATTGCGCTGGTCGAGCATCCCGCCCACGAGGGGCACGAGTCGAAGGTCGAAGTCCAGACCCGGCGCCGGATCAGCCCTACCCGGACGGACGGCTAGCCGCGCTTGCGGGCCAGGGTCAACCCGTCGGCGATTGGAACCATCGCGAGGTCAACTCGGTCATCGGCGGCCAGCATCTGGTTGAGGGCGCGCACCGCCTCGGTATCGGGATCGGTCGCGCCGGGGTCGATCACGGCTCCGCTCCATAGCACATTGTCCACGGCCAGCAGGCCACCGGGGCGCAGCAGGCGGATCAGGCGCTCGGCGTAGGCGGAGTAGTTGGCCTTGTCGGCATCCAGGAAGGCGAAGTCGAAGGAATCGGCTCCACCGTCCGCCAGCAGCGCGTCGAGGGTCGCCGAGGCGGGCCCGATGCGCAGGTCAATCTTGTGGCCCACCCCCGCCTCGGCCCAGTAGCGTGCAGCGATATCGGTCCATTCTCGGCTGACGTCGCAGCACACCATCCGCCCATCCGGCGGCAGGGCCAGCGCCACCGCCAGCGACGAGTAGCCGGTGAATGTGCCCAGCTCGATGCAGCGCCTTGCTCCACTGACCTGGACCAGCATCGCCATCAGGGCGCCCTGTTCGGGGGCGATCTGCATGTTGTGCTGCGGCAGGGAGGCCGTTTCGTCGCGGAGGCGGCGCAGGATGGGTGCCTCGCGGACTCCAACCCGGAGCAGGTAGTCCCGCAGGTCGTCGGGCAGTCCGAGGGTCTGGTTGGACATCGCCCGATGGTAGTCCTCTGCGGCGCAGAGCGAGCTACGGGCCGTCCACCACCCGCACTGCGGATACCACGAATTGCTGGCGGCAGATGAGAACGACCTGCCAGGCCCCGGAGTACCAGGGTGATGCGACCGTGGCGGGCGAGGCCCGGCAGGTGCCGGCTGCCGGGTCATCGAAGTGCCCTGTCAGCTCCACCCAGGCATACGCCAAGTCCTGGGAACTGACCAGCGCAGGCGCGAGGACCACGCTCATGTCGCCACCGGCGGACTGGATTGGGCTCAGGACAAGCAGGTTCCGCGACGGTTGGGTCAGCCACGCCGGCTCCGCTCCGGGGTCACCCCCCACCTCCGAGCACCATTCACACCCGGTGGACCAGGCACGCAGCGTGATCGGCTGATCCGCATAGCAGAATGGTCCGAGCGTCGTCGCGAGGCCCATGAACTCCAGCAGGTCCGTCGGACGTGGCGGGCAGTCGGCCCCGACGGGGTCCGGCGTCACCGGAATGACCGGGCGCGCCTCAGCCGCCCACCCACCGGCGCGGGTGCGATGCCAGAAGATCGGGTTCTCGGCGCGCAGGTTCGGACGCGCTCCGACCAGCGCGACTCCCGAGGGCCCGGCCACGCCAAAGTGCGGGAGCCCCTCGAACCCGGACGGTAACCCGGTACGCGAAAAACCGGCATCGGTGCCGACCCAGACCAGCGGTCGCTCGGTTGCGGAATCCCACCCGAACGCATACGCGACCTGCCCGTCGGAGGCAAGGCTGCTGACCATGGCCCCGGCAAATGGCGCATCGCCATCGGAGTCTCGCTGCCAGGTCAGGCCGTCGCTGATCGAGCCATCCCAGGTCCGAATTTCGAGGTCCTCCGAGAGGTCCAGGCCGATGACCCGCGAACCAACGCTGGCCAGCAGGACCATCGAGCCCCCCGGACCCTCGGAGATCGGCACCCAGGTCTGACCATCTGCGGAAAAGGCAGCCCGCAGGTCGCCTTGCGGAACGGGCAGCCGAGCATCCCAGGCGTAGAAGCCGCCCGGCACGGCCACCACGTTGACCCGGGAAGACGCTGCAAAGCCAGGGTCCTCGGCCTCCTGCCAGAAGAGCCCATCCTCCGAGAACCAGTGGGTGGGTACCGGTCGCGTTCCATCTCCGTAGGCTGTCAGGAGGTAGCCCGCGTCCGACCCCAGCAGTGAATTCGAGGTTGCGGTCATGCGACCCAGCGTCGTCCAGTTACGCCCGTCGCCCGATTGGTAGAGCCAGGTTTGGGGGCTGTTCGACCAGTAGGTCGTGACCGCTGCCAACCAGCCAAGCGGGCCCCACGCCGGGGCAGGGACCCAGGTATCCCTGGGAAACCCGGTGGCCGAGCGGGTCCAGGCCTGTCCATCGCTCGAGGTGAGCGCCACCACGCTCGATCTGCCCAGCGTCGAGGACTCCGATTGCGCGAAGGCGAGGAAGCCGGTGGCGCCAGACCCCACGCTCATCAAGTATTCCGTGGATGGATTGGCCGGCGGCGGATACCGCTCGACCAGCGACGCGCCGGCGCTCAGGGTGGCAACCCACCCGCCGGCAAATGGCTCCTCCAGCATCAACCAGCCGTCGGTGCCGAACGAGAACTCCCCTGACTCGGTGGCGCGCGCCGCCGCGCCGGCCTCGAGCACACCCCAGGTGTACGCATCGAGGCCTGGGGTCCGCCGCACGATCAGGTCAACCTCGGCCCGGATCCAGCCGCTGAACAGTGCTGCCCGTGGCTCAGGCGTGGGCTCCGGGGTGGCCTGATCCAGCGTCAACTCGCGCAGGGGGTCCGGACGGCGGGTGGGCCGCGGCGTGCGACTCGCCTCGTGAGTTGGCGACGCGCTTGCCACCGGCGTGCCGGAGGCGGAGCTGACCGCCGACGGGGGCAGGAGATTCGAGATCGCGATCATGACCCCCAGCACCAGGGCGATCCCGGCCAACCCGATCATGGCCCGATCTCCCGGTGAGATCGGAGTGCGGGTGCCGGCTGACATCGGGAACGAGCCGCGGTTACGCGGGTCGAGGACAGGCGGCGGATTGTCCATGCTCCGATAGTATCCGCGCCGCATCGGAGATCGAGGATCGGACCCCGCCTAGCTCTCCCGGAGAGGATCAGCCAGCAGCGTGCTCGTCCCCGGACGCCGGCGCCGCCGCGTCAGAGATCAGCTGCGAGTCGGTCTTCGGTTCCGGGTCCGGATCGCGGGGCCACGCGACATCTGGCGGCGGCGGCATCCGCTTGGCGGCGGTGGCGAACGCCACCGGATCGCGGAGCATGGCCAGATCAGCAAAGAAAGCCCGCAAGTCGGCCTCGTAGGCGGCGATGCCGGCCTCCACGACCCCGGCCGCTCGTTCGCCGGCCGCCAGATTCTGCGCGAGGTCGGCTTCGAGAAGCCGCTGTCGCGCGGCTACCTTGTCGCCCGCTTCGGCGCGGATCCCCGCGATCTCCGCCCGCTCCCACGCTCCAACCAGCTTGACGTCGCTCGCGCAGCTGGCCTTCAACTCTGCGGCCTGCACCTCGGTCGCGGCGCGGATATCGGCGGCACGCGCCGCCATCGCCTTGCGAAGCCCGGCCACTGTGTCGTCCCCCGTTGTTTCCGCGATTCGGCGCATGGCGTCGACCAGGCTCGCCAGGAAGGGGTCGGCATTCGCGGCCGGCTCATCGGTGGGCGCCTCGGGCGGGCTCGGCGGTGCCGCGAGCGCGTCATCGGGCGGACCGGGGGCTGCGGGCTCAGGCAACGGGCCCCAGACCCCAAGCGCGCGAAGTACCTCTGGCGAGGCCTCGGGAGGTTCCGTGGTCCTCGCATCATCGCCAAGCCAGGGCAGGCGAAGCCCCTTGCGGTGTTCGCTGGTAGTCATCTCAGGGCAGCTCTCGTTGAATCACATGTGCTTCGTGTCAGCCGTGCGCCATCCTAGGCCGACGCAGGGGGATCCGAGCAGCACCCAGAGGTACCGGTACCCCCGTCGATGCATGGCGGCCGTTGGCCGGCTCCCGCGCTGCATTCTTGTCCCGCTCCGCTCCCCTGGACTCGCCCCGGCGTGACCGAGACGATCCCCTTGCTGCGCCTCGCCACCCTCGCCTCGCCCACCCTCGAGGTGCACGTCCTCGAGGAGCTGATGAAGACGCGTCGCCGGCGCCCTGATGCAGACACCGATCAGCTGATCGCCTGATCGGATGACACGACCAGGCGGGCGGGGTACCCTGCGCGCCGAATGCGACGGCGCCTTGGGCTGATCCTGAAGGTCGTTCTGATCGTTCTGGCGGTGGCCGTGGTGGGGGGAACGGGGTACGGGGTCTTCACGGTTCGGTCGTCCTTTCCCCAGGTGAGCGGCACGGCCACCCTCCCCGGCCTGTCGGCGCAGGTCGAGGTCCGGCGCGACGAGTGGGGCGTCCCGCAGATCACCGCCGACACGCCCGAGGACCTGTTCATGGCGCAGGGCTACGTCCACGCCCAGGACCGCTTCTGGGAGATGGACTTCCGTCGCCACATCACCGCCGGGCGCCTCTCCGAACTGTTCGGCGAGTCGCAACTCGAGACCGATGCCTTCATCCGCACCCTCGGCTGGCGGCGCGTCGCCGAGGCCGAGCTGCGGATCCTGTCACCCGACACGATCCGCTTCCTGGAGGCGTATGCCACCGGGGTGAACGCGTACCTGGCGGAGCGGTCCGGAGCCGCTCTCTCGCTGGAGTACGCGGTCCTGGGGCTCCAGGTGAGCGGATACGAGCCGGAGCCGTGGACCTCGGCCGACTCGGTTGCCTGGTTGAAGGCGATGGCCTGGGATCTGCGCGGCAACATGGAGGAGGAGATCCTCCGGGTCCAGTACGCCAGCCGCCTCTCGGATGCGCAACTCTTCGACCTCGATCCGCCGTACCCGTTCAGGCGCCACCCGGTGATCGTGCCCGTGCCGGACAATCCGGTGGCGGCGACCGGCGAGGCACCCTCGACCGTGGCCGCCCGCCCGGAGATTGACATGACCGCGATCGCCGAGCGGCTGGCGGGCATCGCCGCGATCGCCGAGCGGCTGCCGATGCTGCTCGGACGGGCCGACCGGAGCGGCATCGGGTCCAACTCGTTCGCGGTCGCGGGATCGCGCACGGTCAGCGGCCAGCCGCTGCTCGCCAACGACCCACACCTCGCGCCGTCCATCCCGGGGATCTGGTCCCAGGTCGGGCTGCACTGTCGCGCAGTGGACGAAGCGTGCCCGTTCGACGTGAGCGGGTTCAGCTTCAGCGGCGTGCCCGGCGTGGTGCTCGGCCACAACCAGCGCATCGGATGGGGATTCACCAACCTGAGGCCGGACGTGTCGGATCTGTACCTCGAGGACGTGCAGGGCGACCGCTATCGGGTCGGCACCCGGATGGCCGACCTGCAGATTCGGACCGAAACGATCCAGGTCGCGAACGGCGACCCGGTCAGCATCCGGATCCGCAGCACCGCGCATGGACCGCTCCTATCGGATGTATCGGACTGGTTCGCGTACATCGGTTCGGTGGCGCCAGCCGGCGCCGATGCCCCGACCCGCGCGGCACCCGACATCGCCCTGCAGTGGACCGCCCTGCGCCCTGGTCGCACGATGGACGCCGTCTTCCGGTTGAACGCGGCCCAGAATTTCGATGAATTCCGGGAGGCAGCGCGCGTCTTCGAGGTCCCGTCCCAGAACATGCTGTACGCCGATGTCGACGGACATATCGGGTACCAGACACCCGGTCGGATCCCGATCCGCCGGACCGGTGACGGGAAGTGGCCGGTCCCCGGCTGGGACACCTCCTACGCCTGGGACAGTTACGTGGCATTCGAGGACCTGCCCTGGGTGCTCGATCCTGCTGAGGGCTACATCGTGACCGCGAACAACGCGGTCACGACCCCGGACTTCCCGGCCTTCCTGACCGATGACTGGGCCTTCGGCTACCGCGCCGCGCGGATCACCGAGTTGATCGAGGCGGCCGGGCCACTGGACGTGGCTGGGATGCATGCCATTGGCTTCGACCAGCATGGCCCGCTGGCCCACCTGCTGGCACCGGTGATTCGAGATCGGGTCCGCGACTCCGACCAGCCGGAGGCGGTGCGGGCGGCCGCGGCGCTGCTCACCGGTTGGGACGGCCAGCAAGGTGCCGACTCCGCCCCGACGGCATTCGTCAACGCGGTCTGGCGCAACCTGTTGCGACTGGCGATTGACGACGACCTGGCTCCGACCGGCACCCAGGCCGCAGGCGGCGACCGCTTCCTGGAGATGCTGCGACCGCTGCTCGAGGACCCGACCGATGCGTGGTGGGACGACGTCACGACGGCCGACGTGGTCGAGACGCGGGATGAGATGCTCGACCGTGCGCTCCTCGACGCCACCGACGAATTGCGCCCACTGCTCGGCGAGGATCCCACCGCCTGGCGCTGGGGCGCGCTGCACACCCTGACCCTGGTGAACGAGACCTTTGGCCGCTCTGGGATCGGCCCGATCGAGTGGCTCTTCAACCGCGGCCCGTTCCAGCTCGGCGGCGGGTCGGACGTGGTGAACGCCACCTCCTGGACGGCGCCGAACGGATACGCGGTGGACTGGGTCCCGTCGATGCGATCCGTGATCG